>JAYSTF010000006.1:0-6136 GCA_043720065.1 Pseudobdellovibrionaceae bacterium | reverse complement strand
CTTACTTTTTTCGCAACACTTGCATGAAATGTCATGGCCCTCGGGGCGACGGGGATTCGTCACTTGCCAGAGGAATCCTTAACTGGTCGGGTGGAAGTGTGCGGGTAGCAAATCTCATCGATGGGATGTTTGGTAATAAGACTGGGAACTTTAAGGCATTTGATTTGCCGGAAGAAAAGCGAAACCTTGCCGGTCAGTATTTGATTTGGATGGCGATGGAAGGAACCAGGGTAAAGTTTCCTCCCGAGCTTTCTAGCTTCATGGGCAAGCATGGGGGCCAGATGCTCAATGGTATTCGAGAGAAATGCTTAAACCAGGTCGCATCGGGCAAAGCTTCATCCCCGGTTTTTATGGATCATGAAGTGTTCAATAAAGTTTGTTTTCAAGGGAATCTTGAGCCAGGTCACCCCGACCTGCAATTTGACCCGAATACGGATCAGCCTTTACATCCAGAGCGTCTCAATGCGTGGCTTGATCGTGGAGCGTTTAATGCGGGTTGGGCCATTTTCGAATTTATGAAGGAAGCGGCAGTTGGCAATTGGCGACCGAGGGTGGATGAGTGCGAAATTAAATACGGTGGGGGTACACAGTGAAATTGGAATTCATTGTAGTGGCGATTTTGTTTTCGGGATCTATGGGCACGGAAGCTGCGGTCTTAAAAAGGGATTCAGGCAAGACTGAGTTTCTTGCCGTAGTCAAACCAACTGGAATTCGCATCAACGGAAAAGGGGCCGGGCCAGAAGGTCATCTTGACCTAATTGCCGACGAAACTGGTGTGACCATGAGTGGCCGTATTGAAGTGGACTTGAATTCACTCGATACCGGAATGGCTCTACGCAATCGTCATATGAAAGACAATTATCTAGAGACAAGCAAATTTCCAGCCGCAGTCCTCACCCTGAATGAGGTTAAAATTTCTAAGGAGCATCTTAGGTCTGGTGGTCAGTTTACGATTCCGGCTCAACTAAATGTCCGAGGCACCGACCAATCAGTGCTTGTGAGCATGAGCCTTAGGCCCGAGGCGGATCAAATTAGGGCCGTCTCCAGTTTCAAAATTAAAATTACAGAGTTTGGTATGAAGCAGCCGACCTTTGCTGGATTGACAGTGACGGATGAGGTAGAGGTAACGGCAACAACATCAATTCCAAAAGCGGAAGTGAGCGATCTCTAGATGACAAAGGTCCTGCTGTTTATTTTATTCATCTTAAGTGCGGGTTGTAACTACAACCACATTAAGGGCGCTGAAAGGCGAGGACAAAATATTAGTGAGGAAAAATTGATAGCTCCCGATTTTATGACCGTGCAAATGACGGTGCTTGGTCCAAAATGCTTAAACTGCCATGCTAATTCGTCTGGCAACAAGGGTGACACGAATTTAGAGAACTACAAAAATGTTCGAACTCTATTGAATAAAGTCGAATATAGGACGCTCGAACTTAAGGACATGCCTCCAAAAGACAAACTAAGTGAGAGAGAGCTTCAGATCTTACGTAACTGGCTCGATAGCGGCGCCCCAGAGCATCAGGTGGCCGATGGCGAGAAGCCAGACCCTGATCTGGAAAAAGGCGCAACCAACTGGGATAAAGTAAGAGTTAAAATCTTTGAGAAGAAATGTTCCGCTTGTCATTGGGCACCGGCCAGTGCTGGAGATGCTCCCCCCATATCTGGTCTCGATCTATCTTCGATCGTGGAGGTGCGCTCGAAAGCAAATCTCATTTTCGATAGGCTAATTATCAAACAAAATATGCCGCTCGCCCCTTATCCAGCATTGACGCCGAGAGAACGGCGCGTCCTTCTAAAGTGGTTCGACATGGGAATGCCGGAGTGATGCGGTTCATTTTTGCCATCGTGGCATTGATGTCGGCTAAGGCATTTGCATTTCCTGATATGGTTCGCCACGGATACGTTCATTGCACAGCTTGCCACACGAGTTTAGTTGGCGGAAATCTCCTAAATGAATATGGCCGGGCACTTTCTTCCGAAGCTCTTAGCCAAAAGAGTTTAGGGGGCAAGGCGGTTGGTGAAGGCGAGGAGGAGTTCTTGTACGGCTTCGTAAAGCCCACAAAAAAACTTCTTCTGGGTGGCGATGTAAGAACTCTTCAGCTTTTCGTTGAATCAGAACAAGCCTCCCGCGGCCGTTTTTTTATCATGCAAGTTGATGTCGATGCGTTCTACGAGATTTCCTCAAGAGTGAGAGCTTTCTTTTCCGTAGGCCGGGTAGAGCCGCAAGGTGTTGATACTGTGGCAAAGGACTACATCGCAAGTCCCCGCCACGGAATTGAAGTGCTGCTGTCGAATCCGGAGAGTGAAACTAGATCGGCGTTAAGAGTCGGGCGATTTATGCCGGCCTTTGGGATCGCATTCCCAGAGCATATGTTCGTCACGCGGCGGCTCCTTGATTTTTCGCCAGGTCAAGAGCGTTACGCGGCTGAAGTTTCGTGGAACGACGCAAAAACTTCGGCGATTGGGACCGCGCTATTTTCTCAAGCTCAAGGCAACCAGACAAAGCCCGAGCAAGGTGGCACTCTTCAATTGGCTAGAGGAGTTGGGGAAGCGTCGAAAGTTGGTTTGAGTTACTATCAAGGTCAGATTGAGCAACTGAACTCTCGGTTCACCCGCAGAGCTCACGGGCTCTTTGCCCATTTATCGTTCACTGAAAAATGGTACGCCCTCCTCGAGGTTGACCGCATTAAGGATGCTCAAGGCACATGGGGTTTGATCGATACATTCAAGCTTGGCTACGAGGCTTTTCAAGGGTTGCACTTTTTTGGTGTCCACGAATTTGCAAATATGGATATGGCTGATGCAAATCCAAAATATGAAGCGTACTCGCTTGGAACGCAGTGGTTCCCACGGCCGCATTGGGATTTTTTGGCAATGTACAGGCAAGAGCGCAACACGGCCGTGCGTGACAGCTTCGATAATGTGTTTTGGTTTGTCGCTCACTTTTATCTTTAAGGCTTGGCATGAATTTACCGCAGAGATTCCTCATCTTATTTATTCTGCTCGCGAGCGTAGCCCACGCAGAGGTAATCTCATGGAACGGGGATCTTCGTCTTCGTACTCAACTTGAAAAAAATGGGGATTCTCAATCCCGGCTGCGTGAGGGCCAACGTGCCCGATTTGGGTTGAAAGCAGATCTGAGCCCAGAGCTAGCCGCGGAAATTCGTCTCATGACAGGAAATGATCATCGCAGCGGAAATTCAAACTTAGGTGACGGCTCGGAACCTGGTGGACGGCGACGAAGCATGGGGCTCGACCTAGCGTTCGCTAAATGGCAGGCGTTCCCGTTTTTAGAGATGTACGTCGGCAGGTCGCCCCAAATCCACTTTAGGCCTGGCAACAGTCAAATTATTCTCGATGAGGACATTTCTCTCGAAGGAATATCAGCGCACGCTAAGTATATATTCGCGGAAAATTTCGGAGTTCACCTGACTGCGGGTTCCGATCATATTCGGGAAAACTACGATTCTTACTTCTCGCAAGATTTAACTGACAATATGCTCAACTGGGCTCAAGCGCGTGTCGTGTATGAAACGGAGTGGATCACTGCAACCGGTGGGTTTGGGTTTTTTAATTTTGTAAAAGTTCAGGGTCAGAATTTTGCCGATCTTGCAGTCGGCGGTGAATCATTTGGTAACTCGGTAGATGGACCTGGCATAGTTAAAAGTCCCTATTTACCGAAGCAGTATTTTTTGGAAGTTCGAATGCGCCAAAACGATTTGACCTATGGCTGTTTTGGGGAGTTCGTCGTTAACAAAGAAACCAGCGACCCTAACGAAGCGATTTGGGCTGGAATTCTCATTGAAAAAAGGAATCTCGACTTTCATCTCGCGTACGCTGCCATCGAATCTGACGCCGTGTTGGCACTTTTCACTCATTCAAATTACGGCAATGGCCAAACAGACACGAGAGGACCCGTGGCTTCTCTAGGCTGGAAATTCGCAAAGAATATGGGATTAAAGCTAACTCATTTCGACAATCGATTAGACATGACGGGTGCCAATACCGCCTACTGGCGATCGCATCTCGACATCACAGCCCAGTTTTGACCGGGTGAGCGTTCTATATAATGCGTTCGTGACCAGAGAAAATAAGTTTAAAGATTCTTAACTTTCTTCTTGAAAACCGCCAGGTCTTACCGTTACTCTGAGAAGAGCTAATTAAGCTCTTCTCGTCTCGAAAGGAGGCCGGCATGTCAGGAAATATTAATCCAGCGTCACCAATGACTAGCGGACTCCTTCCTCAAGTCACACGCTGACGATCAAAAGCTTTCAAAAAAAAGTATTAATTCTATTCAATCATTAGGTTTTTTGTATTTTCACATCTTATGAGGTTTTATATGCGCTGGCTTAGGCGCCTTAACGAAAAAGTTTTCTTTTCTAATATGAATTCCGTTTTACAGCAGGGTGCGAAGCGCAGCCTGCAAGCGGATGATTTGCCGGCATTACCAGAGCACTTGGATCCGTCTAACTCGGCGATTGCTGAGGAGAACGTGGATTGGTCCAGCGGTCGCCGTATGTTGCTCTCGTTACTGACACTATCGCGACGCTACTGGTTTGGGGCCCTCCTGTTTTATTTCACTTTTGGTGCGATGAATCTCCTAGGTCCTGTGCTGGTTAACTTATTCGTGAAAAACATTAGCGGTGGATTCTCAAGTAACGCTTCGTTGATCGAAGGGTTGCTCTATGGCGCCGGTGTAGGTTTAGTGGGATTAATTGGTGGTCTAGCGCTACAGCATTACTTTGTGCGGCACTTAGCCTGGTTTCAAATCATAACCAACGTCGTGAACAAGCGAATTTTCGCGCACTCTCTCGCTCTTCAAAAAGAAGCGCGAGAGGCGACGCCCGTTGGCGACATTGTCAACCATATGAGTGCCGATACGGATGCCGTAGCGGAATTCGGCGGTGCGATTGCTGATTTGATCTATAGCGTGTTGATCATTTTCGGCACCATGGGACTTTTGTTCTACTACATTGGAAGCACCGCATGGGTCGCCGTAATTTTACTTTTCACGCTCGCTCCCATAACCAAGAAGGTATCAAGCGATTTTACCCGGTTCGATGAAGACCTAATGAAGTGGCGGGATAAGCGAGTGACGCTGATGTCGCAGATCTTATCCGCCATCCGACTTGTGAAATATTTTGTTTGGGAAAAAAGCATTGCGGCCGAGGTCGCAAAAGTCCGTCGCAATGAGCTTGAGTCCCGTAGCCGCATCGCGAGAGCGCAGCTGATGGTGACTCTGCTGTATGTTTCCGTGGGTACAGTTGTCTTATTCTCCGTGCTTGCAGTTTACACGGTTCGGGGGGGAGTGCTGGACGCGGCGCTGGTATTTACTTGCGTGAGTCTATTTGCATTACTTGAAGATCCGTTTGCGAACATTTCCCGAGTTGTGAGTCAGGTTATCGCAGCAAAGGTTGGTGGCGATCGTATTGCCAAGTTCTTGAGACTTAAAACGATCTCGCCGGCTGCGGCTAAATCTGAAGTCGTGGCATCGACTGCGGGATTCGAAATGAAGGGTCTAAGCGTTCGCTACGAGGAGGCGGAAAGCTTGTCTCTGTCGGACTTGAGTCTAAAAGTTCCGCCGGGTACGTCTTTAGCGGTAGTCGGCGGCGTAGGTAGCGGCAAATCGACGTTCATTCATGCTTTGCTGAGTGAAGTGCGACGTGAAGCAGGTGAGCTCCGATTTTATTCTCCGGAAGGGGAGCCAATGGACCACCCGAAAGTCGGCTTTGTACCGCAAGAAGCGTTCATTTTGAACGGAACTTTGCGGGACAATCTGACATTCGGTCGCTTTGATGTAACTGACGACGAAATCCATCGGGCTTTGCATCTCTCTTGTTTGGCGACAGACATTGCGCAGATGGCCGGTGGAATTTGGACTGAGATTGGCGAAAAAGGGATTAACTTATCCGGGGGACAGCGACAGCGCTTAAGTTTGGCGCGAGCAGTTCTTCATAATCCCCAAATAGTCATCCTCGATGATCCTCTGTCCGCCGTGGACTCGAACACAGAGAAGGTGCTTGCCGATAACTTACTTTTTGGTCAGTGGCATAAAACGACAAGAGTGATGGTCACGCATCGCCTAAGTGGTTTGGAGCGCTTTGATCAGATTGCGTTTCTTGATAAGGGTCGT
>JAYSTF010000050.1:0-4956 GCA_043720065.1 Pseudobdellovibrionaceae bacterium | reverse complement strand
GTGGTACTTCAAGATCGTCGATATACGTAAAAGGCAATCCTCAGCGGGGGCCTAATGGCTCACCGCTCCTCGGTAGCATCTAGCTATGGTTCAATACGGACTTCGACTAATCCCCGAATTGACTTATAACCAATCCTTTTGGGTGCAGTTAGGGCCGTTTTAACGAGGGCCATGTGACCACGGCCCAGGCTTAAATCTGCCTAGGTTAAAACCGTCTTGGTCAGACCTATCGCGTTGCTAAAACGGGTCGATAAAGTCGTTTTGGCCCTCTGGGATTGCCAGTTAGGCCAACGGGAAGTCCGACCCATCCAGGCCATTGAGATTTTTTAGTATAAATTCTATGGAAGTTGGATAAAGTGCCTTTTCATGAAAATCGAGTTTCG
This sequence comes from Pseudobdellovibrionaceae bacterium, assembly GCA_043720065.1. Lineage (GTDB taxonomy): Bacteria > Bdellovibrionota > Bdellovibrionia > Bdellovibrionales > UBA1609 > JAIBAM01. Next base: position 4,573 of record JAYSTF010000050.1, on the reverse strand, counting down.
GCCAATTAGAACTGATGACTTTCAATTGCTGAAGATCTGGCAATCTATACCTCACGTCATCGAGGCCTGGGGAAATTCCAATTATGAAGAACCGTATGAGCAGTACGTCTTTCGTTCAAACGACGGTTCTGTAGAACAGTTTGTAATTGAAGCCGCCGCTGAACCAATTGGATACTTTCAATCCTATTGGGCTTCTCGCGTGGGTGACGGTTGGTGGGAAGGGTATGACGACGCGACCGTAGGAATTGATTTCTACATCGGAGAAGTTGAATGGCTTGGACGAGGTGCGGGTCTATGTATTTTAGAGGAGGCGAAAAGAATGCTATTTGCCAAACCAGAAGTGCAGAGGATCATTGCCGACCCATCGCCGAGTAATGAACGAATCATTCGATTGCTCGCTAAAGCAGGTTTCGGCTCGAAGGGTCAGATTGAAACCCCTGACGGGCCAGCGCTTCTTATGGAGCTTCATCGATAGGGCTTCAGAAGCACTAGATTCGTTGAAGTCTTGCGGCCCAAAATCATAGACTTTTCAAATCACGCAAAACAAATATTTATAACTAAAAAGCGTTGCCTAACGCGCACTCTTTCATTGGCAACATTATAAAATCGATTTGATCACTACCACTTTACTAATCGCGGCAGAACGCGGTCACGAATCTAGTGGTTTGAACAACTCATTTTCGAGCGATAACAGCATAGTGGCTACTGGCGCCAACAAGTGTTTCGTCTTTTTCAATTTTTTCCAAGTAACTCAGAATCAACCCACTTTGCTTCGTGCGGATGCTGAAAATAAGCTTCAGTAAAATAAGCAGGATGATCTGTCGGATTATGGTGGCGGCTCGTTTTTAGATCCTCATCTACGATTTTAATAAAATTCGGATCATCAAAATGTTTCCATTGAATTCCATCGATGAGAGACGTGAACTGAGAAATGTGGGCAGAAATAAAGAGACCACCTTTCTTCAAAACACGAAAGGCCTCCTTCAACGCTTTCAGGCGGTCCTCTTTTTCCTGAAGGTGATAAAGTGGGCCAAGGTAAAGAACAGCATCAGCGTATTCATTTTTGAATGTAAGCTTGCGAGCATCGCCTACTTGCGCGGTTTTTAATGGAGCTGAAGCAGTTTCATTATTTTCTAAAGCTTGTTTAATATGAAGTTCGATTGGGTCGACCAGATGAACTTCATAACCTTTTTTTGCTAGCGGAAACGCATAGACCCCGTCTCCTCCGCCAATATCCAATATGACTGCAGGCCTTTGAGGAAGATATCGATAAAGAATCGATTCAGTTCTAAGTCGCTCGAGCGATATGCCGTTAAGGCGACTTGTCTCATTGCCCAAATTATAATGCTGCTGAATTTTTTCTATCATGGCCAAATTATTTCAAATCTTCAAATAGTGATCAACAACGAAATAATTCTAATCACGTCGCAGATCATCTTGGCGCAGCATTCCTGACCCGCCTTTCCCCGCAATGAGCGCTCGCAAAAAAGTAGTGTTCCCGATTTGGAAATTGACTCTTTATTTTCTCTGCAATCGATTTGACACTCGAGTTATGCTCATTGAATCTCAAAATTCCAAAACGGGGACACTGCTTTTTTGAGATGGGTCGTGAGCAAAAAGGAGGGGACCGCCGCTCCCAAGATCCGCAGAACTTCAATGACCAAAATTAGTGGCGAAGCCCTTTCTGAGATTATCAGCTTGGCTTCGTTGGCGGTTATAAAAGTTAGGCCCACATAAAGTGGGTCCGATCGATGACGCAAAAATTATAGCAATTTGGTAATTGCTGAAACGACTGCAATTCCCGTCACCATCATCGCACCAAGTTTGATAATCAAATCTGATTTCAACTGTTGAAGCTCATGCCTAAGTGAAGTGTCAGCTTGCTGAAACTCATTCCTAATAGCGGCGCCGAGCAGCTGCATTTCATGTTTAAGTGAAGCGTCGGCCTTTTGCATCTCATTTTTAAGTGAAGCGTCGGCCTTTTGCATCTCACTTTTAAGTGAAGCATCGGCCTGCTGCATTTCATTTTTAAGTGAAATGTCGGCCTGTTGCATCTCACTTTTAAGCCAAGAGTCACCTTGCTGCATCTCATGCCTTAAGGACGCACCAAGCAGTTGCATTTCATTTATTAGCGATGTGTTGAGCTCTTTCAGGTCCTGTTTAGTGGCGAGGTTGCTTTCGACCACCTCACTTAAAATTCCAATTGTCATTTCCGCCTGCTCTCGAGAGAAACCAACTGCCTCTAAATTTTTAGCATACTTCAAAGTATTCATCAAAGCCTCCAACGCCATTCTCGTTGCAAAGACTGGAGCGCCATTTAAGTCGCATATCGAAGCGTTAAAGGTAAGGTTCATCCGATATACCGGAGGCTGGAACGGACCGCGAATTAGTTAACTTGATTCTCGGTTTCTTTAAGTTTGCGCGCGCTCGCATCGCGCTCACGCGCGACACTTGAAATCTCGCGGGCTTTGCGGCCTTTTTCAACGGCTTCAAGGAATGGAATGTCCATGGGAGCGGGGCAAACCTTCTGCATAACGGAGCCGCTTACTCCGATGTCATACCCATTATCCTCTGAGCAATACTCCGCGATCCCGTTATTGTAGCCGGACGTGAATAGGGTTTCACTCATGGGACTGAAGTACTTACCGCAACTTTTACGTTGAGCATCCAGCTGTGGCGCGCGACCGATTGCACCATCGCGACGACCCATTTCAAACCAATCTGCTTCGCTACAACTCACTTTCAATGGGTTGGACTGGCAGCCCAAAGTTGATAAAAGTGTCGCCGCAATTAAAGCTTTTAAAATCGTCATGCTTTTATCCATCGGCTTTGGTTTGCCTATCTTTAGGGCTTGTGCCCGGTTTTTCACAGTCGATTGCGCATTGCGTTTTCGATCTCAGACTGCTAACCCTTAAGACACCTAAAGCGGCGTGTGGAGTTAGCATGGATGAGAATCGTCTTTACGGCGAAATAGCGATTGAAAACAACAAGTTGGAAAGATTTCCCAACCAAACTCTACACCGTAAATACTCAATCGAGTTTCATTGTCCCGAATTCACCTGCGTTTGTCCACGCAGTGGATTCCCTGACTTCGCTACAATCCATATCAAGTATATTCCGGACCAATGGTGTGTAGAGCTTAAAGCGCTTAAGCTCTACATCAACAGTTTCCGCGATCAGAAGGTCTTTCACGAGGATGTTACGAATCGAATCATGAATGATTTGGTCGAGCTTTTGGATCCCTGGGAGATGGAGATCGTCGGCGACTTCAACGTGCGCGGCAACATCAAGACTGTGATCACTGCCAAGCATCAGAAGCCCTCCTGAATAAAAAAATGGGGCCGAAGAAAAATCTTCGACCCCATTAGCTTGTGCAAGGCCCAGGGCAAAGGTCATTGCCTGTTGCCGATTTACTACTTCACCATCCATGCCACGCCAGAGTTTGAATTTAGGTGATCTTAAGGCCAAAAGTAGGCGACGCTTTCGACATTGTGCACCGCTTAGCCGAAATTGCGAAATTCCGAAACCTCGGTTACCCTTTCTGGATAGCTGATTAAAACATCGACGTTTAGGCGGAGAATCCCAATGAAACCAGACTTTCGTGCACTATTAGTAGTTTTAAGTCTTCTTCTGACTTTTTCAGGTTGTGGCTACAAGGAATTGCCCGGCATGAAAGAAAAGGCTGAAGCTTCCTTTACCGAGATGCTGCTGCAATACCGCCTGCGGGCTGACATCGTACCTCACTTTTTAAAGCTGGTTGAAGATCGCAAAGAGCCGGCTTGGACGACTCTCGTCACCGAGGTTCGCGAAACTTACGTATCGGCCGCGGCCATGCACATGCCGATCTCCCAGTATGACGAAAAACAAATGAACCGCTTGCAAAGTTTCCAGTTTCGCTTGAGCACGGAACTTGTGAAAATGAGGTCGGCAATGGATAGAGATCCTAAGCTTGCAAAGAGCCCCGAATATGCTTCTTTAAAAGAGCAGTTGGACAGAGCCGAACAGCGCGTGGCGACGTCTCGCCAAGCCTATATGGCCGCCGGCCCCCAATACAACGCCAAACTCGTTAAGGTCCCAGAGAAATGGTTCAATAACTGGCTTTACAAGTTCCAGCCCCTCCCGGTCCTTGAAAACTCCGCCGTTAATTGATACTGAAATGTACCACATGACTTTCCTCAACTGTTCGCGTCGTCGGAACGACGCGAACAGTTGAGGAAAGTCATGTGGTACATTTCAAGCGCCCGTAGCTCAGCTGGATAGAGTACCTGGCTTCGAACCAGGGTGTCGGAGGTTCGAATCCTTCCGGGCGCGCCAACCGATGTAAAAATTCATGCTCTATCGACGGTCAGTTTCTCGCAAGGTGAATACACATGGATTGTGACATATTGGGAGTCCACCAAACAAGAAAGGATGAGATATGCGAAAGAAAAAAAATAAGCTAACCGAAGATGAGTTGGAATCCATTGCCGATGGCGAATCTGCATCTGGCAAATATTTTGGAAAAGGAAAGTTGATGACTGGTCATGCGAGTATCGAAAGGCGAGCCAAAGCGCCCGGTTCTCCCGATGTCCAG
>JAYSTF010000049.1:0-14533 GCA_043720065.1 Pseudobdellovibrionaceae bacterium | reverse complement strand
CCCTATTTTCAATTTATGTGCCCGCAGTTGCCCGTGGTTATGGTTGGATCTGCGTAGATTTCCTCAAGCACTGACTTCGAGTAGAATTGTCCTCTCGCATAGTCCAGCGCAGGGTGCTCGGTCGCATATTGGCTCGCCAATTCATCGATTTTAAAATTCCCGGCCTGAGTTTCAAGCGTCTCACTGCGCTTCAAGGACTTGCAGGTCAGACGCGCATTATCTAGGCGTGTCCAGTATGTTGGCGTCACAGTAGCGGCGAGAGCCTTTGAAACAAAACCGCCACCACTGACCATTGATTGTTGAAGCTCTACTCTATTCCTAATTCTAGAGTCGACCAATTCGCTGCACTGTTTTTGCGCCATTTCCACATCTGATTTGCTCGACATAACGCGTACGCCAACAATGGGAACCAGATCCAAATGACCTACGTTGTCAAAAACACTAACGCTTAGACCATCGGCACTTAATTGAATGGTCAGGTCGGGAACCCTATCGCGGTTCTTGTGACAGAAAGTGAAGTGCCGACCCGCGAACAATTCGGTCGGTCCTGCGGCAGCATCGTACGCTTTTGAAAGGCTTATAAAAACTAAACAAAATATAGGCAGGCGCAAGCTCATCATACACTCCCTGGAGTCTCTTTATAGGCATTGCCAACCTCTCTAGGAATAAGCATGCCAAGTGGGCGCAAATACCCCACTAGCTTAGGCCAGCCTTTACGATCTCGACACAATCAGCTGTGCTCGGTCCATTTCATTGATTTTAATGGGTTTTCACCATAAACCAAGCCCGACAGTTAACTACCTACTAGGGAGATTTTATGAAAAAAACAGTACTCGCTTTAGCAGTAGCTGCTTTGGTATCACCGGCGTTCGCAGCCGATAATGAAAACAAAAACGAAGTGAAAGTGGATCATTCAAAAAACCCTATCACGGGAACTCACACTACAACTAAGACCACAAAAGTGAAAAAGAAGGGCGAGCACGCCAAATCCGAAATGGAAGTCACAGAAAAGACAAAAGTGAAGAAAGACGGAACAGTGGAGAAGTCCACTGAAGTTGAAGGCGATTCTAGCTCAGAATCAAATTAATCTTCCCGCTTTTATTCGAACGTGAAAAAAGGGATGCTTAAAGGCATCCCTTTTTTATTTAAATGTCGGGTTGGACCATGCTCAGTTTTTCTCAATCGCTAATTATTATTTTCTCGGTTCTTGGAACATCTATTCTGTCTGGCGTTTTCGGAATGGCCGGAGGGTTGATTTTAATGGGTGTGCTGGCCACACTTCTTCCCGTGCCTTTGGCAATGGCAGCGCACGGATTTGCTCAGCTGATTGCGAATGGCACAAGGTTGCTTTCTTTATTCAAGCACGTGGATTGGAAAAGTTCGGGCTTCTACGCGATTGGCACCGCGGTGGCGGCGTCAGGCCTATGGTTTGTGTCGTACTCCCCCAGTCGCGCACTTTTGTTTATTGTCCTTGGCGCCATTCCTTTGCTGTCTTTGCTTCCATGGGCGCCCAAATTTGATTTCCAAAAACCCTGGCACGCCGTCTTTTGTGGAATTATTAATACGGCGGCCCACCTGACGGCCGGAGTGTCAGGTCCCGTGCTCGATCTATTTTTCGTAAACTCAAAAATGAATCGGTTTGAAATTATCGCGACCAAAGCTTGCACTCAGACTCTGGGACACGCTCTTAAAATCGGATATTTCGCTTCACTCGCAACTTCCCTTATGGAATTGCCATTATGGCTTCCCGCTGGCGTCACTGCTGCCGCTATTGTGGGGACCTACCTCGGAGGTTGGGTTTTACGACGAATGAGCGAAGTAGATTTTCGTAAACACCTGCGCCGCCTATTTATAGTCATCGGTTGCGTTTATTTGCTTCGTGGCGTGTGGGAGTTGAGGTTTTAGCAAAGCTATACGCTTTGATGTGAGCGTAGCCGACTCTTTGAGATGTCGTCAGGACTTTAGTTGCAACGATAACGTCATGCCAATCGTTCCCATCGCTATCCGCGATAATTCCGCCTCGAGCAATAATAGATTTTGCGATCCTAAACGAACCGGTTTCTTCTTGAATGATCGTTTGTATGGCGCCCAAAACATTCATCGCGGCTTTTACAAAAAGTGTGTCGGGCTGAAGTTTCAAATGAAATCGAATGTTTTCAGGAATGGGTTCATTGCCTAGAGGCATTTGGCCATTGACATGGAAATAGCGGCGAATTCCCTTGCCGTCATTGAGATCAAATTCGATCAAACCATTGGAGGCAGAGCCCATTATGAATTCGGTAGAAGATATAGTTTTGGCGTCTGGCCGCCAAGTTTTAAGTGATTGTATAAGGGCTTCTTCAATCGATGCCACTCGGTCGACTTCCATGTACGTCGCCCATGGTTGAATGTGATTTGGCGCAATTTGACCGTACCGTTTACTATTTCGAAAGGCATGGTTATCGATGCCAATCACAGTCATAGCATTTGGCGCTAACGCAAATGGCGTCATAAGGTCAAATCCCGAAGCCGGGTAAACGATAACTCGCGAGTCTTTTAATATAGGTGCCAGCTCTTGAGCTGATTGCTGGAGCAATCCGAGCTTGTCGTCCAGAGTAAGGGCCCTGGCACATTCAACAAAATCGATGGCATAGCCGGGCATGGAGTGGCCAAAAATGGCCACCGCTAAGGCCAGAGCTGCCCAATAGGCTTTTAAAGCGGAGGTTCGCATATTAAGCAGTGCCTAAAGCAACTCTCGTGCCTGAAATTATGGCTTTGCCCGCGTTAAATCGTAGACGGTCCGCAAGAAAGAATTGGCGTTAATCGGTTTTAAAAGATGCGCATCAAAACCCATTTTTAAAGATTTGCGAACGTCGACCAAAGCATTCGCAGTTAGAGCGACGATCGGCTTAGTGAATCCGGAATCTCGCAAATGCGCGGTTGCCGCATAACCATCGAGAATGGGCATCTGGAGATCCATCACAATAAGGTCGAAATCTCTTAAAAGGGCAAACTCAATGGCGTCTTGACCATTAGACGCCAGATGAACTTCCGCGTCTTTTTCAGTTAACATTGCCGCCAATATGACTTGAACATCAATTGCGTCCTCAGCGATTAGGACTTTCATACCTGCAAGCGAAATTTCCTCAGGCCTCGTAGAGGATATTTTTTCCTCTAACCTTGCCGAGTGATTGAGGATCATTGAGGGGTCACCCACTCCGATCCTCACTTCAAAACAAGAGCCTTTTTCAGGGGAGCTCGCAATCAGTTTCACGTCGCCGTCGAGCATACGGGCCAGTTTTCTTGCAATCACTAACCCTAATCCAGTACCGCCGCGACGGTAACCTGAATCATCATGTCCCTGACTAAACGGTTGAAAAAGTTGTGCATGTACACCCCGTGCCAGCCCCACTCCAGTGTCGTCCACCATGAAAACTAGGTGTGATGGCATCGAGGTCTGCTCCTGAATACTCATTTTCACATTCACCGATCCAACTTCGGTAAATTTGATGGCGTTACCTATCACATTTAGTAGAATTTGGCGCAATCGATATGGATCGGAAATGATTTTAACAGGGGCTGCCGAGTTGAGCTCGAAATTAAACTTAATCTTTTTTCGATCCGCTTGTTGCGTGAGCGTCTCGATAACTTCGCAGAGAGAAGACGCTAAGTGGAATTCCACCTTTTCTACGGCAAGGTGGCCCGCTTCGATTTTTGACAAGTCTAAAATATCATCCACCAAATGAATTAGCACTTTCCCATTGCGGTCGATTCCAGAGATAAACTCTTTACGTTTTTCGGCGGCCAAGTTCGGCTTCGATAGGAGTTCAGAATACCCGATGATAGAACTTAACGGCGTTCGAATCTCATGACTTACGGTTGCGAGAAAATTACTTTTCGCCGTATTTGCCGATTCCGCGAGCGATCTCGCGGCTCTTTCAGATTCATAAACTCTTGATCGTTCAAGTGCCTGACTACAAAGGCCCGCCAAAGTTAACATGTATCGTTCCTGATCGTCTTCAATACTCTTCGGCTCAGGGAAGCCGATGCTGAGTACCCCGATCACCTCATTCTTGACGATTAATGGTAATGCCGCGTGCGCTTGCTCATGGGAAGCCTGCATTGCTTCCACAATTATTGGGTACTGGCGTTTTGCATGTTGAATTGAATAAACATATCTCGGTTTACGATTATGAATCGCTTCTGTAATTGGAATGCTGAGGGATAGCGGGATGAGTTTCCACTTCTCAATTGTACTTTTCGAATAACCCTTACTCGCGAATAATTTTACAGCCTGCCGATCTTCAGCCAGTAGGGCAATAACCCCGCAATGGCCGCCGGCGGCTGCCAAACCCTTTGAGAGAAAGATTTCTGCCACTTCCGCCGCTGTAATCGCTGAGGACAGCTCTGCACTGATGGCTTGAAGTTCAACTGACCGCTGTGAGCCAATGACTTGCTCATGAATGTCAGTGACTGTGCCCACCCATTCAATAAGGTCGCCCTGAGAAGTTTTGATCGGATGAGCGCGGGCCAGGACCCAGCGGTATGCGCCGTCGGCAGCACGCTTCAAACGAGTTTGGAGCTCATACGTCGTTCCATCCCTTAGCGCGCTGGTCCAAGCCTGCGTAACCATACTGCAATCATCAGGATGTATAACAGAAAGCCAGTATTGAAATTCAACCTGATCATCTTTAAGTCCCACGAATTTCAGGCCGTACTCATTAGTGAAGATAATGCGGCCCTGCGAGTCGGTCGCAAAGATAATATTCTGTACTCGGTCCACCATGGCACGAAAACGCTCTTCGCCTGTTTGTTCCGCCTCTTTAACTCTTTGCGTGATATCGCGAATAGTCGCGACGCCGCCTATGATTTCACCGGACGCGTTTTTTAATGGCGAGTACGCGCCTTCAAAAAATCCGGAGTGTCCAGTTTCTGGAATATTGAACGCCCGCTTGCCTGTGGTCCTAGAATCGCCAGCAAGTGCTGAATAGTAAAACTCGTCCAGTCCGGTTTCCTTGAGGAAAGGAAAAACCTCAAAGGCATTGCGGCCATTGACTTCAGAAGCCTTCAAGCCACTGATTTTCTCCAATGCGCTGTTCCAGCGAATGTAACGGCATTCACGGTCGAACGCCAAAAGACCATCGGTCAGATTTTCAACGATGAACTTGTCCAAATGGTCCATATCGTACGGCATAGGCGGAATCTACATAAACTATTTGATGCCTGTCACCGTCTAAAAACGCTGGGGTCCCATGCGCTTTACCATCTCCTGGTTAAACGCCTGGCCAAACTTTGTCGCCGCTTCGATGTACTTTTTATGATCAGCGCCAGTCACAAGTTCGCCAGTTTCGGGAATACCAAGTTTTCTCACCTTTCGGTCGGCAATTATTTTGTTCGCCTGGGTTTCATCTGGAACACCGATGACTTTTGCTGCGGCCCCTTGGCTCAATAAAACAACAGCCTTACCCTTGGCGACTAGAGATTGCGCCTCTACCGCGCCGTTGGCGGCGGAAAATATCTTTATGCCTTCTTGCCAATCTCCACCTAAGGGTCCTCGAGCTTTGTCATCGCGTTCGTATTTTGAAATGGCCGCAAAGACTGGAGTCGGTGCCGCGGGATCCCCTTTCACGTAAGGCGCCGTGGAAGAATTACTGGCACAACCGGCTAAGAGCATTGCAAGTCCCATATAAATTCCGACACCGAGCTTGTTCATAATGCCTCCTGTAAAATGTACTTCTAAACTATCTCATTTCACATAATCAAGCGCGTGTGTAGTGCGCGATGGCGAGAACACAATAACTGCTAAACCCAGTCGCCTTTTTGAAGGGCTTTAAGTCCGTAGCGGGCTCTGGCCTCGTCGCAGCGAGGTTCTTGTACTCCGGATTCGTAAGAAGCCGTGAACCGTCGACAAGGCGTGGGCCGATTTTCATAGATGGTGCAAGCGACCTCTTCACCGATTTTTCCCTTAAGCGCGGTGCATTTTGGCCGGTGCTTGTTATTGCTCCCCTTCATGCAGCGCGAGCGTAAATTCAAATCTTCAGTTAGGTCCTTGGGGACAGAGGGACTGGCTTCAGGCTCGGCCTCCCACCAATAGAATTCGACCCTGAAAGAAGCACAACAAGCGCCGCATTTCTGACAGGGATGAAGTGGTTTCTCTGAGGTCATCTCTTACTATCGTGCTAGAAGCTTTGCCTATGCAACGGGAATTGAACTGGGAAGTGAACGGAAAACCTATAAGCCGCTTATGGCTGACCGAATCCGAGCTTTCCCCACCAAAACGGATATTGTTGGCTGACGACCGGTTAAAGGCCGACGAGTACTACCGTCAGGCCAGCGAGGGCACAGGCTTTCTTTGGACGGGCGACTTTCAAAACGCAAAACAGCTTATGCAGGCCGTGCAAAGACGAATTGAAAAACAAGCGAAAACTAAAAAACCTGCAGTCGGCTCCCTGGCGGATTTTTTTCATCGCCACAGGCAGTCACAGGCCCATCGAGCACAATTGCTTTCAAAACTATTGATTCCAGTTGGTCGCAATTTAAAAATTGAATTACCGCGAGCCCCAGATGCGGCATTAGCGATCAAAGAGGCAACCGATGTAACTCCCGAAGAATTTGTTTTGAGCCTAAAGGATTTATTGGCCTATATCGGTGCCCATGAGTGGCGCAAAAAGGGCGTTGAGGTTCCTGCGCTTCAGGCTCGCATTCATCCTCACTTTGGAACATTCTCTCCCGTGCGGGGCGAGTATTTGGAGTTGATCGCCAATGCACCTCTACCTAAGGAAGTTGGGTTGGCTTTTGATGTTGGCACTGGCACCGGAGTGATTGCAGCGATTCTAGCAAAGCGCGGAGTTCCAAAAATTATCGCGACCGATATGGATCATCGCGCTTTTATTTGTGCTTCAGAAAATATCTCTCGGTTGTCGTTAAACGAAAAAGTACAGGTCGCAAAGGCTGATCTATGTCCCGATGGTAAGGCGGATTTGATTGTTTGTAATCCCCCTTGGGTGCCGGCAAAACCGACCTCACCCATTGAGCGCGCCATTTATGACGAAGACAGCAAGATGCTTAAAGGCTTTTTAGCAGGCGTCGCACCTCATTTAGAGGAACGGGGTCAAGCATGGCTCATACTTTCAGATCTTGCCGAGCACCTGGGCTTGAGATCGCCGGATGAAGTTTTATCGCTTATCGAAAAGGCAAAACTAAAAATTATTGAGATTCATGAAACTAAACCAAAGCATGGTAAAGCGAGAGATCAAGATGACCCTCTCTTTGAGGCGCGCTCAAAGGAAGTTACAAAACTTTACCGAATGGAAAAAGCGTAAATGAATCTTTTTTCCAGTTCAAACATACAGCCTTATTTTAAGGTGCTTTAGTCTTTAAAATCTGGATATTGCCACCGTCGTGGAACTCAGGAGCATCCCACCCGTTGTCGACTGCGAAATCTCTAAATCTGGATGTTCCTATGGCTTTGGAAACGATCGTGATTGGTTGTTCGCGAGCGACATTTAAAAGTCGATCTAGAACTTGCCCGTAGGTCTGCTCGTTAAAGGGATCATACATGTAATACACATCAGCCGCCGGAATTTGGAAACTAGGATCTCCCAAATCCTGTTCGTGAAACCGAACTCGCGCCGTCAAGCCCGTTCTTGCCGCTGACTTCTGAGAAACATCTACTCGATGAGCAACGAATTCATAACCAGTGAATTGCAAATCCGAACGCCAGAGCCCGCCAATCAATCCCAATCGGCCATACCCAGAACCAAGATCGATAACATGGGAGTTTGCAGGCAACTGGAGATGTTCTAAAATATCCAGGATGGTGGCGTAAGATGTTTGCACCCCCACTCCGGCGCCCTCGTAAATTCTCTCTTCCGAATTGTTTTTCAGCCCAAGTTCATTTTCGTAATCTAGTGCTAGAATCTCATCCATTAGATCGAAAGAGCGGTAGAGAACGCTTGGTAGGAAATCCGGCGACCGCTTACTTTGCGAGGTTGATTCAAATTTAATTAGGTCGCCCATTCTCTGTGCAGCTTCAATGGTGAATTCCCGGTAAAATTCGGATTGCGCGGCAAGAACTTTTTTAATCATGCGACGAGTAAAAGTCGTCGTACATAGGGAAACCGTTTTCAGTTCCATCACATTCGAGTTTTTTAGGAGCGTCCTTAAAAAACCGAGCGGCTCTAGTTCGCGATCAAACGCCAGGTTTAAGAATCGTCCAAATGTCGCTTTGCTAAAGCGGCCTTGCTGTTCGATCAACCAATGTTTTTCCAGCAGAGCTTGAATTGCGCTGATTAAAAAAAGTCCTGACACAAAACTTTGAGCGCAATCGCTGGCGGAAGACGTAGGTACGCTATGCACATCAGGCTTTAGCGCAAGCGCTTCTTCAACGGCTCGATACAATAGTTGCGATGATCCTAGCATCTACATTCAAGCATGCCACCTCCGCGCAAAAAGTCGAACGTAATTACTCTTGGCTTGGACGCAACACAATGCGCCACCGGCGCCGGACTAGAAAATTGAGCTTTACCCCGTTTTTAGTACCAGCTGATTTATTTTCGGTCGTATCAGAGCGGTTTGCTGCGTAGCAAACTCTTTAGGTGTTAGGTAATCGGGCGAATTTTGTGGTCGATCTTTGGCGCACTCATCCGACAATCTTTGTTAAAAGTTTTGTGACGAGAATTTTTATTAAATCCAGTTTTTAGAAATGTTAGAAAAATTAGTGTCAAAAAAAGTTGACACCATTTTTTGTTTACTAATCGGCGCCGTGAGTGATCGCGTGACTTCCTCGGCCTCCGGGAGCGTTGGCGCTTCTGTTCACCGTTATAAATGAGGCTGGTGAGCTTACACATGCCCCCACGATACTTGTTCAAAATTAATTTTTCTTCAGAAGATGGCCAAAAACTGCATTTTAAAAGTCGTGTTACAAGAGTCTCAGATTAAGGGAGATCATTATGAATTTGAAAAACCTGAACGACGACACTCTGCTGAAATCTACGGAAGCAGCCGCGCTTACTGCCAGAGAATCCATCATCCGACTGTTGCATCATTTGGCCGAGCTCCAGCGCCGCCGTCTTTTTGCGCGCGTCGGGTGTGATTCGCTTTTTGATTATTGTGTGAGGGTGCTACTCATGAGTCAGGGTGAAGCGGCTCGAAGAGTGAATGCTTCCCGAGCGCTGGCTGAGTTCCCTAATCTTGAAGAAAAAATAGTTTCTGGAACCCTGACCGTCACCGCGATCAGTCAGGCTCAAGTCTTTTTCAAGAGGGAGCGCAAAAATGCCAGTGGTGTTCCAAAAGAGAAAAAACTAGAAATCTTCATTCAACTTCAGAATCAATCCACTCGCATGGCAGAGAAGATATTGCTGGGCCATAGCTCGCAGCCCGAGATCGTTGGGAAAGAACGCACTCGTCAAATCACCCCGACTCTCACAGAAGTAAAATGTGTTCTAGATGAAGAGGTAATGGCGGATCTGCAGCGGCTAAAGGAAATTTGGTCAAATGCTCTGCCAAACGCTTCCACTTCTGATTTGATTAAGAGAATGGCCGGGTTTTGTCGCGCCAAGCTTGATCCAGATTTGAGAGTTAGAACGTCCACTACCGCTGGCAAAAAACTTCTACGCGAAGCGACACCGGCGCCGGACTCAACTCGTTAAGTGGTACTAAAAATGGGGATAGGCTCAAAAAATACAGGATTAGCTCAACTGATTACTGAATCGTGGAATCTTCACTGGTGTATTCACTTCAAACGCTCCTACATGTGATGAACTCAATCGCGTTGCAATGCTCGTTCCGGAGGGAGAATTTAGACGGAGATTTAAACTTCAAACTTAAGCTGATCTTCGTTTTTACCCTTTTCCTCATCGGCAAAGCGGACTCCCAACCCGATTAAGCGAACGGGCTCACAGCGTCGTTCCCACGCGTTCTTAAGTAGCTGCTCGAAATCCGCGATTGTGGGCCAGTCACTTGAAGATCGTTCGTGAGTCGTGGTTTTAAAGTCGTGGAACTTAAGTTTCACAACGAATCCCCGAGTGTGGTCGCGCTCGTTCACGTGCACCATGCGCTGCTCCCAGTCTTGATAGAGTCCTGGAATACAGGCGAGACATTGCTCTAAAGTTTCCAAGTCTTTGTTATACGTTTCCTCAACAGTCAAAGATTTCCGTACACTTCTTGGTTCTACTTTGCGATGGTCGATTCCCCGCGCGAGGAGGCTAAGCTCTTCCGCTCGCGAGCCAAACCAGCGCGCTAACTGGGCGATGGACTGGGCTTGAATGTCGGCGCATGTGTGAAGACCAAGCTCGTGCATCTTCTTCGCCGTTACTTTTCCTACCCCATATAATTTTTCAATCTTAAGTGGCGGCATGAATGTTTCGACGTCCTCAGGCCGGATCACGAACTGGCCATTAGGTTTTTTCCAGTCGCTTGCTATCTTCGCCAAAAATTTGTTTGGCGCAATCCCTGCTGACGCGGTCAAATTTGTTTCTTTTTCGATTTGAGCGCGAATTTCTTTAGCAATCAAAGTGGCGCTTCCACCAAAATGTTTTGCGTCGCTTACGTCTAAATAAGCCTCGTCGAGCGATAATGGCTCGATCTGATCTGTGAATCGTTGCAAAATTTCCCGAACTGCTCGGCTTTCCCTTTTGTACAGTTCAAAGTTGGGCCGCACCAAAATTAGCTCAGGACAGAGCCTAAGCGCCTGACTTGATGGCATCGCCGATCTACAGCCGAACTTTCTCGCCTCATAACTTGCAGTCGTTAGCACACCACGAGAGTTCGCAGGCCCGCCCACGCCAATAGGTTTGCCCTTTAGCTCCGGGCGGTATTTGACTTCCACCGCCGCGTAAAAACAGTCCATGTCGACATGAATGATCTTCCTCACATTATCTTCATACACTTTTCGTGGCTGCATCTGCAATTTCAAAAGAATGTCTAGAATTTCGCCATAATCTTCCCATCCTTTAGACGTCCCGGTTTTTTCCTCTATGCCGCTTTTCCAAAGTGAGCAGTCCTAAATAAAGTGCGTCGATAATGACGTCGTTCTTCCGAAACAAACCCCAATCGTCGGGCTTGCTGGCGTTGGCCGCCGCCGTGACTTTTTCAATCAATTCCTGCAGGCGTTCTTTGTCCGTTTGGGTGATTCGGAAGGTCATTTGCGGATAGTCACTTGGAACCTTCTTTTTATTTTTCATGAGGAAATTATATCTTGTAATGCAATTTTTTGCCTTACAATAATCATGAATGATCTAATTCACCATATTCCTTACTAAGCGAACGGAGATGCCACTGCCTTAAACGTTGTTTTGAAATGAAACGCCCGATGAGCTATACGAGGCGATGAAAATCTCGAGATGTGATTAATGAAGCTAAATCCAAAGATTCTCCAAATTCGTGACTTTAACCTCACCGATTTGGAGTCTTATTTAAACTACTTTTATCATTCGCCAAAAGGCTTTCTGTCATCCATTTCAGTAGACGAAGAAAAGTTTCCGACTCAGACTTTCATGCGGACGCGAATGGAAGATCTTTGCCATAAATTCCCCAATGTCGAAGGCTCGCAAAATCCCGCACTCTCTATTGTTTACGATTTGCGGCCCGCTGGCGTTCATCCTCTAAACGAATTAACACCCGGCGAGTCAGCGGCGATTCATGCTCATATCTATAAACCAGAGTTGCGCAAAATAGGACTTGGTTCCGTCTCTCTGCCTATCGCTGCAAAAATTTTTATAGAGCGATTTAAACTCAAGCGGCTCATGTTTAAAATCCCATTGCAAAACGCTGGAGGTCTTAGGGTTCTTGAAAAACTTCAAATCCGGGAGGTGGGAAAAGAAACTTTAAACTTAGGCATCGTCAAAGCTGGAACCGCGGCGAGAGCATTTGAATTAAAAGCTTCGGAAGTAGACGATCTGCTTAATCGCTGTGGAATTAAGATTAAATCCACAGCGCCAAACCAATGGGTAGTCGGTTAGCCGAATACTTTTTTGTCGACCGAGAATCGGCCAGGGCCGCAAACGACAAACAAAATCGAGAGAACTAGGTATATTCCAGCGAGTTCGTAAGAGCGCTCACCGGTCATGCTCACAAAGGGGTCGCCCAAGGTGACGGCATGGGTGTAAACCGCAACGGCCATCGTAAATGCTAAGCCGAGCATTGCCAAACGTGTAAGGAGTCCAATAATTAGAGCGATTCCGCCACCGAACTCAGAAACCGCAGCAAGAAGCTGAAATACTCCAGGCATAGGTGAGTCTGGTCCCATCCAAGCCATTGGGTTTTGAATCTTTCCCAAACCGTGCATGATAAAGGCGTAGCCCATCACCAGGCGGAGCAATAGCAGTACGATGTCGGTGTCTTTAGGCAAGCTCTTCACCGCGAAGTACTTTTTCATACGTTAAATCTCCTTAGAGTTGTTTACTCACTCCCCGATGACACCAATTCTTTCAGCGGAATTCAACTGCATCTTTAAATGGTCTAGATCGGCGAGTGCTTTTTTGCTAAAGTGACGGCCATGAAAATGAAAACCCGATTTGGGACTCCTTAGCGATTGCCGAGTCCGTGGCCGAAATGGCTCCTCATCTTTGGCCGAAGGATCAAGCTTTAAGGGCAATGGCGCGCTCATATTGTGCTGAGATGCATTCTGGTTTTTCAGCTCTCAATGGACATCCAATTGAAAACAAAGATTCGGCATCTGACGCCTGCATCAAAGATTCCCGCATGAAATTGTACATGAAAAAAATCACGGCCCATCCTAACGTCAAAAATTGGGTAAAGGAGGCCCGCAAGGAGAAGCCTTATTACGAACGCTTCTAAAATGTGATACTCAACGACCATGCTTAAGCAGGCCTCGGTTGACCAAATTCGACAGGAAAATCTTCCTCGCGAACAAACTTACGCGGGGGTCACAAGGAAGTGGTTAGAACACGTTGTGACCAACGGTCAAATGCCAACGTAAGCTCTAACTTCGTGCGCGAGTAGGTGTCGTAGGGAGAGAAGTATTCCCGCACCAGTGGGCGATAGAGCTCCGCTATTTCCGGATTGCCACGGTCTTCAGCCCGGTGGTACCAAACTAGCGCGCCCATCACGGGGTTTGCTTCACCCATTTGCGTATTGCCATAATTCAGGGGCCGAAAAAGAGAATAAATTTGACGATCTAACCACGAGATTGGCGTTGGCTTAAATCGCGCTGCTAGCAAATGCCCGATAATGCGGTTGTTGTCATCAACGTCGCGCATCTCAGTGAAGCGCACAGCTTTTCCACCATCAACGAAGTGAACCGGTAAAAGTGAAAGCAATGTGCCGTAAAGCCGGATCGTGTCCGTGACAAAAAGTAGCGGATAAAGTGGCGCCGTCCACTTTCCTCCCGCTCTTATGAAATGACCCATATGGGTGAGCATGGTGTCAGGAAGTTTTCTTTTATATTTACCATGGCCATTTTCCACGAAGTTCTGAGCGAAAAACCCCCGCTTGGCCGTAGCCTTAAACAAGCGCCAAAGGCGATCATAATCTTCGTAAGCCGCGCAATAGGCAACCACTGGGACTAGCTGATCCCTTGATGTCGTGTCAGGGTTTGAGGACCATCTAGTGGGGTCGGGATGGCGAACGAATATGCCTGGTTTGATTTCGAATTTATCGATAATCTGCTTTGCGTTCTCCCGGCCGGCAGGTTCGGATATTTCGACAGTGTTTGATTCGGCATCATAGCGCATCCACTTGCCAAAGGCATACATCCCCTCGCGGTGGAGAGAATCACCCACGTCGCCATCCTGCTGCGCAATGAGAGCGTACCCATCAATAAACATTCTTTAATTATAAGATGCCGGGTGTAAACGCGCTCAAAAGAGCCCCAAAGTGAAACGCCGGATATCCGCTCTAGCAGCGGAAACCACGTATATTCGAGACCTCTCGGCCGGAGGCTAATTGTAGGTATAAGCTGGTGTCAGATTTAGAACCCGATGTTGATCAACGGGGTTACGCGAAAGCGGCCCTCATCATTGAAATTAGCCAGCCCGATTTGAATGCCATGGAGATTAGAACAAACGTTAACAAGTCCGATTTGTAGACCGTAAACATGACGAGCGCGATTATAAAGGCCGAGCTGTACTCCATAAATGTCAGTGAACTTTCCTAGGTTCGCGACTATCGCGGCCTGAATTCCATAGACATTCGTATGCCCTTTATTAATATTCGTAATCCCGGCCAGTTGAGCACCGACGATAGTTCCATCACTATCGTTGAAATTAAAAACACCTGAAACTGAAAGAGTGGTGAAATTCTGGCGCGTTCGATTGCCGATTAATGCCAAATCAATTCCATGAACTTCGCGATGATCTCCCATCAGCACGCTCAATCTAAGCCCGGTGACGCTAAACTTTTCTTGAGGGAATTGCACTGGAGGGAAAATGCTTAAAGCAATTGGTGTCGCATATGGATTTTCCAACGACCTGGCGAAAGAGGGCGTTGAAGACAATATGGCGACCACGGCAACAAGGAGTTTCAATAATTTTGGCATGCCTAATTATACGCAGAATCAAAAATTAAATGGTAGCCATTCCTGGATCTTCGTCTA
>JAYSTF010000048.1:0-14727 GCA_043720065.1 Pseudobdellovibrionaceae bacterium | reverse complement strand
TCGCGGTAGATGACATGTCTAAGTTTTAATTGTTTAGGCTTGAGGCCATTGCGATAACAAGCGGCTTCTGACGGAGTCCATTCTCCTACCCAAAGCACTCCAACTTTGTCTTCATCTCCGGACCCAAGCACGTATTTATGAACCTCATCTTTACGAGGTGCTCTTTTTAACCTGGTCACAAAATCAGCCTTCGCTTCAATGATATCCAACCAAAACTTTAAATCCACATAAGCTCTGTCGAACACATATATCGCGCCTTTTGCTAGCTGGAGCGACTTTGCGGCGACAAGATCATGGGGGCGATTGCCGGTGACTCTAAAATCCTCAATCCATTCTTGGTTAACATTCCATACCACATGAAGTTTTGCAGAAGCTTTATGGCCAATAGCGGATTTTTGCCGCCAACTTTCGTGATTAAAAAGACGGCCATGAACTCGGATCTCGCTTGAGTCGAGGGCTAACAGATGGCGAATCGCTTTTTTTATTTTTCGGGCTTCTGTTTTGGCGCGAATCTCCAATAACATCAGATCGCAAAGTTCTTGGAAAAAACCAAACGATCTTGATCTTAAAGCATCTCCAAAAGTGGAATCGGGAATTTTTAGGGCACCCTCAACTTCCCGGTACGATCCAAGACGCATAACGAAACACGTCACCAAGCTTTGCGTCATCTCCCAGGTCGAAAAACTACGCACCCCTTTATCCATTCCCCATTTTAAGCTGAGGGAATCAAATTTTTTTCGATCAATAAGTTGATACAATGACGTACCTTTGCGATGCTCATTCATAAGTTGCCGCCCTTCCTTGGGTGTTTGTTTTTTGGTGAAAATATCAAATCACTTCGAGTGGAGGGCTGGCAACTTCTTGGTTTTATTGAAGAATAAACCGGTCAGCCGTGTCCACTTCCGTAGCGGCGAAACGGCGCGTTATGAGGCATCAAATTACCCGCGACGTCGCGGGTGATAAGTTTTGTTTAGTTGTATATTGATTTGCGACCCGTCAAGCGGGGCGGGTCGGGGCATCCGTCAGTCGCTTAGTTACTTTTTACGGATCTGAATATTGCCGGTCTCGGAAGCGGCATCCAACGTCATACTTTCGGTCGCTTTCGACGCGGTGAACTCATTTAGCACGGTGCCGTTACCTGCGGTGATCTGCGATTTTACGTTTGTCGCGGGAGGAAGATAAACTTCAACGTCGCCGGTGCCGGTATGAACGGAGAGCTGGCCTGTCGAAGTGGAAGATTGGTAATCGAGTTCGATATCGCCGCTGCCGGTTTTGATGTCCGCTTTTTGGGCGTTGCCTAAGAGCTTAATGTCGCCACTTCCTGAAAGGGCTTTGAGGCTTGCGATATCGCCTTTCAGTGAAATTAACCCGCTTCCCACTTTAACATCAATGTCACCACGAGAGCCAGTGAGCTTCACGTCGCCGGTGCCGGCGCGAACTTGCAGCGGAATTTTTTCAGGAATTGAGATAATCAAATCAACGCGGCACTCATGGTCCAGGATCCAAGCGGTGTCGTCCATTTGCACATTGAGCTCGCCGTCCTTGACGTCGACATTGGCGTGGCAGCGGGGGCCCCACTTGATCTTATTCACGACCACATAAGCCATATTATCGGCGACGGGGGCGACATGAACATTTCCCGTGGAGTTGTGAATGACCGCGGATTTGATTTGTCCGGCTTTGAACTGAAACTTATCAACTTGTAATCCAAAAGCCGAACAACTCGCCAGCAGCCCAGCCGCACAGATCCATTTGTTCATGATTCCCCCTGCCTTATGGTCAAAGACAAGTATGAGGGGGCATCGGGGTTAAGACAACCGATCGAATACAGAGACCTAGCCTAAGGTCAGTTTCCCTTGCCTAAGTTTAAGCCTAAGCTTATTCCAACAAGCAATGGCAGAGTGGCGTAAACGAGCAGAAACAACTGGAGACGTGATCTTTTTCCGTTACACCACGGATGCGACGGAGGCGTCCGCCCCGGAGGTTTACGTCTGGGACCTGGATAAGACGTATCTCGACACGGCTTTTGAAACTGTACGGGGTTTAGTTCGCACGGTAATGGAAAAAGCATTTCAAAAGCGCAATGTGCCAGGCACCGCCACTCTTGTGCGCGCTCTTAGAAACACTTGGCGCGAGCAACATGAAAACCGCGCTGACTTTCCGATTTATTTCATCACGGCGTCGCCGCCGCAGTTGGAAAAGAAAATCCACCAAAAGTTGAATCTCGACGGAATTTACCCATTTGGATTGTTTTGTAAGGACAATTTGCAGAACCTGACTCCATCGCGCTTTCCAAGACTAAAACAGCAAATTGGGTTTAAACTTCAGTCTCTGCTTCAACTAAGACTTCACCTTGGCCCCCAAGTTCGCCAAGTTCTTTGGGGTGATGATAGCGAAGCGGATGCTGTTATTTATTCGCTCTACTCGGACGTTTGTGCCAGGCGGTGGAGCGAAGGCGATCTGCGCCAGATTCTTAAAGGTCTTCATGTGCGCGGCCAGCAAGTGGACACGATTTTGCGGCTACAAGAAGATATCCCTGAATTCGATCCCGTTGAGAAAATTTATATCAATCTCGCGGTCGATACCGATGCGGAATACTATTTAAAATTCGGCAGACGGGTCATGCCGACTTACAACACGTTTCAAGCCGCCGTCGATTTGTTCCAAGACGGCAGGCTAAGTGTCGATCAGGTGTTGCTGGTTGCAGTCGATATGGTGCGCAATTTTGGCTTTACTCCGGATCAGATTCAACAAAGCTTCGACGACCTGGTTCGGCGGCCCGTGATCGCGGCGGAAACGGTTCTTGCGGTTTTACCGAAACTAAAAGCTGAAGGTCTGGTCGATCCAAAATATGAGCCATCGATGTTGCCGAAACATATTTTGTCGCGCATCGGATATCGGGTCATTGAACTCGAAGGCAACCGCGAGCCATGGGTGCCGGAGCAAATCGACTATCTCCACGAGTATCGGTAGTAGAGCCGGGACTGCGAAAGAATTTTGTAGACATAAGTAAACTTTGTTTTCTAAACTCAATTTTTCGTCGGGGGCAGTAATGAAGGCTGAACAAAAACATGTGTCGCACTTAGTGATGTCATCTTTCATTCTTGGAATGGTCGTTTTCTATCTTGCACCGAATTTTGTAGAGAGAGTAAGTCGCCTCCCCGCCGGGCAGAGATTATTTAGCTATTATGGAGCATTATTAACTGTGACATTAGTTTATATCCCATTCATGGCTGCACGTATCTGGAAGCTATGGGGATTGGTAGAAAAGAGTCTCGGAGGCGAGCCTTCAGCCGCTAGTGAAAAGAATCAATCTATTCAAAGTTAAGCGGATAAGAGCGGACGATTGGCGAGCCTTTAAATGGCTTAAACTGAATTCGTTTAAATACTTGAACCAAACAATTGTGCAATTTGTCATCTTGGAAAGTGGAGTTTAGAATCTGCGTCTCTGCCACTTTGCCTTCAGTGTTGATCGTTAAGCCCATAAGAATTTGGCCGCGAACTTCGCCTTGATCGCGAAGGGAATTACTCTGGCAGCGTTGAAACTGGTCAGCCTCTTTAGCAATTTGCCCATCTAAATAATCATTTGTAAGGCTCGTGGAGCCGGGATCACTTTCCTCAGGCGGGGCGACGACGAGGCTTCCAGTTGTTGGCTCACTGGGCACCGCCATAACCGGCTGGCTCGGGGGTTCGCCGAGGCTTACGGCAGAGACTCGCAAAGCTCTCGTGCGCTGCAGGGAAGCTCCTTTGGGGTCGGTCATCTCACCGCCGCGAAGAACATATAGTTTTCCAGCCGTGCCGGCAGAGAGTTGGTCTAATTGTCCTGAAATTAAATGAATGAGCACGGGTCCGTTTGCATCCGACGGCGTCCAGCGCTCAATCACAGCCAACGCGGGGCCAGAGAGTCTTAGGCTAAATTTCTGAAGAGAAAAAACAGCCAGGCCGCGATTTTGAATTTGGACCGTGTCCAAATGGCGAATTTCACTTTCACCAGTCAAAGGTTCAAAGATTCGGGTGCGAAAAGCTCTGCGGCTGGCTTTGCCGTCTTCCACTTTCACTTTACCGATGCTCGGTTCTACAGGCGGGGCTTGATCAAAATTTTTGCCCCAATGGTGGGCGAGTTTCGGACCGAAAAATAGGAGCAAAGCTCCCGCGGCGATAAGAGCGATGATAATCAGAAGTGAGCGGGATTTCGCCACGATCTGCGTGATGCCTATTTAGTTTCAGCAGGTTGTTGGGCGGGGGCCTGAGGCTCTGCCGCGGGCGGAACAGCGCTCTTCGCATCTTGCACGGGAGAATCAATCGGAATTGGCGAATCAACCGGTGTGGTCGCGCCGGGGCCGGCTTTATCCAAAACGCTCTTGCTTGGGTGGCTGATGATGTAAGTCATTGTGATGCAAAGAAGGGCGAACAAAATCGCAGCCCCTTTGGTCACTTGCGTGAAAAAGTTGGAAGCACCGGTGGAGCCAAGAAGACTCTGTGAACTGCCGCCGCCAAACACGCCCATCGCGCCGCCGCCCTTAGCGTCCTGGATAAGAACGAAGAAAATCAAAACGCAGGCGTTGACCAAATGGAGCACGGTTAAAAAAGTAAGCATTATTAAAGTCCTCTTAAATTAGAAGGCTCTGGAATATAGGAGACAGGGCGGGGGGCCGTCTACCTATTTCTTCTGAACCCGAGTGATCGGGACGACCGTGGTGGAGCGGCGGGCAACTTCCCAGAAGTCGTCAATATCTTTGGAGTTTTCGTTACTCAAAACGAGGCTCACGACGTGAGAAACAATCTCAACGAAGCGCATTTCATTGTCGGTAATCGAAGTCTTTTCTACCGGCATTCGTAAACTTAAAACGCCGAAGGGCTTTTGATAGC
Organism: Pseudobdellovibrionaceae bacterium; assembly: GCA_043720065.1. Classification (GTDB taxonomy): domain Bacteria; phylum Bdellovibrionota; class Bdellovibrionia; order Bdellovibrionales; family UBA1609; genus JAIBAM01. Next base: position 9,858 of record JAYSTF010000048.1, on the reverse strand, counting down.
GGGTCACCGGGCAAACAATCATTGAGTTGAACATAATATCGCGGAGCATGCCCTTGATTAGTTTTAGATCAGGGCTACTTTCGATGTTTTCAATCGCGATCATGACACCCGTGTTAGTGACGTTGGTGACCTCCGGGTATTTGAAAAGATCGAGCTCTATGCCAGTTGCGCTGCGGTCGTCATTAGAAACCACGACAATTCCAGAAGTAGGCGAAGCGACATGAATGATGGAGCAGCGGACGCCGTCCACTTTCATCGCAACCATTCTCGTAAGGTTATAAAGAATGTTCGGAATGGAATCGCCCGCGATCGCTTGGCGTAGCACCAAGCCGGTAAGATGGAGCATGAGACTGCCTTCATCGGTCGAAGCAAACTCATTGCGGTTTAGATCTAAGAGATGTTTGAAGGTGCGGGTATGAAAAACAAGGCGCTGCAGAATGTCTTCCACGCGAAACGGCTTCACCAGGTAATCTTTGGCACCGCGGGCGAGAGCTTGCTGAACGTTGAACGTGTTGTTGTGACCCGACATCACAAGCACATGAGTTGTTTGGTGCTTAAGGCGATCTTCGCTTTTGACGTAATCCAGGAGGGCAAAGGCGTTGGCTTCGGGGAGCATCATATCGGCGAGGACATAGCGCGGCTTCCAATCGAGGATTTGAAGTTTTGCGTCTGATCCCTTTTCTGAGATGCGAACTTCAAATCCATGATCAGTGATGTAGTCGGCAAGGCGGCGCGACAGCTGACCATCATCATCCGCGAGCAAAACCTTAATTTTCTTCGTCTGCGCCATTTGATGTCTTATCGGAGAAGACGCTCTGCGTTATTAAGGCTTAGATTTTCCCGTGACAGGGGAGGCTGCCGAATAGACAAACGGGTATGCCTTTTTTAGCTTTCGAAGGTTTAGATGGCTCGGGAAAATCGACCCTCATCAAGGCCTTAGCCCAGGAACTTAAATCGCGACATAAAGATGTCCTGGTCACACGCGAGCCAGGTGGCACACTTTTAGGTGAAGAGATCCGAAAACTTTTGCTGGAAGCGGGTCCTCGGGCGCCCACGGCGCGCGCCGAGCTTTTGCTTTATGAAGCGGCTCGCGCGCAACATGTGGATCAGCTAATTCAGCCCGCGCTTGAACAAAACAAATGGGTGCTATGCGATCGATTTACCGCGAGTACTTTAGCGTTTCAATGTGGTGGTAGAAATCTGCCTGAAGAACAAGTGGTGCCGCTAAATAATTTCGCCACTCATGGTTTAGAGCCGGAGCTCACCGTCCTCCTTGATGTCAGTGTACAGACGAGCGAGGCGAGAAGATCCGGGCGCACCGTTGTAGACCGCTTTGAAATGGAAAAGGAAGAGTTTCATTCGCGGGTGCGGGAGCATTACTTAAGCCAAGTTAAAACCAATCCTAAAAAATGGCTGGTGCTTAACGGCGAAAAAGCTTCGCCGGAGAGTTTGCTAAAAACTCTGGTCGCGGACTTGGAGAGTCACAAATGGCTGTAATTTGGAATCAAATTCAAGATCAAGAGGAAACCAAAAATGCGCTGATGGGTGCTAATAAGCGCGGGCATTTAGCGCACGCTTTGTTGTTCTCCGGTGCCAGTGCCGAAATCAACCGCAAAATGGCATTAGGCTTCGCGCAGGTGATTTCGTGCGAGGCGGCCCAGAAACCTTGTGGAAATTGCGGCGGTTGCCGCCGCATTGAACTTGAGCAAAGTGAAAATCTCATTCTTATTTCACCCGAACCAAATGTAATTAAAATTGAAAAGATTAGAGAGCTCAGAGAAACTTTGTCACTCCAATCCTGGCGCGGTCGGCGGGTGGTGGTGATCGAACAAGCTCACACTCTCAATCCCCAAGCCGCGAATGCACTCTTAAAATCTCTCGAAGAGCCACCAGACGCGACATATTTTTTTCTTCTGACCACCCATGAGCGTTCTTTGATGCCGACGATCCGCTCGCGCAGCCAGGTCGTTCGCGTCGTCGCGCCTTTGGATGAGGCTCTTGATTGGGGCGAGGAAGAGCAGCTCGTGCAAAGTTTCCATGTTTGGACTGAGCTTTCAAAGGGTGCCCACTTACGTGGTGACGACGCGATCAAGGCGCTTTTTGCTTCCAAAGACCAGGCACTTGAGACGATTCGAATTTGGACTTTGATTTTACACCGCGCCCGAAGAGCCGCCGCCGGAAAGCCGCTCAACGTTAGCGCCGATCAGTCTGTGTTAAGCGTTTTGAACCAGAACCCTGGCGCGATTGATCGTTGCTGGCAAGCGCTCCTCGGGATGAAAGTCGAAATTGAGGGACAGGTGGATAGGTTATTGGCGGTGGATTCCTTTTTGGCGCATGCCAGTTTAGGATTTCGCCAATGAACAAATGGATTGATGTTCACACTCATTTGAACATGCTCGACACCTCGCCTGAGCTTGCTCTAAGTGAAGCCAAAAGCCTTGGCGTAGGTAACGTAATCACCATCGGCACGGGACCAGCGGATTGGCCGGTTGTGAAACAACTGGCCGAGGCGCATTTCCCTCAAGTCGCGTGTACGTTTGGTCTGCATCCGCATGATGCCAACCTTTGGAACCTAGAGACCGCGACCCATTTACAGCAATATCTACAGGTGCCAATGACTGTGGCGCTTGGTGAAATCGGTTTGGATTATTATTACAACAACGCTCCCCGGGACATTCAGCAAAAGGCTTTCCGTGAGCAGCTTTCGATAGCGGCAGAATTTAAGCTTTCCGTGGAAATTCACACGCGCGATGCGGAAGACGATACAATTGAAATCCTCAAGGAATACAAGGGCCGAGTCATAGGGTTGCTTCACTGTTTCACAGGCTCGTGGAAGCTTGCTGAGGCGGCTTTAGACTTAGGCTACCATATCTCCTTTAGCGGTGTGGTGACGTTTAAAAATGCCGGTGATTTACGGGAAACTTGTAAGCGTGTGCCGCTGGATCGTATTCACATTGAAACCGATGCCCCCTTTTTGGCACCAATGCCCCACCGGGGTAAGAAGAATCGGCCAGCCTTCGTCGTAAACACGGCGGAGATCGTGGCGACCTTAAAGGGTATAGATCTGGGTCGCCTCTCAGAAGTCACTCGGGCGAATGCGAAAACCCTCTTTTCCAATTGGAATCTTTAAGCCAAGGGTATATTTTGGCGCCGCAATCAGATTTATCAAGGAGTACTGCCTGTGAGTAAGATCCGCGTTGGTATCAATGGTTTTGGTCGTATCGGCCGATTGGTTTTCCGTGCTGGCTTTGACGAAATAGAAATCGTCGGAATTAACAGCTTGGACGATCCTAAGGGTATGGCCCACCTTCTAAAGTACGACAGCACTCACGGTGTTTATCCGGCTGAAGTCCGCGCGGAAGAAAAAGGTCTTGTCGTCAAAGGCCGCAAAATTCCAGTTTCAGCGATGAAAAATCCGGCTGAGATTCCTTGGCGTGATTGGGGAGTCGATCTCGTGCTTGAGTGCACAGGCGCGTTTAAGTCCAAAGATGATTTCATGAAGCACATCCACGCCGGGGCCAAAAAGGTTTTGGTCTCAGCTCCCGCTGATGGAGTGGATTTAACTTCCGTTTTTGGTATTAACCACGAAACCTACGATGGCAAAAAGCATCACGTCGTAAGCAACGCGTCCTGCACGACGAATTGTTTAGCTCCAATTGCTAAAGTTTTAAACGACACATTCGGTATTGAGCACGGAATGATGACGACAATTCATTCCTACACAAATGACCAGCAGGTACTCGATGCTGTTCATAAAGATCTCCGTCGCGCCCGCGCGGCAGCGCTGTCCATGATCCCAACGACCACAGGTGCCGCGAAGTCGGTTGGCATCGTCCTTCCGGAACTCAAAGGCAAAGTGGATGGCATTTCTATTCGCGTCCCAACTCCGAACGTAAGTTTGGTGGATTTTGTTTTTCAATCGAAAAAAGAAGTTTCAATTGAGGCTGTAAATGGCGCACTTCGAAAAGCTTCTGAGGGCGCGCTTAAAGGAATCTTGCATTGTGAAATGGAACCTTTAGTAAGCGTAGATTTTAATGGCAGCCCCTATAGTTCGATCGTTGATATGCAGAGCACCATGGTGATGGGCTCCAATATGGCGAAAGTTCTATCGTGGTATGACAACGAGATGGGCTTTTCGCGCCGGATGGTAGACATGGCCCGCTTCATGTCCGACCGGGGTCTTTAAATGGCAAGCAAAACGCTCGACGGCATTCGTTCGATTGAAAGCTTTGAACTTGAAGACAAGCGGGTTTTCATCCGCGTCGATTTTAACGTCCCGATCAAAGACGGTGAAGTCAGTGACGACACTCGCATTCGTGCAGCACTTCCCACGATTCAATATGCAATTGAAAAGGGCGCCAAAATCGTTTTGGCTTCTCATTTCGGGCGACCGAAGACGGAAGAAGACCGTAAGACCATGTCAATGGAACCGATCGCTCAGCACTTAAGTGATGTTTTAAAAATGGAAGTCATTTTGATTGAAGACCCGGTGAGTGACGCCGCCAAAGCTTTACTTGCAGGCCTCAAGCCTTCTCAGATTTTGATGCTTGAAAACCTGCGCTTTGATGAGGGCGAAGAGGCGAATAATCGTGAATTCGCGCAGAGTATTGCGGAGTACACGGAGATTTATATCAATGACGCTTTTGGTGCGAGCCATCGGGCGCATGCGAGTATTGTGGCATTGGCGCAGCTGATTCCTCAGCGGGGTTTGGGTTTCTTGATGAAGAAAGAAATCGAGATGCTCGACAAAGTCCGCCACAATTACGAGTCGCCCTATATTGCTATTTTGGGTGGCGCAAAAGTTTCAGATAAAATCGATATGATTGAAATGCTATTAGATCGTATCGATAGCCTGATTGTCGGCGGCGCGATGGCGTACACTTTCCTTGCGGCAAAGGCTATTCCGGTCGGTAAATCTCGCGTGGAAAAAGACAAAGTAAAATTCGCGGCCGAATTGATTAAGCGTTGTGAGGCAAGGGGCAAGAAATTCTTGTTACCTGTAGATCATGTCGTCGTTCCGGCGATCGACCAGGTGAGTGCGCGCAAAACTGTTTCGCAAATTCCTGAAGACATGATGGCTGTGGATATCGGCCCTGAGTCCGTCGCACTTTTTGCAGCTGAGATTGCTCGGGGGAAAACGATTTTCTGGAATGGACCGATGGGAATTTTTGAAACTGCGGAATTTTCGAATGGAACTTTCAAAGTGGCTGAAGCGATGGCGGAAAATTCAAGCGCAACAACTGTTGTTGGTGGCGGTGATTCCGCAGCCGCAGCGAATGCATCTGGGTTTGCTGAGCGAATGAGCCATATTTCGACCGGTGGGGGAGCAAGTCTAGAGTTTCTCCAAGGCCAAAAACTTCCTGGCGTGGAAGCCTTGCGAGAGCCAAAGCGATCCGAGCTGGTGATCCCGTGATTTGTGCCGGCAACTGGAAGATGAATAAGTCGCCGGCGCAGGCGCGCGAGTTTTTAACAGAGCTTAAGGCTTCACTCATGGGTGACGAAGCAAAAGAAGTCGTTGTTCTAGTGCCCTCGCTCTGTATGGAATCGGCCATCGAGACCGCGAAATCTTCAAACGTGAGCGTCGGTGGACAGAACTGCTATTGGCAGACTTCCGGCGCCTTTACCGGTGAAACTTCCCCCGAAGTTCTTAAACAAATGGGTGCAAAATTTTGTCTTGTTGGGCATACCGAGCGGCGCCAACTTTTTTCTGAAAACGACGAAAAGGTCGCGCGAAAAGTGAAGGCGCTTCAATCGCAGGGGATCGTTCCAATTGTTTGCATTGGCGAGCAGCTGGACGAGCGCGAAAATAAACAAACTTTCGCCATATTAAGGCGTCAGCTTGATGTTGGCTTAAGCGAAGCAGTCGCCGGAAAGCCATTTTGGATTGCTTATGAACCTGTATGGGCAATTGGAACCGGGAAAGTAGCAACGCCGGACCAAGTGATGGAAGCTCACGGCCTCATCCGCGAATGGATTAAAGGTAAATTTCCCGATCAGTCAAAAGCACCGATTCTTTATGGCGGAAGCGTTAAGGGGAGCAACGCCAGTGAATTAAAGCTCCCAAACGTGGACGGGTTTTTGATTGGCGGCGCCTCTTTAGATGTCGCTAGTTTCCTTGGCATCTTACGTGCTTAAAAAGCCACTGGATTGGATTGGATCGACACCACAGTTTCGTGACAGTCGCGCCGCGGACCGCATTACAACGCCATTTTTAGGCCTAAGCCAATTCCCCTGAAGTTAGCCACAGATAACTCGCCTCAGAAAAATAACGCGAAAAGTCATTAGACATGATTCCAAAGTGATATCGGTTAGTTATCCACTGCTTTCGTTGTGGCGTGGTCCACCAATTGCTATCCTATATAGGTCGTGGGGTAAATTTAGGAGTGAAGTTTTATGGAGCATCCAGCCCATTACCGACGATGTCATATCTGTGGCTATCTGAACGTTGAATCCGCCCAGCCTGTCGCCAAGTGCGGGGGGTGCAGCAAGTCGCTAGCGCCATTCTTCTACTTCGACGATCGGTTTACGGCGGTCTTAGGAGAAGGAACCATTCGTTCGCCTAGGCTACCTGGCGAATACAATCCGATTCAGGGCTTGACCGCCTATTGGGAAAACCCGAAATAGAGGCATGCCACCAGTCAGTCTCAACGATATACGAGCCGCACAAGACAAGATTAAATCGCGTATAATTCATACGCCTCTGCATGCGTCCCGCAGTGGTAGCGATTGGTTAGGGACTAGCGTTTATTTTAAATTCGAGAATGAGCAGATCACGGGAAGTTTTAAGCTTCGCGGTGCACTTAATAAAATACTGTCGTTGAATGAGACGGAACGGGCGCGAGGGATTGTCGCAAGCTCGGCCGGCAATCATGCGCAAGGGGTCGCGTTTGCTTCAAAGCTAGTGGGCGCGAAGGCAAAAGTCGTTATGCCCGTGAATTCCCCTCTGATTAAGATCATGGCCACGCAATCTTACGGCGCTGAAGTGATTTTGCACGGTCAGGTTTACGATGAGGCTTACACTTACGCGCGAGAGCTTGAGCAAAAAGAGGGTTATACCTTTGTTCCCGCTTTTCAGGATCCGTTGATCATCGCTGGCCAAGGCACGGTGGGCGTTGAAATTTTTGAGGACCTCCCTGACGTAGATTCAGTCATTGTTCCTATCGGTGGAGGCGGATTAATTAGCGGTGTGGCGACGGCGATTAAAGCGCTTCGTCCTTCTTGCAGGATCTACGGCGTTGTTTCCGATCAGGCCCCAGGAATGCTGAACTTGCACCACAAGCAAGTGGTAAAGGCCCCGACAGGATTAACGATTGCCGATGGTATTGCGGTAAAGAAACCAAGTCCCGAAATGTATGAGACATACATTGCCAAACTTGTTGATGATGTTGTTTCGGTTACTGACGATGAGATCGCCGAAGCGATTGTTTGGTTGCTCGAGAGAGCAAAGTCCGTTGTCGAGGGATCTGGCGCTACAGTTTTAGCTGCAGCGGCGAAGGCTGGATGGGACCTCGGTAAAAAGACATGTTTGTTATTGAGTGGCGGCAACATAGATTTAAATATTATCTCAATGGTGATTGACCGGGGATTGAGCCGCAGTGGACGATTGGCGCGCATCACAGTCGTTGTTGCGGATCGGCCGGGTGCTTTATTGCGAATGACAAGTGCCCTAGCGGTTGAAAATGCGAATGTGTTAGACGTGAAGCACGATCGATTGCGCAATGATTTATTAATCAGCGAAACCGCCATCGAGTTTTTAGTCGAAACCCGAAGTGTTGAGCATATTGAGCGATTGAAGATGGCGTTAGCTCAAGCTGGCGCTAGGGTGTTGGCGTAATTCGGTGCGCAACCACCGGTGGTTGCGCCGCCTGGCTAGAGCTCTTGTCCGACGTCGATGTGATTCCTAAAACATCCCAAGCAGTCCTCTAAATTTTTTTTCGCTCGAGGTATTATTTCCCTGCTCGCCACGATGGCGAGCAGGATGGCCTTCTCATGGATGGATTTGCTTTGCGCCACCGATGCTCAGCACATCGAAGACGAAATAAGCGCTAAACCTATGGGCCCGTTAATGTTTTACGCAAATTATTTGCGATCAGGGCCACCAAAAAATCAATAATAAATTGACATCGCTACTGACATTTGGGATTACTGTTTTATGCGCAAGACGAAACAGCCAAAACTCCCCGGACTTAATTTAAAGGAACAACGTTCCTTTGGGGGCTCGAAATTAAAAAGCCATCCTAAAGAGCAGCGCGCGATTCCGCTTGATCGGCCGATTCATGTGGTTATGCGCTCGAAGTATGCGACCCGTGGAAATTCGTTTCGCAAAAAGCAGCGTGCGGAGAAAATTTTTGCGATCATTCAGCGGCAGTGTGAGCGCTTCAACGTGCGGCTATATGAATATGGCAATGGTGGTGATCATCTGCATATGATGCTAATGCCCCGTTCTCGTCGTGGTTACTTCGGGTTCATACGCGCTATTTCTGGCTTGATTGCGCGTTTGACTCTCAAGGCGGAGCGAAATCAAGCGAAAGGTAAAAAGTTTTGGGATGCTAGGCCGTTCACTCGGGTTGTTTCTTGGGGTCGGGACTTTAAACAGCTGAAAGAGTACTTAGTGCAAAACACGTTAGAAGCTTTTGGATTTATCGAATATCAGCCGCGCGGGCGAGGAACAGGTTTTGTGCGCGAGTGGCGGCAGAGTACAAGTTAGTCGCTGGTGCTGTTCGGCGTAACGGTCGCTGAAGAGAAGTGCGCACGGCATGCGGTTAATCGCAGGTCGCGCGCGGACGGTCTAACTGGTCATTAAACATATCGCCGATCTCAAAGATCGGCGGGAATCAATTCGGATGCATTTTCCGAATCAAGCGATCGACTTTATCCACCACCGCAGGCAGATCCATTTCGGTGGTGTCGATCACCACTGCATTCTCTGGAATCTGCAAAGGCGCTGAAGTGCGAGTGCTGTCTTGATGATCGCGTTTGGTGGTGGCGTCGCGCATCTCTGCGACGGTGCGGCCTTCTTCCTTAGCCCGTCGATCGGCGCGGGATTCGCTGTGAGCGGTTAAATAAATTTTCAACTGGGCGTCCGGAAAAACGACGGTGCCGCAATCGCGGCCTTCGGCGACCAACCCCTTTACGCCTTTCGTGCAATCCCTCTGTGCCTGCAGCAAACTCGCGCGCACTTTCGGCAACAAACTTAAGCGGCTCGCAGCAGTTCCGACGTCTTCGCGGTAGATGAGATCGGTGACATCGATGTTTTTCAATAAAACTTTGGTGCGGTCTTCCGCCATCGCCACGGACCAAATCGGATTTTTGGTGAGCTCAACCAAAGATTTTTCATCGTCGGGTAAAATGCTCATCTCATTAGCGACAAACGCGAGCCCGCGATAAAATGCACCCGTGGAAACCCAAGACCAGCTGTGACGGCGGGCGATCTCGCGCGATAACGAGGATTTTCCAGAAGCTGACGGGCCGTCAATGGTGACGACAAAGGGAGAGTTTTTAGCGGGCAACGAGAATTCTCCTTAAACCTTTGATCACGGCCTCATTTTCGTTAGGCAGGCCAACACTAATTCTTAAATGAGTAGGTAGACCATAATTCCGCACTGGTCTTACAATCACCCCCTCTTTCAAGAGGGCATTAAATAATTTCTCTGAATCCTGCTTGCAGTCAACCAAGAGAAAATTTCCCTCAGATGGGAAGAAGGAAAGGCCCAGGGACTTGATCTCGCAGCTCAAATAGTCCAGACCGCTCCACGTCAATTCGCAGACTTTTTTCACGTGGTCCTGATCGTTCAAAGCGGCCACGGTCGCAGCTTGGGCGAGCCCATTTATGTTAAAGGGATTGCGCACTCGGTTGAC
>JAYSTF010000047.1:0-5058 GCA_043720065.1 Pseudobdellovibrionaceae bacterium | reverse complement strand
ATCACCACGGAAGCATAACGAACTTGGAAATCACGATCAATAAATCGCGCCGTCCGCTTTTGATGACTGGGGAGGTTTAAATATTCAAGACCACGGTGCCACCACATGCTTCTTAAGTGTACCGGCTGTTGTGTTTAGGCAAAAGCTTCCTTAAGATGAATTCATGAACTCTACATTTAAGTCGATCGGCAAGTTTTTCCTCTTAGGTCTATTGGTCGGGTGCAAGTCTGGCGACGTGGGTGGTGGCCCCGCTCCTTCGGTCCAGGTGCGGGAGGAATTGGCTGACGAAATCTCTTTGAAGGCCGACCGCGAGGAGCTTGCAGCACTTCGCAAAGAAGTGCCGGCGGAGAAAAAAGAAGCCAACGATGAATTGGCGTTACTGCTGAATTTGATGGGAGAAGTAAAGCTCCGCCCTTCGGAAGTGCAGGGCCGTTATCAATCACTAACTTTGAAACGCCGGACTCAGTTTCGTAAAAAAGTGGATAAGCTGCGCGCTGATTTCCGTAAGGATGAGGCGAAGCGCAAAGATAAATTTTTAAAAGAGCAAGGCGATACACGAAAGAGCTTTAAGCCGCCCAAGGGTGATCGGACGGCATCGAAAGATTTTTTTGCGGAGCAAGACAATAAGCGCCGAACCTTTTTTGATGGGGAGAAAGATCGTCGGTCAGATTTTGAAACTGAGATTTCAAGTCAGAGCAAAGACTTTGATTCTTACATGCGCGAGAAACAAAAAGAGTTCTCGGAACAGTTAAGTTTGTATTCGAAACGCTATACCGCGGTAGAGAAAGAAAAGCGTGAACTTGAGTCGGCCAAGCGCGAAGCCGAACGCTTCGGCAAGAAGGCTGCCGCAAAACCCATCGATCCTCCAACGGAATTAAACACCACCGAGGGCGAGACGGGGAAGTAGGCGGCCGCCAATCGGACCGTGGTGCACGACCATTCGGATTTTCTCCGCGCGGAGAAAAGTTTGCGTCATTATTTGTTTTTTCGAGTTTCGCAAATAACGCAGCATTTCGCCGCTACGGAAGTTACTCGCGCCGCCGCCAGGGTGACCCGTCTATCGACGAGACAGTTTGCCCGCACTCACAAAGTTGTTAGCGTATACATTAACAACTTCGCGAGTGTGAAGGTGAAAGATGTTTGCCCCCGGCGCCGAGGGCAAAAAACTTTTCCAGGCAGCGCAATGTCCCGTTAGAATTTCAACAAATTTGTGAGCGGCGGGTGCCTCAAAAACAAGTGGTTTGGGGTGTCACGACCCCAATTTTCTATCAGATACCGCAAATATCCGGAGAGGCGGTTTATCGGTATGAAAGTAAACGGGGACTAACTCTGGCAGGGAAAATTCGTCCTGCTCTTTGACGATTTTTAACTTTCGCACGTCCTCATCAAACGAAAAGCTAAAACCTGATCCACCACTCAGCCATTTTTCGAGATATAGTTTATCGAGAATTAAATATGACCATGCCATTTCATAGGTTTCGTCTTCTTCAAGATGAATATGCTCGGCTAGACCAAATCCGCTGCCCGGTCGCTGAGCCAAGTAAATGACTCCGCCCTTTTTTAGCCAACGCAAATATTGTCGCAAAACCAAATCTGGGCGTTTCGAATATGCGAAAGCACCGAACACATCTGTAATGACAGTCACCTTCCCACTGGGGATCATATCTGCTTCTTCGATAGTAAGACCAAGGAGCGGAATAAACTGCGGATCCTTCTGCAATAGTTCGTTAAGATAATTCTCTGGCCGCGAAATTTCGGGTATTATGCCAATACGTTTAGCCGGAACTCCCTGCTTGAGCTGAAAATACTCCCACATGGCCCCAAAGTTACCTGCGCCACCATCTACCCAAACATCCTCAGCCGTCAAATTTGTCCTAATGTGCGCGACCGCACCATCAGAAAGAAGGGATTCATAGGGCTTTGTTGAATCAGCGGTTTCCGTAATCAGCAAGCGACCCTGCGCATAGTTTTGAACGTTCGAACCCACTGCACGTTTTAAGTTTTCTAAGATCTCGATCTCAATCGATGAACGAACTTGTTGTGGGGGCTGCAGGAGCCAAGCACACAGGTTGAGCCTTTCGATCAAAGAACGTGCGACAACATTTTCATTGGCTTTCGCCGAGAAAACAATCGGCAAACAGAGGGAAAATATCAGTAAAAACTTTGGAAGGTTCCGCACAAATAAATCCGTTCATTAGACCTAATTAAAAATATTTCCAGCATCGACAAATAAATAGCCAGCTAGGCGAAGTAACGGGGCCGCAATCGCATTATACAGTCTCCGCGCGAGGTATCTGCAAACCTTAGACCGCGGGAGACGTTCATAAAGCAAATGTTTGATGTGATTCCGCAGATTGTCCCAGGCGAGCGTTTAATGACCAAGGTTTTCGAGTCAGAATCTTGGTCATTTTTTTGGATCGTCGAGTTTGGCGATTTGAGCTCTAATTTTACGCAAAGCCTTATCGCGATTTTGCCGCACACGAGCCGGTGGCAATTTACTCATCTCAGCGATTTCTTCGATGGAATATTCCACGCCGCTAAAAACCACAGTCCAATCGCCTTCGCGAACTTCATTGAGGTCGATGCCAAAGAAATTGCGGAAAACCATTAATTCTTGCGGTGTAAGCAAAGTCATACCGCGCGCGATTCGGGCCCGAGTCATCGCACTTCCAATAAGCTCCTCTCCGCTGACCATATTCTCGTCGGCGGTTTCATCTTCAGCTGGTGGGTTGGGTGCCAACGCCTGCCAGTAAGCAATTTGCGAGGCGAAAACTTGATCAAAGGTCTTCTTCATCACGGCCTGTGCCCACGTCGGAAACATGTATTTACTGTGATAGTCATAAATAAGAATGCTTTGGTGAAGAGCTGCTACCGCGGCTTGCAGGACATCATCAAAGTCAAAGCCGGAATAAACGCCCATTTGATTTCGTGCAAACTTAAACGCTAGCCGGTAGAAGGCGCCGATCATCAGCTTATCCGTGATTTCCTGAAGACCGAAAACTTCGCCGATGCTCACTTTTCGATCGAGGATGGCACTTAGCAAAGCTTGTTCTTCCCGGCTTTCGATCTTAGCTAGTTTTTTCGGATCGTTGCCCGCCCGCTCCTTGATTTTGAACAGAGTTGCTAAATTTTCTTTGCTGAACTCATGGATTTTTGGAGTGGGTAGCCGCGCACGAAAGTACGCATCAGTGCTTTTCGACTTCGTCAGAGCCCTAAAGCAGCTGCTATCGAGCGGGAGCAAAGATTCTTCATGGCTGTCCTGTTCTTGGTCGACGTCGCGCTCAGCGTGAACCGCGAAACCAATACATAAGAATGGCAAAATCAGGCTAAATTTCAATAATTTATGTAAGGCAGGGAGCATTTATGAGGCCCTCGTAGCGCTTCACAAAAGCAAGACTCAGGCCTTTAAGAAACCCGGCGGCCGATATCGGCTTCAAGGCAATCTATAAAGCGACCCCACTCCGTGGGCGCATCACCGACAATGCGAAGCCCGGCGTGATCGAATTGGTTTAACAACCACGCGGCTTCGGTCCGTATCAGCACTTGTTTCTGTGGCGCCAATTCAACGGTCACATGAACCGTATCATCCAACTTCAAATGATCGATGGGATGATGGAAGCGAACTTTCATGCCGTTGCGAGAGACTTCTAAAACCGTCGCGCGCAAAACCGTATCCGTTTGCCGGTGGGCAATCCGACCGTTACATAAAACTTCAAAACGAGGATGCTTGCGCCCACGCAATTCTTGAATTGCATGCGACAAGCCTAAAACCGATCGGTAAGCATCGATGAAATAAACATTCGCCAATGTAATCCGCTCTTGCGGAGAGAGTTGGCGCAAAACATCGACTTGATGATGGAAAAAATATTCCAGCAATGCCGGACTGTAAGTCGGACCTGTGGTCTCACATTTTTCAGGAGCGGGACCCAGCTCTGAATACAAACCGATTTGCGAATTTAAGCTGCTTGTCGCAATTGGATGAAATTGGAAAATGTCCTGATAGAAATAAGCCACATTTGGGCGCGTCGCTACGATCAATGCATCTACGGCTAAAACGTTGCGCGCAAATTCTCTCGTGTACCGGCAAAGCGGTAGCAACAAATGCCCGCGTTTAGCGCGATACTCTTTTTTAATCGAAAGCGACGAAATCTCTGCAATGCATTTATTGTTCATTCTTAGCCGTGACAAATCCCACTGCGAATCCATGGGAAGGCCAAAATCCGAATCCAGCACGACGGACACCGTACCGATAACTTCATTTTTCCATTTCGCGATCAAAACAGTAGTTGTTGGCAGTGCGTGAAATTTGCTAACGGGATCTTGGGTCGGATGTTCCTCCGCGATAATGCGAAAAGCCTGTTCAATCTCTGAATAAGACTCGGCCTTTTTAAATACGACTTCTATTGGGAGGGGCTCTGGCACTGAAAACACGCCAATGGCGAGACGCTGGCGCAAGACTTTGGGAAAATAGGGCAGCAGCTTCCACAAAAGCCGTAAAATCCACCGTCGTCGTCTATCCATTGTGTAGGCCCCCTTGTAACCCCTCCTTAAATTGCAAAGCCCGGCCCTCATGTACGCCTAATGATTTCGAGTAAAGCCCCGCATTCAGGTCAATGGACTGACACTGTCTAAAATGTGGACAATCTAGCGCGAGCGGCCCGGCCGTGGCGGCTTTCCGGGCCTTCGAGTGCGGTCTGCCCGCTGAAAGCCTTCAGCCCGTTGGGCTCGTCCATCCTTGACCACAGAGCGCTTTGGCAAGTCTTTTAAGTCTCCGCTTAAGGCTTCTGCGACCCCTCGGGGGCCAAGGAACAAAAACTTTCCTTTTTTAAGCGGGCCGATATCGAGTTTACCGATCGCAACTCGCTTTAACTTTTTCACATCAAGACCGACCTTTTCGAACATCTTCCTTACCTGCCGATTCCGGCCTTCAGTGATGATGATCTTTACCCAAGCGTACTTTTCAGAGTCGCCGATATAGGCGCGCTCAGCCTTCAACGCATAAGCCTTGCCACCGGGGATCGTAACTCCACGGCGCAATTTCTCGAGCTGAAACTGGGT
>JAYSTF010000046.1:0-5075 GCA_043720065.1 Pseudobdellovibrionaceae bacterium | reverse complement strand
TTGAGTTCTCTGCGGAATCAAATGAGAGCAAATAAAATCACTGCATTCGGGCGCGGAGGCCATATCGTTCTGTAAAGTGTATGCGTGTAGACCAAGCCAGTTGGGCATTAAACCTGGTTTGATGATCGCGTTCACCTAATGCGCAAGTGGAGCTTTTGTGGTGGTGAAGAAGTATCCGAGGGCTTGTGCCTATCGGGTGAGAATTGCTTTTCCGGGAACACTCTAGGGCGGGGAGCCGAATTCGTGCTTGGTTGTTCGCCTGTGGCTCACGGGCGCACGAACTCGGGCTTCACAGGCCGAGCGTCTCCACGCTCTAGCCTTAGATGCCTCGCATGCGCTCGGCTTTCCCAGGGGGGCGCGCTACCGAGACCAGGGATTAAAGCTACTTTGTTTTGGCGAGAGCTTGCAGCTGACTAAATGCGCCAGTCCAAGAGCTAAATTGCCATGTGCGAGCAGTATTCCACCGATCACCCTCACCCCAGCCAGTATGCCGGAAATGAATTACGGTTTGATTGATGGAAGTCGCCTCAAAGGAAACAGAAACCCAAGTAGGAAACGGTTGCGCATTCATCAGATCAGCATAGATATCGCGGGCGATGGAAAGTGCAGGCTCAAGTTTATGTAATCTCGACCGTGCAGAACCTCAAAAGGCTGGCGGGGTCTGCTTTTGATGGATTGATCGCGATCTGGTGTAAATTCATGAAATTCGAGATCTTCGGTCATGAATTCGAAAAATCCTGGGTCGCCGGCTAAAACCGGCGCTCAAACACGCTATTTTTCAACAGGCCCATTGTAACCAAGTCATAAGGGCGGCAGTTGACTAGGCAGAACGGATCTGGCGTGCGTATTCGAGTGGCGTCGGAACATGCTCGTGGCGAGCGGCTAGATGCAAGGCCATGTTGATGAAGGTGCGTGGGTCGACTTCGACTTTCTTGCAGCTCTCGATAATCGTGTAAAGAGTGGCAGCAACATCGGCGCCGTTATGGGTACGCGAACCATAAAAATTCTTTCGCCCCATCACTGCATGCCGGATTGTTCTCTCAGCTTCGTTATTACTTAATGGTATTTTCTCGTTCTGCAAAAACTTGATCAGACCCGACCAGTATTTCTGAGCATAGGCAATCGCTCCTCTTAACCCGTCATCGACTCGACACTTGTGGTGATTCTCTTCAAGCCACTTCTCAATTTGCAAAATCATTGTCGTTGATTTTTCCCTGCGCAGCTTTTCTAACTCTACAAAGTTCTTTGCGAGTCTCTCGATCTTAAACAGCTCATCAATCATATCGAGGATCGCTTTGCTCTGTTCAGGAAAAGATTCCTGGATGTCAAAAAACTTTCGGCGAACATGAGCCCAGCAAAAAGCAAGATTGATCCCAGGCCATTTACCGAGCTTGTTGTATCCAACATAACCATCCGTGAGCACCGCACCTGCATATCCTTTGAGAGTCTCGCGAACAACTTCGCCAGATCTCGTCGGTTCAAATCGATAAAAACTTCCCGCGCTGTTTGAAATAACCCACATGTATCCGCTATCTTGAGTCTTGACCTGGATTGGCCACGGAGTTTCGTCGCTGTGAACGCAAAGCCCACAGTTCAAAATTTCATTTTTAATCCGCACAGTAACTTCTTCCAAGTGAATACTCGAAGTTAAACATAGATTGTATAAAACCTTCGTTGAAAGACCTGGTAAGCCAAGAGATGCCATTTCTCGCGTTTGCCTCTCAAGCGGCATATGCGAAACATACTTGTCCGCCACAACCGCCGCCGCAAAATCAATTGAGTACTGAGAGCCAGGCAAAAGCTTGTCGGCTCCATCTGCGGTGATAATGACTTGCTTCTCTTCGTCAGGACAAAATTCAGACTTCAATTTATACTTCTGACGGCGATGACGAAGCTTTCTGTACTGACGCTCAATTACCGTCACTTCAATTGACTCGTCAAAAAATCCCTCGACTTTACTCCACTGACCTGCCGATGGATCAATCAGACCTCGCAGTAAGCTCTCAGCGGCAAGCTCCTCTCCAGACAGCTCGTGATACACCAAATCTTCTTCTAGTTTTTTAACTTGCTCACTCTTCAAGCGCGGCAGAATCGACTGGCTATGCAATAAAATGTCAGCATCGTCCTGGCCGCGAGGGCGCGGGCCAGCTCGCTTTTCAGAGCGTCTGCCAAAAATGATTCTACGCAAAGTAACCAGCTGGTCTTCAATATTTAATTTCTGCTGTGTCTCGGCGGCAGCTGCGTTACGGAGCTTCGTGAGCTCCTTCTCCAACTTCTCATTGTGAGCGGCAATGACCTTTACGAGCGCTCGTAAAACCTCAGGTGAATTTTCTTCCTCAAGTGCTTGCATGAAAAGACTCAACCACAGAGCCTCTTGGGAGAATAGTATTTTCTGCCTTTCTGTTCTGCAACATTCGCTCAGTCACAAATTTTCTTAAAACACTGCCATGGAAAATTAACTTCAATTCCGCAAGCGAGATCTCCCCAATGTTGCCGAGATCATCAGCACTCATAAAATTATTCTTCTCCATTCGCTTGTGGACGATCACAAGCCCAGATCCATCAAAGTACAGCGCCTTGATTCGCCTGCGATTTTTGCCCAGAAACAAAAATAAATTTCCACTGTCGATTGAGGACCTCATTTTCTCGCGAATAAAAAACGATAGTTTGTGGTTGGTAGCGGCGCCCCTTCCGGGAACGCCGCCCCAAGTAAAACCCGCCGTGCAGATTTCCCGCAACGGGCTTCCCAGTGTCGACACGGATTAGAGCTTAGACATTTCGATGCAAACTTTTCGGTTGCGGCAAATAGAACCAGTCGCACTTTTGCATGTAAACCCAGTAGCGGACTAGGCCGCGCTGACTTCTTCTTTTCAGCGTCATCCACCAATACCGTAGAACGGTATTGTAGATTCCGAGAAGCTTCCTCCCACAGTGAGTGAGGGCGAAGTATTGGTAAAAGCCAAGTAGCATAGATTCCAGCTGCTTTCGTTGATCCGCAACTCGCCAGTGCCGATGCTCCTTGAGCCAAGTTTTAGCCCGGTCAAGGAACTTTCGGCAGCTCTTTTGACTTGGCAGTCTAATAAGTGCAAATTTTCCGACGCGATCGACACCGCAGATGTGCCGAAAACCTAAGAAGACAAATTCCTCAGCTTTCTTTCCCTCTGCCTTGAGTCTTTCCTTTGCAAAGCGCCCAAAGACAAGATGCTTGGTTTTCTCCGGCGCAAGCGTCAGATTGAACTTCTGCATGCGATCTTTAAGAGTTTTAGCAAATTTATTTACCTCGCTTTGGTATTGGAAGCAGACCACAAAGTCATCGGCAAAGCGAATAAGATGCGCTTCACCACGACACTTTGGTTTCACCACGTGTTCGAACCAGAGATCCAGTACGTAATGTAGATAGACATTTGAAAGCATTGGGCTGATCGAGCCTCCTTGCGGTGCACCTTCTGTGTTAATCGTCACCACACCATTATGCATGACGCCTGCCTTTAACCATTTTCCAATGAGACGCAAAATCGACCGGTCGCTAATTCTGTGTTCAAGCATCTTCATCAGCCACTTGTGATTAATATGATCAAAGTAGCCCCGTATGTCGGCTTCATAAACATGCATGATTTTGCCGCCGATAAGCGAGCTTCGAAGTGATCTTAGCGCATCGTGCGCATTTCGCTTTGGTCTAAAGCCATATGAGCAATCCATAAAGTCTTGCTCATAGATAGACATTAGAAGCCTTGCGACTGCACGCTGAGCCAGTCGATCTTCGACAGTTGGAATGCCAAGCGATCGCATTTTGCCATTGTCCTTTGGGATTTCAACCCGCCGGACAGGCGCTGCTCGATACGCTCCGCTTCGCAACTTCTTGTATAAACTATTAATATTTACATCAAGGCGCCCCTCATACTCTTGCATCGTTTGACCGTCAACGCCTCCAGCTCCTTTGCGATTTATTTGACCCCAAGTTTCCTTAAGAAAACTCTCATCAATAATGTGCGCTAAGGAACTAAAGCGTAGCTTTCGATCTGTCTTTGCTTTCTCCGTGATCCTATCTAGTTTTGTTGACATAAATTCTCCACCTCTGTGTGCGGTCTATGTTTCGCTAAACAGGAAATACACTGCTCCGCCGCTTCCCCAAGTGCGTGGCTTTCCCACGCTCAGAGTACTATCAGCAGATCCGACTCCCACTGCATCATCAGCATTCTTTCGGTGTTCCCAATCGTTGTTTGCTTACTCGATTCATTCAAGAATGCAGCGGATCTCCCAGGTTCCTGACATCTTCATTTCTAACCGTGCTGTGCTCTCAGACCCCGCCAGTGTCTCTGCCGCTCTCGCCATTGACGAGCGACTACTTTTGCCTTCCAGAGGTTTGAATCTGTCGGCCACTGGTTGTTGTTGTTACGAGGCTCAACCGCTTCACGCTTTCGCATTACGGCCCGGTTATCGCTCAGTTTACGCTTAACTCATGTTGTTACCTCCATAAGCCCAAAACTTGATTCCTGGTGGACTAGCTAGATCCTTTCCAGGGAGGGAATTTCACCCACTGAAGACGCCAAGCTTTGCCTGGCGCACCAAAACCACATCGCATATCAATTGCCTCTTGATAGATGAAAACCCTGAGGCCCTTGGTTTCTAAGATCATAAAACCACTCCCTGCTTAAAGAGCTCGATAAGATCTGTCATTCGAAGACCTTGAATTTGAGCTCCAGATGCAAATTGAATTTGAATTTCAGAAATTGACCGCGGCTGAAGAGTCACTTGCGGATTTGGTGCGGGTGTTATTTTGATTTCTCTAAACCCAGCCTTTTGTTTCTTCTTCGGCTGGCGCCAGTAATGTAAAGTAGTAACGTGAATTCCCATCGCTTGGGCCAGCTCATTCATGCCGATACCTTCACTCATCATTTCACAAATTGATTTCTTGATCGCCGTTGGATATTTTCGGTGCCCCTGACTATCATGGGGTAATTTATTTATTTGCTCTTTGAGCGACGCGATTTTATCTAGCATGGCCACCTCACTTGGCGGCGGATACTACAGCTAAATTCAGTAGGCCAAAAGGCCCGCCCTTATGACTTGGTTAC
>JAYSTF010000045.1:0-42198 GCA_043720065.1 Pseudobdellovibrionaceae bacterium | reverse complement strand
CGCGAAGATCTGTCGCCATAACGGGAGCCCCTTTAAGGCTGCCCGGTTTCCCGCGAACCACTGCCACTCTGCTTTTTGGCGTGATGTCCGCACCGAGGCGTACAAGCTCTTGTACGTGCATGAATCGATTTTCGAAAATAGTTTCCGAGACCACGCTCGTGCCTTGAGCATGAGTCATTAGAGCCATGAACTGCGCTTGAAGGTCCGTTGGAAATCCGGGATGTGGGGCCGTTGTAACATCGACACCCTGCCATTGTTTTTGGCTCTTCACCCTAACCCAAGTTTCACCAGTCTCGATGGTAAACCCACTCTCACGCATTTTACCGATCAAGGCATCAAGATCATGAGGCTGACATTTTTCAACCGTGACTTCGCCGCCGGTGATTGCGCCCGCGATCAATAACGTTCCCGCTTCAATGCGATCCGGGATAATTCTGTGCTCAGCGGGTTTTAGTTTATTTACGCCTTCGATGGTGATGATGCTCGATCCAGCACCTTTCACTTTCGCGCCCATTTTATTTAAGTAATTGGCGAGATCGACAATCTCTGGTTCTTTCGCGGCATTTTCAATTGTTGTGATGCCTTCAGCGAGAGTGGCCGCCATCATTAAATTTTCGGTGCCACCAACTGTAGGTGATTCGAAAAGAATGAGGCCGCCCTTCAGGCGCTTAGCTTTTCCGTAAACATATCCGCTGTCCAAAGTTATCTCGGCGCCCATCGCGCGAAGACCTTCCAAGTGGAGATCGATGGGTCGAGTGCCAATTGCGCAACCTCCGGGAAGACTGACTTTCGCTTCACCAAATCTTGCAATCAACGGTCCAAGACAAAGAATGCTCGCGCGCATTTTACGAACGAGATCATATGGCGCCTCTAACTTATCCGGCGTTCCAACTTCAGTTGTGAATGTGTTTCCTTCGCGCTGAATTTTGCTGCCTAAAACTTTTAAAAGATCCGCGGTGGAATCGATGTCCATAAGCTTGGGGACATTGTGGAAAACATGTTTTCCTTCAGCAAGGAGGCTCGCAAACAGAATGGGTAGCGCGGCATTTTTGGCACCGCTTGTATCCACTTTACCTTGCAGCACTTTACCGCCGCGAACTCGCATTTTATCCACTTGTGTCTCCTTCTTCGGGCACCCGAACAGTCTCTCACGACTTCCTCCAAATGAGAACTCGGTCGTGGCCGGCTAAATCTTTGATAATTTCTTGGAATTCTAGGCCGTCGATCTTTTGCTTTCGCACTTCCTGCCCTTGGGTCGCCCCGATCTCCATAATCAAAAAGCCCCCCGCATGCAGAGTGAGCACCGCTACTTTTAGCCAGCGTTTGATTGCGCCATAACCAAAGTCGTCACTGAAAAGTGCTGGTCCTGGTTCATACTTTCTGACCTGAAGTTCCACGTCCTCATCGTCAACTGCAATGTAAGGTGGGTTGGCAACGATCACGTGGAACTTGCTCTCTTGCAATGACTCTACGGGGATTTCCCGAACTTCTGCTCGGTTTGAAACGTTTAAAGCAGCAATGTTTTGTTTCAGATATTTCAGCGCTTCTGGAGAATTTTCTACTGCCACAAGCGAAGCCTCCGGCCATTCTAGGATCGTAGAGATTCCGATGCATCCAGTGCCAGCACCAAAATCGGAGATCCGACTCTTCGCAGGAAGCTTGTTTCTCAACCCCAGAGCTAGTTCTACGACCAGTTCAGTTTCCGGGCGAGGAATCAAAACTCCCGGGCCAACTGCAAACTGGGATTTATAAAAGTTTTTAAAGCCTACGATATACGCTAATGGTTCACCTATTAGTCGGCGACCCAGACCGTCACCAAGAGCGCTTTGCTGCTCAGGCGAAAGATTTTCGGTATCTCTCGTCACGAGTGTGGCTCTCGCCCAACCTAGCGTTTGGCTCGCAAGTAGTTCGGTCTCCGCCCTTGGTTGGGAAAATCCTTTAGATTGAAAATCTTGATAGGCTTGTTGGAGCCAAGCCTTAAGCGTCATGAATGCGCTTGTTGTTTTAGTAATTCAGCTTGGAAATGAGTCGTCAACGGCTCTATTAAAAGCTCAATTTTCCCATTCATCACTTCACTGATCGCGTGAGTTGTGAAGCCAATTCGATGGTCCGTCACACGGCTCTGGGGAAAGTTGTAAGTGCGAATGCGCTCGGAGCGATCGCCGGTGCCGATTTGTGAAAGCCTCGCATCTGAAGCTTCTTTGCGGGCTTTTTCTTCCTGGATCGCCCAAAGGCGGGAAAAAAGAATCTGCATCGCGCGATCTCGGTTAGCGTGCTGGGATTTACCCTCTTGGCAATAAACCACCAGGCCTGACGGTAAATGGGTTAGTCGAACCGCAGAATCCGTTCTATTCACCGACTGGCCACCAGAGCCACTTGCTCTCATCGTATCAATCTTTAAATCATTTTTATCGATCTTAACGTCGACTTCTTCCGCCTCGGGCAAGACCGCAACCGTCACGGTCGAAGTGTGTACGCGGCCAGAAGCCTCCGTATCGGGAACTCGCTGCACGCGGTGAACCCCACTCTCGTACTTTAACTTCGAATAAACTTTATCGCCGGAAATAGATGCGATGACTTCTTTGTAGCCACCGACCGTACCCTCAGACATTGAAATCATCTCTGATTTCCAACCCTGTTGTGCGGCATACAATGAATAAGATCTAAAAAGTTCGCGCGCGAAAAGCCCGGCTTCATCGCCACCCGCTCCCGCCCGAATTTCTAAGATAATATTTTTTTCATCGTAAGGGTCTTTTGGCAGCAGTAGAATCTTAAGCCCAGCTTCTAAATCCTTAATGCTCTTCTCTAACGAGGAAATTTCTTCCTTTGCCATCGCTTTAAGATCCGGATCGTCGCTATTCACGAGCTCTTGGCTTTCTTTCAACTGGCTAAAGTCGCGCCGGTACTGACGATAAACTTTCACAACCTCTTCAAGGCTCGAAAGCTCTTTCATCAGCTTGCGGTAGTTTGTCTGGTCATCGGTGATGCCAGGGCGCTGCAGATCTTGCGTGATCTGCTCAAAGCGCTTTTCGACTTCAGCGAGTTTCGAGAACATCCAAAGAACCTTAGCCGTTCATCGACGTCAGGAACTCTTGATTGGTTTTGGTGTGATCCAGCTTGGAAATTAAGAATTCCATGCTGTCGACCACATTCATTGGTGCCAAAACCTTTCTTAAGATCCAAAGGCGATTCAGTTCTGACTTTTCGATCAACAAATCCTCTTTACGAGTTCCTGATTTGTTAATATCCATGCATGGGAAAATTCGCTTTTCCATAAGTTTGCGGTCCAAATGAATTTCCGAATTACCCGTACCTTTAAACTCTTCGAAAATAACTTCGTCCATGCGGGAGCCGGTATCAACCAGCGCGGTCGCGATGATCGTGAGGCTTCCACCCTCTTCGATATTACGAGCGGCACCGAAGAAGCGCTTTGGCTTATGAAGCGCATTTGAGTCCACACCACCGGAAAGAATTTTTCCAGACGGCGGCACTACCGTATTGTAAGCGCGCGCGAGACGAGTGAGGGAGTCGAGAAGAATAACCACGTCATGTTTGTGTTCAACAAGTCGCTTCGCCTTTTCGATCACCATTTCCGCCACTTGAACGTGTCGAGTTGGTGGTTCGTCGAAAGTCGAGCTAACCACTTCGCCTTTTACGGTTCGAAGCATGTCGGTTACTTCCTCTGGCCGTTCATCAATAAGAAGAACGATCAAGGTCACTTCAGGGTGATTCTTGGCAATCGCGTTTGCGATGTTCTGTAAGAGAACCGTTTTACCTGTGCGAGGAGGGGCAACAATTAGAGCCCGCTGCCCTTTTCCGAGTGGCGCCATCAAATCCACAACTCTTGTTGTGAATTCCTTTGGCCCCAATTCAAGGTGCAGTCGCTCGTCGGGATAAAGCGGCGTTAAGTTGTCGAAGAGGATCTTATCTTTAGCTTTTTCAAGCGACTCGAAGTTAAGCGTGTCGACCTTAAGAAGTGCGAAGTACCGTTCGCCATCTTTAGGTGGTCGTACTGTACCGCTAACTGTGTCGCCGGTACGAAGACCGAAACGACGAATTTGCGATGGACTTACATAAATATCATCCGGACCTGGGAGATAGTTGTAATCGGGAGAGCGTAGGAATCCGTACCCGTCAGGAAGAATTTCTAAAACTCCGTTGCCGAAGATATCTCCAAGCTGCGCTGCACGTTTAAGAATTTCGAACACCATATCTTGGCGTCGCATTCCGGCAGCGTTCTCAATCTTTAGCTTTGAAGCTAAAGCGGTAAGTTCGCGGATGTCTTTTGATCGGAGATTTTTAGAGGTGAGTTCTTTGCGTTCTTCTTCCGTGAAATTGATATCGGTTAAATCAACTTCCGCTGGGGGAGTGTGATCGTGGTCATCATCGTGCATGCCCATGTGCCGAGAGCTGGTGTGGTGCGGAGGCCGGGGGCCGCCATGTCCACCGCCGCTACCGCCGTTGCGGTTTTGCTGTCGGTGTCCGCCACCGCCGCCGCTACTTTTTCCATAACGTCCGCCACCGCCGCCTCCCCGATTGTCGTTGCGGCCTGTGTTGCGCCGGAAATGCGGGCGATCATCGTCGCCTCTTTCGCGGGGCTCGCGTGGCGGTCGATCTTGAGCGCCTTCCGATGGAGTTGGAGATCCAGAAGCCTCGGGTGCTTCACTGGAACTCTTTTGTTTTGCTTCTTCATTATTGTCGTTCGGAGAATCCGGACGGTCGGACATTTGGTTGGTTCCTTGTTTGGTTTTAGAGCATTCGCTCGGAGACGGCCATTTAAGGCCCGCTTTGGTCATCTACCCAAAAACGATTTTTTATTTACTGGGATTACCTTGCTTTGGACTTTCAATTTTTACGAAGAGTCCCTAAAGCTTGTCAACTTGGTCTGATTCAAAGTCTAATGCTTAGCATTATGTAATTGCAACTTCTTAATTATCTAGGGTCGTCTCAAAAGGCGACATTTGATAAATCCTTTGGAAAGCGAGCGATTCAGATTGAGTCAGAATTTCCAGTTTTTCGTCGAATATCTCGACAGCGCCGCCACTAACTTACAGAAAAGACTCAACTATTTAACACTGTAGCCGATAAGAAGTAGCTAGGATGAGGAGGGCAGCTATGCAAACTAATGAAGAAACGGCTCCGGCACCGCGGGTTCCATTAAAAATGGAAGTCGAATATCGCCGTAGCTATGCGAGACAATCAACTAAAGGCACCCTACGTAACATCAGTCTCACCGGCGCTTTCTTAGAAACTACCAATGAGATGATTACTGCCGCTGACAAGGTCATTGTAACGTTTGTCGTGAGTGGTCGTCGTCGCAACATTAACGCCACTGTCGTCTGGAAAAACGGCGCTGGTTGTGGCCTCCAGTTCCAGCCCTTTAATAACCGCGACGTTCAGATCGTCGATGACCTCATGTATTTTGTCGAATCCAGCCGCGAAAACCGCCGCTCCGTCCTCGAAGACATCCTCAAGCGCGTCAGCTAGGATAAGGTGCCCGTCGACTTTCTGTCCAGATCTGCGTCATTCTGAAAAACAAAAAGGCTCCAGTGGAGCCTTTTTTATTTCATTTTATGACGCAGATCTGGACAGAAAGTCGACGGGCACCTTTTCCTACTCGATTTGAGTTTGGGTGGATGTGTGGAAGTCGATTTGCCGGCGAGCTTTACGCTTACGGATCATGATGAACAAAGCCACGGCGCCAAGTAGCAAGATCGCTCCTGCTCCCATTGCCATTGTCTGATCAGGATTTTCCAACATGCCCATCGCTGTGGCTCCGGCATCCATTGTTCCATCGCCCGAAGACGGCGGTGGATTTTCCGCAACTGGTGGAGGTGGTGGTGGCGGCGGCAAATCGTTCGGCGGAGGTGGGGCCGGCATGTCCGGCGGTGGTGGCGGGTCCATACCGCCAACCACCGGTTGATCGGGAGGCGGAGGTGTGTCCATTGGTGGAGGCGGTGGCGCCATATCCATCGGAGGCGCGGGCGCGGCTGTGTCCATTGGTGCCGCTGGCGGCGCCACTTCATTTTGTGCCGTCGTCATCGCCGGAGCTCCAGCCCAGTAGCGAAGCTGAGTGCCTTCGGGCAACTCACCTTTTGATTCAAGATCAAAGTTTGTCGACCAAAGTTCTTTCCAGCTGTTCGTGTCGCCGAAAAGATTCTTCGCAATGTCGCGAATATTCTCTGGCTTGGAGACTACATATGTCTCCGGCGCCAGTCCGCTGTCCTCATAATAGGTCAGCATCTTCGTGTTGTCGGTTGGGCGTTGAGGCGAGTTGTAATAAACCTTATCCCCAACTTTAACATCACGACTTTTTAACGGTGGATTGATCTTCGCCAATTCCTTAACGCGATCTCCGTTGCCGTAGATTTTTGTCGAGATGGACTCTAAGTTGTCACCCTTACGCGCGAGATAAACGGCGTTCACCCAAACTCCACCTTGCTCATAAGGTGTGTCCGCGATTTTTCGCAAAGGTGGCAAAGCTTTCTTTGGCTCTTCATCCATTGGCGCGGAAGAATCGCTTGCTGCCAAAGGCTCCTCTGTCGGCGGTGGAATCGACTCTTCGCTTGGCTCGGGAGTTGGATCGATCGTGGGCTCTGGAGGTGTATCCATGGCCGCTTGATCTTCCGTGCTCGCCGGATTGTCTGCTAATTCTTCCGCTGGAGTCGCGAAATCATCAGAGGCATCTGCTCCGCCTTCTTGCGCGACCGCATCGCCTTGCTCTTCCGGAAGCTGTTCATCCGGGCTTAGCTCGTCGCTACCAAGATCCGCATCGGCGCTATCGTCAGCAGCTATGTCGCCACCTTCGCCTTCGCCGGCTACCTCAGCCACATCCGCCGCTGAATCTTCTTCGGCCGCTTTTTTTGAAGTACATCCGCCGACACCCATCATGAGCACGACAGAAAGAGAAACTACCAACGCTTGTTTAAGCATGACGCCTGACCTCAGTTGGAAAACATCCTTGTTCACTTCAACCATTAGAACACAGGGAAGAATTCAAAAAAAGGTGCAATACCAGAGACCGGTCTTTCGTCCTCTGGCCCAGAGCTCACTTAGACTTTGGTCGAGCCTCGGCGTGAAGTCGTTTTAAAAGTGGCGTGGGCACTGGGCTCAAGAACCGAAGTTCTTCGCCTTCCTTGATGGAGTGGCGTTTGAACCACGTCGCGTTCATCTCGAGAGCCAGGATCGCCGGCTTTCGGCTCGCATATTTTGGTATATTAAGATCCATTACACTTTTCGGCGGCACCATCTCCTGAATGTCGGCGATCCGAAATTTCGTATCGATAAACGCAATCGCAAGTGGGATCAATGTGTTCTTCATCCAAAAGGTCGGCATGAATTCCTGCGCGAACACAAAAAGCATTCCATGATTATCCGGCATTTCACGCACATGCATTAGACCTTTGGCTCGCTCCTCTTCCTTTTCAACGATTTGAATTTGAATTGTGTGCGCACCAAGCTTTGCTTTAATGGTTTTTAGCTCGGCGCTAACGTCGTTACTTAGAAATGAAAATATAATTGCTAAAAAGATTCCCATGCTCGCGCCACTCCATAACGGACACCCTTAGTAGAAACCAAAACTTCATCGGCGCCTAGTGTTGCAACCGCTGACGCCAAGATTGTCGCACCTGCAACCAACACATCCGCCCGTTGCGGCTGCATTCCGGGCAAGGCTTGCCTTTGCGCGACTGATAACTTTGCCAATCGATCGCGCCACTCCCATATTTTTTTAAGTGGCAATTTGTAACCATGAACTAATTCTTCGTTAAAATCCTTTTCAAGTTCCAGACAAACGAGGGCCGTCGGTGTCCCTGCCACCGCGATAACCAAGCCCGATCCAATCAGCGGCGCCAACTTGCCGTCAGAAAACTGCCCAAAAACAAACTTTTGCAAATTAGCGAGTTCATCAGTCAAACAGGGATGGGCGGAAATAAATTTTTCCGTTAATCTTACGCTTCCGACATCGACACTTTCGCCGATGAGCTTTCTTTTTTCATTGATCCCGATAATTTCAGTCGAACCACCGCCAACATCAATGACTCGAGCGCCTTGAGCATTCTTCAAGTCGCAAGTCGCACCGTCAAAAGTGATTCGAGCTTCCTGGTCGCCCGAGATAATTTGAATCGGAATTTTATGGCGAGTACCCATATCAAGAAGCGCCTGCCCATTCTCCACATCCCGGGCCGCGCTAGTCGCGACGGCTACGACTTTTTCACAATTATGTTTTCTTATAAGCTCAGAAAATTCCGCTAGCGCCAGCTCAGCGCGCGATAACGCCTCATCGTGAAAGCGCTTGTTGGCGCCGACACCTTGCCCAAGCCGAGTGACCCTGGTTTCATCAAGAATTACTTTTTTGATTTCACGGCCCTGCAGGTCAGCGATCAATAGCAGAAACGTGTTCGTCCCTAAATCGAGCGCTGCCACTCTCATTTGCTTTACCCTTTTAGCTTTTCCTGGAGAAGCTGATTCACTGTCTCCGGATTAGCCTGACCCTTGGAGGCTTTCATTACCTGGCCAACAAAAAAGCCAAAGAGCTTCACTTTCCCCGCGCGGTAGTCGGCAACAGAAGCCGCATTGGCCGCCATCACATCATCAACAATCTTAGCAATAGCTGAAGTGTCCGTGATTTGTGACATGCCTTTTTCTTTTACGACGTCAGCCGCGGATTTCCCGCTCTTCCACATCTCGACGAAAACATCTTTCGCCATCTTGCCCGAGATGGTTTTGCTATCGATCATTTTAATCATCTCGCCCAGCGCTTCACTGCTTATGGGCGACTCGGTGACTTCAAGCTTGTTCTCATTCAAGTCGCGCATCAAGTCGACCATGACCCAATTCGAGGCTGCCTTCGCGTTGCCGCTGACTTTCGCCGCATTTTCAAAATAATCCGCAACTGTTTTTTCCTGAGTAAGAACGAAGGAATCATACGGCGGCAAACCATATTCCCCTTGAAATCTTTGTGCTCTCGCGAGAGGCAATTCTGGCAACGAATTCTTGCACAGTGTTAACCAAGCCTCGTCCACGGTGATTGGCAAAATATCCGGATCAGGAAAATACCGGTAGTCGTGAGCTTCCTCTTTTGAACGCATCGCAAAGGTGCGGTTTTTTGTTGAATCAAAAAGTCTCGTCTCTTGAACGATTTTTTCTCCCGCTTCTATCGCTTCTATCTGGCGCTGAATCTCGTACTCGATCGCCTTTTCAACGAAGCGGAAGGAATTAATGTTTTTCAACTCTACTTTCGTACCAAGCTTCGGCGCGCCGATCTTTCGTACACTCACATTGCAATCACAGCGTAGCGAACCTTCTTCTAGGTTCCCGTCGTTAACGCCCAAGTATCGAAGAATGCGGCGAACGGTTCTTGCGTATTCGGCCGCCTCGGCTGGGGTATGCATGTCAGGACCTGAGACGATCTCAAGAAGCGGAACACCAGCGCGATTTAAATTGATTAATGTGTAATCTGCAAAGTGCAACGATTTGCCCGCATCTTCCTCCATGTGCGCGCGCTCGATACTTACTCGCTTAAGTTCGCCATCTAAAAAGTAATCCACGAAACCTTTTTCACAAAGGGGTTTATCAAATTGGGAAATCTGATAACCCTTTGGAAGATCCGGATAGAAATAATTTTTTCGCGCGAACACGGATGTTTTGCGAACTTCGCAATTAAGCGCAAGCCCTGTGCGCATTGAAAACTCAATGGCCTGCTTATTTACAACGGGCAAGCTTCCAGGCATTCCAAGACTAACTGGCGAGGTGTGTTCGTTATCAGCACCGCCGTACGCCGCTGAATCGCCAGAAAACATTTTGCTGTTTGTTAAAAGTTGCGCATGAATCTCAAGGCCGATATCGGCCTGCCAATCATTGTAGGCCACTGGGCACCTTCTTCCAAAGCGGGAGAGCCTTCTCTATCGCGAAACCAACGTTGAGCATCTTTGCTTCTTCAAAATGAGCGCTTGAAAGCTGAACTCCGATTGGCAGTCCCTCACTTGAAAAGCCTCCCGGCACGCTCATGCCAGGAATTCCAACTAAGTTTGTTGATGTTGTGTAGATATCATTCAAGTACATTTGCAAGGGGTCCGACGCTCGTTCGCCTATCTTAAATGCCGCAGAAGTAGTTACCGGGGTTAAGAGCACATCACACTTTGTGAATGCATCCAAGAACTCCGCTCTTAAGAGTCGACGGACCTGACAAGCCTTCTGATAAAACGCATCATAGTAACCACTCGATAGCGCATAGGTGCCAAGCATAATTCGGCGCTTTACTTCAGCGCCAAATCCTTCGCCTCGTGATCGAGAATAAAATTCTTCCAAGTCCGCGGCACGAGCTTTAGAAAAATCCGCGCGGTGTCCAAACCGAACTCCATCATACCGGGCAAGATTTGAGGATGCTTCGCTCGTCGCGATCAAATAATAAATCGGCACACCAAACGCTGTTAAAGGGATGGAAACCTCAATAGTTTTAGCGCCAGCGTCTTTAACAATCTTAAGCGCGTTTTCCACAACCTTACGTGTGTCTTCACTCACGTCGTCGGAAAAGTATTCTTTCGGCAGACCTATGGTCATTCCGCGAAGGTCTCCGCTGAGAGCTTTTGACCATTCAGGAACAGGCTTAGCCGCCGTGGTGCCATCTTTAGGATCGTGGCCTGAGATGACTTCTAAAATCGCGGCGGCGTCGGCCACTGTACGAGTCATTGGTCCCGCCTGATCAAGGCTCGAGGCAAACGCGATAATTCCATAACGTGAAACGCGGCCGTATGTGGGTTTTACACCGACTATTCCACAAAAGTTTGCCGGCTGACGAATTGATCCTCCGGTGTCCGTGCCTAATGTGCCGGCCGCCATCCCGGCCGCCATCGCAGCAGCAGAGCCGCCGCTCGATCCGCCAGGAACATGCGCCTCCGACCAGGGATTGCGTACAACTCCGTAGTGCGAGCTTTCATTGCTAGAGCCCATCGCGAATTCATCTTGATTGGTTTTGCCGATGGTAATCGCACCGGCGCCCTCAAGTCGCTCGACGACTGTTGCCGAATAAGGCGGAATAAAATTATGCAGAATTTTAGAGCCTGCAGTTGTTTTAATGCCTTTCGTACAAAACATGTCCTTAATACCCAGAGGAACTCCCGCCAAGGGACCAACCGGTTGGCCGGCGGAGATTTTCTTATCAACTTGCTCGGCCTGTTCCATCGCTTTGTCATTTAAAGTCACGTACGCATTAATTTTGGAATTAAGCTTTTCGCTTTGTTTCCAAAAAGCTTCTAAAGTTTGCACCGCCGAAATTTCCTTGCGGCGAATGCGATCCCGGATTTCCGTTAACGGTTGAAAGCAGATTTCACTCATGGCTACACCACCGGCGGAACTTTAAAGAGGTTTCCGGAACGCTCAGGCGCATTCGCCAAAGCTTGCTCCGCGCCGTCCCACGCTTCCGTGACATCCGTTCGAAGGTTTTGCTCCATGTCAGTAGGAGTCACCAAAGGCTCAACCCCTTTCGTGTCGATCTTCGCGATCTGTTCAAAATATTCCAAAATCGCCGCAAACTGTTTCGGGTAAACCGAAAGCTCTTCTGGGCGCAGCTCTAGGCGAGCTAACTTGGCCACTTTTTTAAGATCCGCTTCGCTGATCACAGATTCAGACTCCTTTTGTACGCGCGAAAACCATTCTTCTATGCTATTTTCCCGCCATGGCCAACGCCAAAGAGCGGGAGTTGGGGGTCCGGCAAATCGCCGACCTTCGAACCCAAATAAGAGAACACGATTACCTTTATCACGTCTTGGATCAACCCAAGATCAGTGACTACGAGTACGACAAGCTCTTTAAGGAGCTGCAGAAGCTCGAGGCACAACATCCTGACCTGATTACGTCAGACTCACCGACCCGAAGGGTGGGTGCCGAACCCCTTGAAAAGTTCACTAAAAGAGATCACCGGCGAGCCATGCTCTCCCTGCAAAACACTTATAATGAGGAAGAGATCGGGGAGTTCGACGAAAGAGTAAAAAAGTTTCTGGGTGACGGGGCGGAGCCCGAGTATTTCTGTGAGCCCAAGCTTGATGGTTTAGCGCTCGAATTAGTTTATGAGAATGGCGACCTCGTCTCGGCTTTGACCCGGGGGGATGGCCAGACCGGCGAGGAAGTTTTAAGTAACATTCGAACTTTAAGATCGGTTCCTTTAAAACTCAAAACTTCGAAGCCTCCAGCTGTTTTGGAAGCTCGCGGCGAAGTGCTCATGTACAAACGCGATTTTGCAAAATTAAATGAAACCCAACAAGAAGCTGGTCTTATGACGTTCGCGAATCCTCGCAACGCCGCCGCCGGCTCGATTCGCCAGCTTGATCCTCAAATTACTGCCGCCCGAGCTCTTCGCATGTACTGCTACGCACCCGGAGTGGTTGACGGCATTAAAATTCGCTCGCAGGAAGCTTGGTTTGATTTGCTGCAGGAGTTAGGCCTTCCAACTTTGCGAGAAGTTAAGTGTGACGGCTTCAACCTTTTGCGGCCCGCGAAAGGCGCTAAAGAGGCAATGGCCTATTATCGTAAGATTGGTGAACTCCGCCATAAGCTTCCGTTTGAAATCGATGGCGTGGTCATCAAGATAAATAATTATGCCCTGCAAGATGAACTGGGTACCGTTGCACGCTCACCTCGTTGGGCAACTGCCGCTAAATTTAAACCTGAATCCTCAACAACGGTGATTAAAGAAATTTTAGTTCAAGTCGGCCGCACTGGCGCCCTTACACCGGTTGCGATCATGGAGCCGGTGAAAGTCGGTGGCGTCACCATCACAAACGCGAGCCTACATAATCAAGATGAGATTGATCGCAAAGATGCGCGAGTCGGGGACACGGTAGTGATCCATCGAGCTGGCGACGTGATCCCTGAAATCGTTTCAGTTGTGCTCGAAAAGCGTCCCGCGAAATCTAAGGCTTTTAAACTCCCCACAAATTGTCCAAGGTGCGAAGAGCCGGCACTTCAGGCAGAAGGCGAAGTGATTTTACGCTGTGTGAACCAGCTTTGCCCCGCGATCATCGTTGAAAGCCTAAAGCATTTCGCATCTAAACGCGCGATGGATATCGATAAGCTCGGCGACCGAATGATTGAGCAGCTGGTTGAGGCGACGTTAATTGAGAAATTTTCTGATCTTTATCGCTTAACTAAGGACGATTTGCTCTCACTTGAGCGGCAAGGGGAAAAGTCGGCATCGAATATTGTAAGCAGCATTGAAGCGAGTAAGAAAACAACGTTGCCGCGATTGCTTCACGGCTTAGGCATTCGATTTGTTGGTGAGACCACAGCTCGGGCGCTTAGCGACCACTTTGGCGATATCCAGTCTCTGATGAAGGCCGGCGAAGAAGAATTGTTGGCCGTCTCTGATGTAGGGCCAAAGGTAGCGGAAGCTCTGTTATCTTCATTGTCTCGACCTGCGGTTAAAAAGGAAATCGAGGCGCTTCTAAAATTAGGCGTAAAGCCAGCGCCTCCGAAAAAGGCACCCGCAAAAGGGGCTCTGTCAGGATTAAACATAGTTGTTACCGGAACTCTGCCGATGGACCGCGATGAAGTAAAAGACCTTATCGCCGAAAATGGCGGGAAAAGTGCGTCATCTGTAAGTAAAAACACAAATTACGTTCTCGCTGGCGATTCGCCCGGATCAAAGGTCGATAAAGCCAGAGAGCTCGACGTTCCCGTTATCGGCTGGGATGAATTTCAAGGTCTGCTAAAGTAGCCGGAGCCAAAATGCACTGCCGGAGCGGCGAAATGCCGCGTCATTATTTGCGGCACAATGGATTCAGTTTAGTCGGATTCCGTAAGACGAAGTGTGGGCAAGCTTGTCCGCGATTTCTTCTTCTGGTGTCAGTGCGGCTGTGGATTCTTGGCCGCGATATTGCTCTAATCATTTTCCGAGAAACGCTTTTTAAAAACCTTGGGGGGTTTATGGTTAGGTCGATGCTTCTTGCCGTGTTTGGACTTTGTATCTCATCCGCTGCTCTGGCTTCAAATTTTGAGAAAGCCGCGCAGAACTTTTATCTAAAACAGGCACACCAACAATCGAGATCATTATCAAGAGGAGCGGCGATTGCGCTTGGACTTGAATCTACGCAAATGCGAGCAAATCATTGTGATCCTGATGAAAACGAGAGTGGGCCAAGCTGTGTCGCGACTTTGTGCAAAAGCACAAGCTGCTATGGCTCAACAGGGCGAGAAATTGCCGAAGCCTGCCGAGGTGCGAGCGGACGGTGCGTAGAAGGGCTATGCAAAAGCACAAGTTGTTATGGTTCGACCGGCAAAGAAATCGCCATGGCTTGCAAAGGCGTAAGCGGGCTATGTGTTGAAGCTCTCTGCAAGAGCACGAGCTGCTATGGTTCCACCGGTAAAGATATTGCCGAAGCTTGTAAAGGCTCTGATGGAAATTGCGTTGAAGAGCTTTGCAAAAATACAAGCTGTTACGGCTCTACCGGTAAAGAAATTGCCCGCAGCTGCGCTGGCCAATAATCAACGAATTCTTTCCTCGCGGTCGACCAATGCTTCCTGGCAGAGGTCGACTTCACGTAAGTTTTTAATTTCCGCGTGAATGTTCAATAACATCTGTTTAACCTCGGGCGCTTCCATCCAAGAGGACAAGGCAAGCGCCGCTGAATCCTCACTTAGGACCACTCGGCTTGGACTCGATACATACAACAAGTGATCGTCGGTCCAATCGAACAAAATCCATCGGTCGTCAACCAGGCCAACTTGCTCCGCCCGAAAATCACCGATATGCCCAAAGCGCCAAGTTGAGAGCAAAAATTTTCGTAAGGGTTGTGCGGCTTCAGGGTCCCTTGCCGCATCGGTCGTTAGCCAATCTTTTAGCAAAGTCTCAATCGCCAGCTTCTCTTCAAGAACATATTCCGACATTAAACTCTTTATGACGTTAACCACCGGAACACCCGCCGCGCCAAGTGGGCCGAGGCCTTGAATGTAGCGATTAATGAAGGACCGCGGTCGCTCTCCCCCGAGTTGACCAGGAATTCTAAGAATTTGATTTTCAATAGTCGTCAAAAGCACACTGTAAGTCGTGAAGATCGGGCGGGCGGTGCCGATTTCAAACTTATCGCCATTTGAAAACCCAACCGTGTCTTTCGGCTGCAGGTGCCGTAAGACTTCCGCGTATTTCCTGTGTGGCCGTCCATCCTTAAACAACTGGTAGTGACCCGCGTGGCAAACGCCAGCGACCTGAAATGCCAATATAAAAATCAATAAACCTTGTCGCAATTACATCACCGTCTAAATGGTGGCCGAAACTAAGATTCCCCAAAAGAACCTAAAAGCTCCCTCACCGGTTAGTTGGTTTCAATTCAACAAACGTACCGTGGCCAGTGAGGCCTTCGATGAACAAAAAAATAGGGCTGTAAACCAGCCCTATTTCAGAAATCAAAATTTAAGATCAATCTCTAAAGATGATCGATAACGATGTCGCGAGCCATGACCGTCTTGCGACCGTCGGCTTTTGCGCTATCAACGCCTTTTTGGCAGAGCATTTCGACTGCTTTGCTTAAAATATCCACTGTCTCAGACGATGTATTGCAACCGCCCTTTTCCTTTATAAACTTCTTAACTTTGCTAGTTACAACCAACACGTCCGCCATGTCTCCTCCAAAAATGTAGCCTGGTTATGAGGGGTAACAGTGCCCCTAAGCATTGTCTAGCCTCAAATCAAATCTGTTGCCCAATGACGAAAGCCGATGCGGCGCAGCTAGATCAGGCCGGAGTCTCTTCAACAGAGTGTTTGGGGGCGGCAAAGGCTGGAAAACTGCGCGAATTTTTAAATGCGAGCAAATGCGAATAACGGACCCCGTCAGGGCCTGGCGCGATCCAGACAAAAGTTTTCATACCGACTGGTTTCTTACACTCCACATCACTAAAAGCCGGAGACCAGGTGCCCGGATTTAGGTGTTCGATGGGTCCAATCACCTCATGGCGGATAATATGCGTATGGCCGTAGACAATGCGATTCACCTTTGCGATCTGGCCCGCCATAGCAAGAATTTCTTCGCGCGGTTCTTTTGATTCTACGACAAGAGAAGACACCGATCTGGAGTAAAAAATAAAGAACGGCAAAAAAACCAAAAGCGGCAAGAATGGAATCAAAGTCCAAAACATGCTTGTCCCTTTTATCGCGCCAAGGGCAAGAGTTAGCTGAAGGATTAGTAAGAGAATGCCTACAACGAGAAACGCACGATCGAGCCACAGTTCGCGCATGATGATCAGGGGATAAGAGGCTGCCGGCGGGACAAACAATTCTTGCAGCTCCCTTACCATGCGAGGTGTGGCATTCGCTTTCGCCGCAATCCATTGCACCCGATCCTCGATCGTCAATGGGTCGCGAAGAGATGGCCTCAAGCGATCAATGAACGATTGAAAAAGAGTGACTATGGATCCCCACAGCCAATCAATCATTAATAGTGGCTGCGCCTTAATCATGTAGCGAAAGAAAAACTTCACGTACTCTTTCGGCGTCATTAAATAATTCGTATCTATGTGTGGATTGAAAAATCCCATCCCATTAATCAAATAGCGAGTGGCAAGATTTCCGAATGGGACGCGCACTTCGATTCGATTAAATCGCAACACGTAAGGATTGATTGGATCTTGGGCCATACAGTACGGATCATATTGATTGCCATGCTCGATCAAAGTGTCGCCATTGGAAATGTAAAACCACTCGTTAAAACGAACTCTCTCCTGGGCATCGTAAGGGAGATCAAGGCTTGCCATGATCGCGTCCTGCACCCGATTCCAGTGGAGTTCAAGATCGTGATTTCCGATGACGAATATCACGCGATTGCCTTCGTTTACGAAGTCCTTTAGTGCCGCGACCCACCCTTGATGATGCTCGAGAATGCGCTTAATTTTAAATTCGGATTTTTCTTTTTGCGGATGAAGACCTCGGCGCTTTTCGAGCCAGCTTAAACGATAGGGCGGCGACTCCGGCAAAGTTGTGACACTATCAAAATCAAAAATATCACCGTTTAATATCAACTCAACCGCAGACCCCCCGGCGCGTTCTTTGAGATGGGCTAAAAAGTTCGCGAAAGTCTCGTCGAAGAAAAATTCGCGACTCTTGTACTTCTTCCAGAGAGGGTACTTTGTGTGAGTTGGCTCTTCCTCACACAAATGAAGGTCACTAATAATGGCCGTATATCTCGCGTGCGAAAAATCAGTTAATGGCGTTGGATTATTTAAGGTCGGCTGTCTCATATGTTCTAACTTCTTGAAATTACCTGGATTTTAATTCGACGCCTGGCATTCAGATTGCTCCCTCCCCCTATGTTATGAAATTTCACAGCCAACAAGCAAATCTTAATTCCGAAATCCAAGGTAGCGCGAGCGGTGGCAATATCTGGTATTGCCTCAGTTTTTTAGCGTTTGTGGCCGTTCTTGTGACCCCAGTACCCGGTTTTTCTGCGGTGTCGGATTTTGCGCTTGAGCGACAAATTATGCGCCAGCCCGCTTACTCGCCTACGCCTGAACCCGCTCCTGAGGATGCCTATCCAACTGTTCCAGTATTGCTTCCCCCGGCTCCGGGCTTAGCTGAAGCTGAACATTTGCGCCGCTTATCCCCTCGTGATGTTTTGTCTGACCCCATCGAAAGGGTTTCCGAAGAGTTTGAAATCCCAAAGGAGCTCGAGCCACGAGTT
Source organism: Pseudobdellovibrionaceae bacterium (assembly GCA_043720065.1). Lineage (GTDB taxonomy): Bacteria > Bdellovibrionota > Bdellovibrionia > Bdellovibrionales > UBA1609 > JAIBAM01. The sequence goes on along the minus strand of JAYSTF010000045.1, from coordinate 24,535 downwards.
AAATTTTGGTTCGACGTTTATACAAAGTATGGCCGCTTTACTCATGTCATTCACCATAGCCGCTATCCCTGGATTGTGTTTGAAGTTATGGATTTCACGGACGCCGTTCGCGAGGGCAAGGGTCCTGAATGGCTTAAGGTGGAAAAATCAAAAATCCTGCTCGACAAGCGCCGCGCGGAAATTCGCGCAGCTCTTCGTAGGCTTTCCTATCGTCCAACTCCTCGCACAAGCCTAGAGACGCATTTAGTTGAAGTGCTGGCTTCTATTCCGGGTCGGCGCGCGCGCGTTTATCAAAATGCGGTAAAAGCATTGCGTTCACAGCTGGGACAAAAAGACTTTTTCATCGCAGGCCTTCGCCGCAGTAGCCGCTACCTTCCTCATTTAGAAGAGACTTTCTTTAGCGCCGGCCTCCCCATTGGTTTAACGAGAATGCCATTTGTTGAGTCGAGCTTTAATGAATTGGCGTACAGCAAAGTGGGCGCCAGTGGAATCTGGCAAGTGATGCCAGCAACTGGTCGCGCTTACGGAGCAGTGAATGAGCGCATCGACGAGCGAAATTCCCCATTCAAAGCCACCGGCATGGCGGCGAGACTTCTTAAGAGTTATCGTAGAGCTTTAGGTAGCTGGCCTTTGGCGATTACGGCTTACAATCACGGCATTGGAAATATTCAAATCGCGATTCGTGCCGCCCGTAGCCGCGATCTTCCAACAATCATCGAGCGTTATCACCAACGTGATTTCCAATTCGCGTCGTCTAACTTCTTTACCTGTTTCCTCGCGGCTCTTTACGCTGAAAGATATAGTGAAGTGGTCTTCCCCTCCGTTGTTCGAGAGCGCGCCGTTTCTTTAGAACGATTCCAAGTGACCCGAAATATTCCGTTCTCACAATTAGTTAAGTACGGCGATTTAGATGTGGCACGAGTTCTTGAACATAACTTAGATATCAATCGTCGGGCGTGGAGAAATGTCGTTCTTCCCCGCGGTTTCATTCTACATTTACCACGCGGTCACGGCGACTTGTTGCCAGACACGCTTCGCGCGAAGCTTAAGCTTGTGCCTTCAGCGCCCACACAAATTTCTGACAGCCGCGAACGGCGCGGCCGCTCAATCTAGTTTTTCGTAGAGCAATTCTATTTGCAGACTCCCTGTCTTTTCGCTCACTCACGAACAAGGTAGCATCTCTGCTACCTGTTTAATGACGCGCATGACTGATGGTCGTGTTCCGGCAAAAGACATCACTACGAAATTTTAACCGCGACGCCAGCAGGTGATCGCCCCCCTGGTTTTCCTGGTATTGACTGACCTTAGTATTCAGCAGAACCTTTAATAATGGTTCATGATCTGATTAAATTTACTGTCTTTATGTTTCTAGGCTTGCCTTCGCTGAGTAGTAGCGCGGACCCGATTGCGTTGCCTCTTCCAAATCGATTTAATCTTGTCGCTAACGACGTCCCCCGAGAGATCTCTTCTGCAACTCAACTTCGGCTCAGCGAGCTGTTCAATTTAGCCAAACTTGGTGTTCGAACCGATCCGCAATCACTAGGATTTCCTGTTCTATTTGAATCTATCGCGACCGAGCCCTCTTTGGGAAAAGCTATACTCGTTTCCTCGAACATTCAGGTGAGCGCAGAATTTTTGAATAAACTGTATCTGCATCCCTCGGGTATTTTGGTTCATAAGGAGATCGCTAAGCAGAAGGTCGCTTTGTTTTTCTACGGCTTCAAAACTAGTGATGTTTTGCAAGTTATCACTTCCTTCGAAAAGATTTATGCTGCCCGCAACGCGCCTCCTGCAAGATCCCTTGCATCGACTGATGATACCGCCGCTGGGTTTTCTGAAATGAAAATTCCGGAATCTCGATCTTCCAACTTCCAAGGTCCACTTTACGGCTTAGGAAAATCTTTGGAGTCTTGTTACTTAGAAGGTGTTCCCAGTGGAGTGAATAACGCTCTCATTACACCGTTCACCATGTTCTGGGATGGCTTGAAGGGTCTGGCCCGTTCTCCAAAGGCTTGGTGGAATCGATCGGTTCAAGAATGGGAAGGTCTAAAAGAGTTTATCAAAAACTTTGAAACTCACTTGAGCCAAAATTTTAAAGATTTCGCATTGAAGCCGGAAGTGGAAAAAAGTCGTATCTATTGCAGCTTTTTTAGCTCCGCTATTGCGGGTGGCGCGGGCGCAAGCGCACTTAGCAAGATCGTGCTGATGAAGCTTCCGTCGGCCGCGGTTGGCGCGGCTTCCAAGGTGGGGGCTCTCAAAAAGCCTCCTACTAACAAACCTGCTGCTCCCGCGCCTCTGGCAGTCACAATTCCTCCTGTTTCCGCTGCGGCACGAGCGCGATGGGAAGCGGTCGCTGCTACATCGCCGCCAAAGGATGTCCCTTATTTAGTTTTGGGTCTTACTGAACGATTAAATGGTTCAACTCACATTTTTGCTAATCGCTTCAAGCATCCAGCGGTGGATTACAGTAATTGGAGTTCTCTGAACCCAACACTGGGAGGTGACCGTGTGATGGAACTTTTCAGCTCTGGTAAGGCTCTTACAACTTCGGAAGAGGTTCCCCATATGATCAAAAATTTAGTGCGTGCATCGCCTAACCAAAAGGTACTCATCTTTAACACCTCAGGAGTAAATCTGAAGCACTTTGAGAATTTTATGAAAAATCCAATGACCGCTCAATATACTAATGCCGAGCTGAAGTTGATCTTATCTGACAAAAATATTTTTGATCACGTTCGCTGGTGGCAGGGCGGTCCAATCACTGGACGAGAAATGACTTTCGATGAAGTTCATAAAATGTTTTATAAATTCAATCCCGCGCTTTTCGAATAATGGATAACTAATTACTCGGCGTTCAAGGTTACCGCGACCCGTCCGGGACGGGTCTATTTTACGACAGCGTTTACAACTTCCGGTGCGGCAATCACGACTTGCGTGAAAAGTTGGCGGGAAGATTTTGTCGAGATGCTTACTGTTCGCAAACCTGAAGGAACGTTGAAGATCGCAAAACCACCGCCGGCGACGCCTTCTTCGGCGAAGAGCGCTTGGCCCTGAGTGTCGAAGTAAACAATTACAGGCTCTGCGTCGCCTTCATCCGCACCCTCTAGGCGCACGATGAAATCGTCATTCATAGCGAAGCCAACTACTGTTCCGACTTCGGTATCCATATTGATTCGGCGGCGAGCAGCCAATGACAACAACCAATCACGGCGAACAACTGGAAGATGCATGAACTTTGAGTTGCGAGGTGCCGAGTAACGCATCAACTCATACTGTTCGCCAGCATCACCTTCGAGCATCATCAATCCAGGACCCGCGGGAAGACTTAGTCGGCCGCGGCCTTGAACTTCCACTTGCGCGGTTTCATCACCGGCAAGTCGTAATATCGCGTTGATTTCTTTAGATCCATCAATTGGATCAACCATTTCAAGTGGAACTGAATCTGGCTCACCAAGATCAAATTCTAAGTAGGAAACGTGGTTCGATTCGACAGGAATAACCTGCGCTGGATACGACTGCCCCTGATAGATAACACGAACCGATTGAATGCCCGGAGTCGCCCAGACAAAAGCAAAGGCGCCATTTTCGCCTGTTGAATCTGCATATCGATCCGGCAACAACAAAGAATTAAAGAATACAGCTGCGCGCCTGGAATCTCCCGCCATTTCAACTCTTGCACCCGTGACTGGTTGGCCATTCTTAGTGATTCGCCCCCAAATCACGCCACTCTTATCAGCCAATGCGCGGTCAGCACCCAAAGTGAGATTTAAAAGCGCATCTATCAATTTGTTTGGGAAAAGTTGGGCGCGAGTATCTTGTCGGCTAACACCAACGACCAATGTTCCCCAATGATTGTCAGCTATGGCTTGTGCAACGAAAGAACTTCCGGGCTGGAGGCCGCCTTCGCTGAAATATCTGTGATCGGCATCTGGCTTCAACGGCTGGGTGGCGCCCATCATCCAGACTTTGGCTGAAGGTACCGTCTCGACATGACCGCCATATGAGTGCGCGGAAACGACATCGATCCTCGCCCCGTCAACGACCGGCGAGATCTTCATCTTTAAATTTTCAATTCGGGTCGAGTCGGCGTTCGGCGTTAATGAGGAAAGGTTGATTTCACCTTGGCCAAGAATTTCATTTTTCGGTCCGCGCAGCTGACCAACTAGACGGCCACGAAGCGATCGGGCGGCAACTTCAAACTTACCGACGTTCATCCAAACTTGGGCCTTCTCGATCGCTAGACCTTCAAGCTCACGGAAAATGACTATATGTTGTGCTTTATCAGTGATGGCTAAACCGCTAACGATTTCGATCGATCCACTTAATGTTGCCTGTCCGTGATTCTTGTCGTCTGGCTTTGCCCAACTAATTGTTGCCGCTGGCTCAGACGGAATTGGAAGAGCTGGTGCCCCGCGAGAGGGAGATGCGCCCTGACCGGGCTGTGAGGAATAAAGATTTCCTGAATTTGTCGGCGGAGTAGCAGCCGGTTGGCCCGCAACAAAAATTCCGCCAAGCTGGCGTGTGTTGCCTTGGGCCTTTCGCTCGCTCACTTCTTTTTGAATTAAAGTTTCAGCGCGGTCTTTAAAGGACGGTTGGCGCCAGTCTTGTGATGCCAACATACCAACAACACCACGAATCTGTGCGGGACTTGCATCAACCGCATCGCGCTTAATTGGCTCTGCTTTCACCGCACTAGGAGTTGGCGTGAAAACAGTTTGGCGAAGAGTTAAGCCTTTTAATTGCGCAACCTCGATTTGCTTCAAAGGAACTGGAAGCGCCTTCGGCACGAGTTTCATTGCAAGGCGCCCACCAATGGGAACCGCAATGAGCCAATCTTTCGCTGCAATCGCTCGAGCAGGCTCAGGTGTGCGAATCATTTGCATGATGCTCGTAGACGAGTGTTCCGCGCGGAGTTTTACTTCGAAAGGTTTTATTCCAGGAAGCTCTGCCCTTGGTGTCCAATCTTTAAATGTATCTTCCATCGCGGCCATTGCTGGTGACATGTGAGGAAGAGAAACACGAATTACTTTTTCAGAAGTTCCGCGAGCATCAACGTGAGATGTGTTTGAAGATAGGAGGGTGACTCCGAGCGAAGCAGAAATAGCTCCGATAAACCACTTGGTTTTCATTCACCCATCCTTGAGCGTAAGCGCCGCAATACTTGTAGTGCTTATGAATACTCTCTTAGAATACTCTAAAATCGTCAATGATGTTCATGTCTTCGCGACGTTTGTTCAGTTGCTGAACAACTCTGCTCTTGATCACTTTGACTATCCCTTGGTCGATGCCGGCGTCTTGGAAACCCTGACCTTGAGATGAATTTTCGATATGAACCATGATTTGCATTTCGTAAGGACGTCGATCACCCAGGACTAAGATATGGGCATAACGCCGGGTCGGCGACTTATCGGCGGGTTTAAACTTTCGACCGTCGACGACGAAGTAGTTCGAGTAAAACTCTCGCCCGTTCGGTGATGTTTTTCGCACTCCAAGTGGCATTGATTTGCTTGCGATGGACTGAAGCTCTAGCAATGAACGATCAAGATTGTTCACCGAGGAGCTTCCAGAGGTCGCACAACCAGTAATAGCAGAAAGCGTTAACAGCGCGAAAAGTCTAACTAGCATTCAATTATTTTGGCACGTTTTCGGCGTCTTTCAAGAACTGGGCAATGCCTTTGTCGGTCAGGGGATGATGAGTCAATTGCTGCATCACCTTAAGTGGCATTGTGCAAATATCTGCGCCGATCATGCCCGCTTGAAGGACGTGAATAGGGTGACGGATACTCGCGACTAGGACCTTAGTCTGGTAGTCATAGTTCTGATAGATCTGAGTAATCTGACTAATCAACTGCATTCCGTCAGTGGATACGTCGTCCAACCGACCAACGAAGGGTGACACAAGTGTCGCTCCCGCTTTCGCAACCAACAAAGCTTGAACCGCTGAAAAGATCAATGTGACGTTTGTCTTGATGCCGTCAGCGGCAAGTCTGCGAACTGCGATCAATCCGTCTTCGCACATGGGAATTTTAACCACGACGTTGTCAGCGATCTTTGCGAGCTCTAATCCTTCTTTAACCATTTCATCAGCCTTCATGCTGATGACTTCGGCAGAAATTAGACCGCTCACTTCTTGGCAGATCTCTTTAATGACGTCCGCGTTGCGGCGACCCGTTTTTGCGATCAAAGTTGGATTCGTTGTTACACCGTCGACCCAACCACGGCGGTTAGCTTCACGGATCTCTTTAATGTCGGCGGTATCGATGTAAAATTGCATCGTAAATTCTCCTTCAATGGAATCACGAAGGTTTATTTGCCGCTGGCCTAAAAATCAAGCATGGCCTTACCTTGGGCGACAAACTCTCCCCAGTTTTGACCGGAAAATGGTTTGCCTAGCTCCCGCACGGTCTTTTTTAGAACGGGGTGAATGCGGTCCGGGCAGATTTCAGCTGTTGGGAGAATGTTTTCCGGGCGCAGGTGAAGGTCAGGGTCGGGGAGAGTTAGATCAGGGGTCATCAATGTTTCCTGCCCATAGAAAAAGAGCTGGATATTAACGCTACGCCTTAGAGTTTCACTGCGATAGCGTGTTTCGATCTCCCGAATGCGGGAGTGGAGGGCGGCAGGCCTTAGTGTTGTGTGCCCTCTCAGCGCTAAAACCATTCCATCAAAGGCGGCAAAGGATCTCAGATCATGAATATGGGCTGATTTTTCACGCTCTCCACTGATCCGATAAATGGAGGAGATCGCTTCAATGGCGATAGGCTCCGATAGTGCTTTAATCGACTGTTTTAAGAGTTCGAGTCCCTCGCTACTAAAGGCCTTAAGGCCTAAGATCACTTCTTGCGCTTTTGCGGTCGCCACATGTCCTCAATTCCAAAAAAACCTTTTTGCTGAGAACTCAACCACTCAGCTGCCGCCACCGCTCCGCGAGCAAAGATCGCGCGGTCGAGCGCGACGTGTTCAAAGCAAAGTACTTCGCCTTCGCCTAACGCCCAGATCCGATGAATACCGCGAACATCTCCGCCGCGAATGGAAATCGGCTCCGGCAAGCGGCGATGAAGCACTTCCGCAAGCGCCTGCTGAAGAGCGATCGCGGTGCCGCTTGGCTTATCTTTTTTATGTCGGTGATGAACCTCTTCGATTTGAAAATCAAAACCTTCCAGTGCGCCAAGGCTTGAGAGGGCTTGTTTGAGCGCCGCCACTCCGAGGCTTAAGTTTGGCGCCCAAAGAATCGGAACTTTTCGGCCCAATGTTTTTAGCGCCGTCTGCTGCGGGCGCGAAAGTCCGGTAGTTCCACTCACAAAAAATTTTCCGTGCCGCACGCACCACTTTGCCACTTTCATCGTGGATTTTGGCGCCGAAAAATCAATTACACCGTCGCATTGCTTGGGGTCGACTTCTTCAATCGTGCGAGCCGAAGTGCGTCCCTCGGGGTCCACAGTCACTGAGGCTTTCATTTCATCCTGAGCGGATAAAATATTAACCACTTCCTGGCCCATGCGGCCCGCAGCCCCCACGATCGCGAGACGAATCACTTTATCCCCCTATTTTTCCGAGACGGCGCAATTCCGCTTCAAGCAGTTTCATGTTTTCCGTCATCATCGTGACCAGTGGCAGTCGCAGTTCCGGTGAGCGGATAATTTTCATCAAATACATCGCGGCCTTCACTGGAATCGGGTTTGCTTCAATATACGTGAGGCGATTAAGTTCCGCGTATGCTTTGTACTCTTTCGCCGCCGAATGATCTTGCTGGCGTGCGGCCTTTAAAAATTTTTTAAGCTCCGCACCAATTATATGAGAGATCACAGAAATTACGCCCGCTCCACCAAGCTCACAAAACTCTACACAAGTTGGGTCATCACCACTCAAAAGAGAAAAATCTTTTGGTACAACAGCTTTAATTTTTTTAAAAAGTTCTAAGTCACCCGTTGCCTCTTTAAGACCTACAATTCTTGGATGATGAGCCAGTTCTCCCACAGTTTCAGGATCAATCGATGTTATTGTTCTGCCCGGGACATTATAAAGAATGACCGGAATCGGGGAGGCATCGGCCACCGCTCGAAAGTGAGCAATGAGTCCGCGTTGCGGAGGCTTGTTGTAATAAGGCGTGACCACAAGCACCGCATCAGCCCCTAAACGACCGGCTTTAATCGTGGATTCAACTGTTTTTGCGGTGCTGTTTGATCCCGTCCCAAGAATGAGCGGAACCTTACCGCCCACGATGCTTTTCGCAATGCCAAATATTTTTTCAATTTCAGTTTCAGATAGTGTCGGGCTTTCCGCCGTCGTGCCATTAATTACGAAACCGTCGACGCCTTGATCAAGTTGATTTTGAACTAAACTTTCTAGTGAAGTGTAATCCACCGCGCCTTGAGAAAAAGGCGTGATGAGGGCCGTAATAACGCCTTCGAATTTCACCGCTCCCCCTCGTCATCCTCATCGTCGTCAGTTTCTTCAAGCGGATCTTTCGGTTGCGGGACAACCTTCACTCTTTCCGCAGCTCGCTTGAAAGAAGGTTTTCCCCGACCGAGTTCGGCAGGTCGTTCCGGCGGGACAGGATCACCCTTTACGCCACAGGCGACTTGGAAAAATAAACCTACAAATGCGGCGGCCAATAGATTTTTACGAGTTCCCATCTTGCGTGTCGGCTCCCTTGCCCTTCAGATAAGCCTCCACTTCCGTCAGACGCAAACAAAATTCAACCATTGAGAACGTCCGACGACGAATATCGGCATCCCGGGCTCGGCAGCGCTTCACAAAAACCTGGGCGACAGGCTCGGCATCAAGATCTTGGTCTTTTTCCACGCGCCAAAGCCAATAAAGGATGGCTGGGTTCTGCGGATCTTGAGTAACTGCCTCCCTCAGTAAGGAGAGGGCCCGATCCGGCTCTTTGAGCTTCCACTTAAGCCAAGCTTGGTTCGTTCGCATTAAGACCTGGGGTATCTTTACGTCCGATCCCTTTTTTCGTGCGATCACTTCGGCTTCCGTTTGGTCATCCAAACACCACACCACCTGAAGCAAGAGCTCCTGAATCTCAGACGCCATCGCCATTTCCGGATTTAGCGCGCCGAGTACGGTTTTTGCTGATTTACAATCATCTTGAATTAGATGAACTCTCGCTATTGCGACTTCAACTTCATAATTTCCCTCTTCGAGGGCTTTTGCTTCATTCAAATGCTTAAGGGCGTTGGCCCCTTGCGCGGGAATTTGGGATTGGCCTAACTCAAATGATCTTTGTCCCTTGTCCGTCAAAAATCTTGTTGCGACGTCTTGCGAAACTTCCGCCCATTCTTTTTTCTCTGCGGCTTTCGTGGGCTTTATTTCAATCAGGAATTTAATCGCTTCTACGCGCTTCTTGTTCAGCAAAAGGCTTTGCACCTTTTCAATGGCGTCATTAAAAGCAGATTTCTTCACTATCGCGTTCACACCGAGAGGTGAAATAGAAAGGGCAGTCAAAATGACTGCCCTTTTAAAAAAGTTAGTGCGAGATCGCATTAGAGCTTTTTAAAGTCCGCAAGTTCAAGCGTCATTGGACCGATTTGTGTCTGAGACACAAGCTTGATCAATCCCATGATCGGAACGAGTTCTGGGTTAACCCAAAGCTCTGTGTCTGAAGTGCCTTGCTCTGTCTTCTGACGGATCTTCACATAAGAGCACTCGAACGTTCCTTTTGGAACTGTCACTGTGTCCGGCTTTGATTCAACAATCTCTGGTGCCTCGCCGCCCTCTTCCATTTTTTGCTCTTTGCCATCAACTAAGACCTTTTTAACTTGGCCAGTTGTTTTGTCGAAAAGAGTTTCAACTTTCTGCTTTTGGATCTGAAGGTCGATGTTCTGCTCTAGCCATACGCCTTCGGAAGTCTCTTCGCGAACGAGCATGTTCATTGTGCCGTTAAGGAATCCGCCAAGATTTAGAGTGTAATCCGCAGTCTCGCCGACTTTGAATGGCAGGACGCTTTCGCCGTCTTGCGCGATCTTAGTTGCCATAGAGACAACGGACTTTGTGTCCAAAACTTTAATCTTGAGTTCAATGTCAGCTGCAGCATGAAAGCCACTAATTGCCGTTAGAACTACGAGTACCTTTTTTATCATTGGTTTCCCCCCTGAGGAAAAATATTTCATTTAAAAAACCACAGGGGGACAGATGTATCAACATTTGAAATTTTTTACCGCGGCGCTAAGACTTATTTCAAATCCTTCACGAGTACCGAGCGTGGCTTACTTCCGTTCGCTGGTCCGATCACTCCTTCGAGTTCGAAAATTTCAATCATGCGGGCGGCCCGGGGATAGCCAAGGCGGAATTTGCGCTGCAGCAGAGAGGCGCTGACTTCCTTCATGCTAGCGACATAAGCGAGGATTTCGTCATAACGCTCATCTTTAATGTCACCATCGTCATAATCGCCGCCTGGCGCCGGTCCATTGCCTATTTCGCCACCGCCGCTCCCGTCGATAGCGCGTAATGCAAGGGCATCATATTCCGGCTCACCTTGCTTTCTCCAGCTACGCACAACGCCAGAAATTTCATTTTCTGACAGAAATGGCCCGTGGTGACGATCGGGTTTTGCGACTCCAGGTGCCAAAAACAGCATGTCGCCTCGAGCGAGAAGCCGCTCAGCTCCGCCTTCATCGAGAATAATACGTGAATCCATTTTGCTCGCTACTTTGAAGCTGATACGACCAGGAATATTCGTTTTGATTAATCCTGTAATGACATCTCTGCGCGGACTTTGCATCGCAAGAATCAAATGAATGCCGCAAGCTCTCGCCATTTGTGCTAGGCGCACGACCGCTTGTTCCACATTGATCTTGTCGACGGCCATCAGGTCGCCAAACTCTTCAACCACGATGACAATATAAGGTTGTTGTGTGAAATAATAATTGTCGATTTTGGCCGGCCCCTCGCCAGGCGCATTATACGCTTCGTGTTCTTTTAATTCCTCACCACCAAGTTGCGAGACGATTTCGTTGAAGGATTCAATTCCCCTCGCACCAAAGCGCGCCATAGAGCGATAACGCTTTTCCATTTCGCGAATCGCCCAACGTAAGGCACCAACCGCTTTTTTTGCTTCGCGAATGGGCGGCATAATTAAATGGGGAACTTCGTTAAACGCCGCCAAGTCCACTTGCTTGGGATCGACAAGAATCAATTTTAAAGTTTTAGGCGAGTGGCGAAACAACAGCCCTGTGATCGCCGACACCACAAATACGGATTTACCGGAACCTGTCGTCCCCGCGACTAGCAAATGAGGCATCTTGCGAAGATCAACGATTTTAGGTTCGCCGTCGGCCCGGCGGCCGAGAGGCAGAGGTAGTTTAATGTCCTCATTCCAGAAATCGTCATGGGCGATGATGTCTTTTAGGTAAACGCCTTCACGCTGTGAGTTTGATGTTTCAATTCCCACAACATCGCGGCCCGGAATGGGCGCAATGATACGAACTGATTCAGAACTTAAAGCGAGCGACAAATCATCGGCAAGATCCGTAATTCGGCTGATTTTTACATCGGCCGCTGGCTTAAATTCGAACATTGTAACGGCGGGACCCGGTTTTATCCCCACGACTTCGCCTTGAATTCCGAATTGAGATAATTTTTCGACCAAGATTTTAGCTTTCCCCTTGATCTCGCGTTCATCAAGGCGAGTACGAGTAGCCGGTGGATCTTCGAGCAATGAGATTTTTGGCAAATCCCAATTCTCTACCCGGCGTGGAATCTTGACCGACATTCTCACTTTACGGCGAGCTATGGTGGTTACTTCGGGTTCAGACGTAACTGCAAGTATCGGCAGATCTTCTTCGTCTTCAATGATTTCATCTTCAGGCGTCGCGGCTCTCGCTTTCAAAGGAAAAAATCGGCGCTCTTCTTCTTGTTTCGCGGGAGCCGCGGATCGCATCATTGTAATCTGGGGGCCGGCCGAGGCCATCGCAGGGCCTGCGGGCGCGATCAACCAACTCTTCGCCAGCTCACTAAATCTGAGACTTAATTCTTTCAGCCACGCCCCAAATATTTTCGGAAACCGGCTTAAACCATTCATTGGGAGGCGCAGCAATTCCGCCAGAGGCGTCTCCGTGTAAAACACAACAAGCACGGTTGCGGCGGTCCAAAGAATAACGGCAACACCCATTACATTAAACACGCGCACGAGTCCGCGACTAACAAGACGGCCAATTTCACCACCAAAAGAAACTTGGCCGCTGAACCAACGCATTTCTGGAAAATATAAAGCGCCAAGACTTGCGACTGTAATCATTAAAAGGACGCCGACTACTATTCGCCCGCGAGTAATTGCGACTTCCTTCACTTTAAAATGGCGCGCCGAAATGCGGAAACTTCCAACGACCAACACCCAAGAACTGAAACCCAAAATTTGATAAAGGATGTCGGAGAGGAAGGATCCAAAGTATCCGCAGAAGTTTCTCGCAATCAGATTTTTTCCTAAAGTATTCAATGACGGGTCGGTTGGGGAGTAGCTCCACAGGGCTAAAGCGAGGAAGATTCCAAGGGCCGCCCAAAGGAGGCCAGCGATATCACGTCGAAATTTTTTGAATAAATGATTCATTCCAATAGTTTATGGAAGGCTTTACCCGTTTGAAAGTCTGGATTTTTAGATCCTCTTCAGGTACAACCGGCCCAAACGATTGGAACGGCGTGCTGAAGATCAACGAAATCTTTTTTAGTATTCAGGGTGAGTCCTCCACGATGGGCTATCCAACGGTGTTCATTCGAACATCGGGCTGTCATTTGCGTTGTACTTACTGCGACACGACTTACGCCTACTATGAAGGAAAAAAAACAACGGTCGAGGCGATCATCGAAGAGGTCGCGAAACATGGCGCCAAGCATGTCTGTGTTACTGGCGGCGAGCCCTTGCTCCAGCCTGAAGTCTTGGTCCTGTTAAAACAATTGTGCGATCAGGGTTTCGCCGTGTCGCTTGAAACTTGTGGCGATCTCTCTTGCCGCGAAGTTGACCCTAGAGTCCGTAAGATCATCGACATTAAAACACCAGATAGTGGGGAGTTCGGAAAATTCACGGAAGACAATTTGTCCCTACCTGATAATAATCTCGAGTTAAAATTTGTGATTTGCTCTGAGAAGGATTTTGTGTGGGCCGAAAGTTTCTCGCGCGAAAAAGGTCTATTCGCAAAATTCAATGTTTTATACAGCCCATCATTTGGTCAAATTGAGCCGCAGTGGCTCGCAGAAAAAATTCTCGCAGAAAAATCACCTGCTCGGTTGCAATTGCAGCTTCATAAGTATATTTGGTCTCCTCACCAGAGAGGCGTTTGAGAAAAAAACGCCGTGCTAGTAATTCACGAGGGCTTGAGGGGGTTCTTGGGTATGTCGCCGAATTTGAACAACTCGGATAGTTTGCTTGTCGCCAACTTACAGACTGTCAGCTTAGAAAAATTGGTCAAAAGTAAATTGGAAGTTTTGTTCCAGCAACGCGAAGAGGCTCAAGTCGATCTTGAGAATCTTCACCAGATCGTTATTGAGCAAGTTGAGCGGCCATTGATTGAGCTCGCTTTACGCGTCTATAACGGCAACCAGGTGCGCACTGCCAAAATGCTTGGGATCAATCGCAATACGTTAAAGAAAAAGATTGATACCTATAAGATTAAAGTTAGAAATAGACTTATGCCCGCACAAAATAATTAGCATCAGCGGGACAGCTTGATCATCTTCTTTGGTTTGACCCGCGAATTCATTTAAGTCTTTTTTTTGATCAGAGGGGAGATCTTTTGTGAGCGCGCTCGACCACCGTGTCCCGCCACAAAACATGGAAGCAGAACAGGCTGTCTTAGGCGGCCTGATGATCGAGCCTGAACGGTTCGACGACATCGCGGAGATTATTAACTCCGACGACTTCTATAAACCCGCGCACCGTAAAATCTATCTCGCCATCCAGGCTTTAAATAAGAAGAATCAAGCGGCTGACCTCGTCACCGTCACTAATCACCTGTCAGAGATTGGTGAGATTGAAGCCATCGGCGGCACCGGTTACTTGGCTGAAGTGATGGATCAAACGCCATCGACTGCGAACATCACCTCTTACGCTCGCATTATTCATGACAAGTCGGTTTTGCGCCGGGTTGTGCACGTCAGCCAGAGCTTCATTGAAAAGGCGTTTAACCCTGATTTTGCCGATATCGATACCTTTCTCGACATGATCGAGCAGGACGTCTTTAAAGTCGGACAAGCCCGTGGTGGAACTGGTCTCGTTGACGCGAGCGAACTTGTGCGCGCGAGCCTAGAAAAAATTGAAATGCTTTATTCGCAGAAATTGAAGGTCACGGGAGTAGCGAGCGGGTTCCTAGAGCTCGACGACTTAACCGCAGGCTTTCAGCCGGGCGAACTCATCATTATCGCAGCTCGCCCTTCCATGGGAAAAACCGCGTTCTCTTTGAACATCACCATGCATGCGGCATTAAAAGAGAAAAAGAAGATCGCTTACTTCTCTGTGGAAATGGCGAAGGAACAAGTGATGATCCGTATGCTCGCAAGCGCGGCAAAAGTGCGCCTTGGCGATTTGCGTATTGGTCAAATTGACGACAAGGCTTGGCCAAGGCTTATCAACACCGCAGCCTCACTAAGTGAGACCGCCCTGTTCATTGACGACAGTGCTGGAATTAGTCCATTTGAAATTCGCGCGAAAGCGCGCCGGCTTAAAGCTACTCATGGTCTTGATTTAATTATTGTCGATTACTTGCAGTTGATGGGCATGAAGCAAAAAGTTGAAAACCGCCAACAGGAAGTTTCTGAAATTTCCAAATTGCTAAAGGCCGTGGCAAAGGAACTTAAAGTTCCGGTCATTGCCCTTGCACAGCTAAATCGGGGCGTGGAAGGCCGGTCTGATCGAAGGCCTATGCTATCGGATCTTCGTGAATCTGGTTCTATCGAGCAAGACGCGGACGTTATCATGATGCTTTATCGCGAAGACTACTATGACCGCGACAATCCGGAAATCAAAGGCCTCGCTGAAGTGATCATTGCAAAACAGAGAAATGGCCCAACTGACACAGTGAAACTCAAGTGGATGCCAGAATTCGGCCTCTTCGATAACAACGTGCAGGGTCCAAATTCGCCAATGCCAAGTGTTCCACCGCCAAATCTTCCCCCTCGCCCTAAATTCGGCGGCGGCGCCGGTGGCGGCAGCAAGAAGCCCACCAACTTTGCTCCCGGCGGCTAAGTACATTTTTCAGTCTTTGCTATTATTTGATTATTCTAAGAACTCCCCCTAGTTTGGGCGCAACTAGGAGGATTTCAATGAGATCAATAGTTCTTATTTTAGTGAGCCTATTTGCCATGTCCAGCACTGCGGGCTCCAAAACTCCAACAAAGCTTTTGGAAATAAACTGCACTTACGTAAGCAACCAAAACCGCACGATCGAAGCCATTGGTTTTGGCCTTAACAAAGATGAGCTTTCCTACGTCGAAGTGGAAAAGGTTAGCTATATAAAAAACGTAAGAAAAGCGGGAAAGAAATTTCGCCTCGATTTCGTAAAACCTGAAGGCTTGTCAATGATCTGGACTTTCCGCAATGAAAAAACCCAAACCGAACTTAACGTCTTTGGCGATGATATGGGCGGCATGTCGTCTTTAAAAGTCGGCAGGACTGAACTCGTCCTTACTTGCGGCGTTGAGCAGCTCTAAAGTTTAAAATCACGGCAGGGGTTTGGGCCTTTTTCTTCTCTTTCGTATTTTGAATAGAGCTGCTTAAACGCATCTCTTTCAAATTTATTTAATTCTATGAGATTCTGGGTTAGCCGACCCTCCGCCCGAGTCGCTTCACTAGTTGCTATTTTTGCGCGCTTTGAAGCGGCCTTAAACTCCGAAGTGAATTTGTACTTGTCTAAAAGCCGTCGCTCTTCTGTGAGAGCGTCGAATTTTATCTTCGTGGGGCTCTTCGCATCTTTTGTAAAGTGCGCTTCCGCCATCTTCAATTCGGAAATCTCTTTATCCAACTCCGCAAGGCGAGTCTGCGGCACGGGTGGGCGCATACAGAATTTGGCAACTCCCGCCGGCTGCCCACAGGAGCCTTGGTCTGGCCCAAGACTATCACATGAGGTAACTTTATTTTCGGACAAACAAATATTCGCCTGATTCATCAGAGCAAAATAGTTCCTCTGTTCTTGATCAACCTGTTGAATTAATTTTGTCGCCTTCTTTAAGGGATTGGTCATTCCCATTATTGCAACGCCTTGGAACATCTCTGCCTTCGCCATTAAACTCGTTAGAATCTCCTGGCACTGAAGCTTACTAAGATAGCCAAATTCAGGATGATCTTTATTTCCTGGATCCCTCAAGGCTCCTTTGAAGCTTTCCAAAGCTTCGCTCGCCCGCTTACCTGGTCCACTAGAGATCATCGGCTGGCCTAACAAGTTTTGGCTCTCTCTTCCAGCTAGAAAAGCATCCTCCAAATTTTTTAATATCTGCAGTCCCTCCGTTATCCAACTGCCATCCTCCACAGCCGCGAACTTGTCGGGGCGCGAAGTTGAAATCACACAAGTTTTGTCGGAGGCAAGATTTTGCAGTTGGCCGGAAAAGCACGTGGCGCCAAGGACCGCGAGTTTAACCCCTGCTTTTTCTGCAGCAGCCTTTAATGCCTCCAACTGCTTTAACGGCATAATGCTTTCTCCCTCAGCCGCTGAAACAATGAAATTTCCTTTGTCCATGGTCCCATGAGAAGCAAACTCAATCAAAATTTGATCGCCTGCTTTTAATTTAGCATTGGGTGGTTTCATCTCCTGGATGAGAGACATTATTTTTTGCTCATACGCGGATTGCCAAAAAGTCAGCGATTTGACTTTCGACTCGTCATATATTTTTTTGTTTAAGTCTTGCGATGATGGATTTTCGAAAGAATAAAAGTAGTTTCGCTCCCATTTTCTCTTTGTCGCGAATTGATGGAAACTTTCAAAGGTAGCATCAAAATTGTTTTTCTGACTTTTTGCTTCGCCACCCCCACCAAAAAACACAGCAACTTTACGCGCTTCCCGCGCGTAAACGTTCGTGGAAATTAAGAGCATGAAAAGAAGACGGACCATATAAGCTTATCGGGGATCTTCCTCGCAATACTAACCGTGGCCTTAAGTCTAGAAATCGGGTCTAAAACATAGGTTTTCTTTCAGCCCCGACTGACCGCCTGCTTAAATCAGGGTGTCTTACTTATAGAGTAATTGGCGGGGGTCACCATGGAAGGCGATGCGCTTATTTCAATCTTAGTCGACGCCACGGGCCTACCGAAAGCCTGGGTCGAAACCGAGCTTCGCGCGCTTATGAATAAGCGTGGGTTCTCCTCTGAATCTTTGACCTTAGAGTCCATGCGCGAAATTCTCGCCGAATTCATGCAAGACGTACTCGTTGCCGCCAAAAACGAACTTAAAGAAGCTTAATATTTCAATTTAATAAGCAGAGTTGTTTAGCTTTAAGTCGTAGGTTTTTTTCAACCCGCCTTACCTTGGGTCATTCCCAAAATAAGGCGCCTCATATCGCCCAATACCCTACAGCGACTGCCCGTGTTAACCGAAAACATAGGTGTGGAACGTAAGCACTTGAATCTAATATGTGTAACTCTCGTTACCGCTCTTCTCGCGGTAAACTCCAGCGTGATCCACGCCGACCCGCTCTATCAAGGATTTACTTACGAAGGCCGCCTCTTCGATACCTCCGGCACCAATCCAGTTTTAGATAGCAACGTTCAATTTAAGCTTCAGCTTTTATCACCATCAGGCTGCCTCTTATACGAAGAGGTACAAAACGCTGACACTTCCGTGTCAGACGGCCACTTTAATCTTCATGTTGGCTCCGCTATCGGTAACGCAAAAAGAACCCTCAGTGATCCCGCCCTAGCAATGGCGGCTATTTATGCAAACAAAAGCACACCAACTCGTGGCCCCGCCACTGACTGCGTCGGTGGCTACACACCAACCTCCGGCGACGGCCGCTACTTAAAAGTTAGCGTCACGCCCTCCGCAACTGGCATCACCGACATCCTCTCTCCAAACGTAGCCATCACTTCCGCCCCTTACGCCACCGTCGCCGAATCATTAAACGGCTACAACGAAACAAATTTTGTTAAGACTGTCGATGTCACAAGTTGCAGTGTCGGTGATGCCCTCTCCTTCAATGGCACATCATGGAGTTGCATAACCGGTCCCGTCGGTCCAGCGGGTCCCATCGGCCCTGCTGGAACAACTGGAGCTGCGGGTCCCATCGGCCCTGCCGGAACAACTGGAGCTGCCGGTCCCATCGGTCCTGCTGGAACAACTGGAGCTGCGGGTCCCATCGGTCCTGCCGGAACTACCGGAGCTGCGGGTCCCATCGGTCCTGCCGGAACAACTGGAGCTGCGGGTCCCATCGGTCTTACTGGGGCAACCGGAGCAGCAGGTCCTTCCCAACTTTCTGCTGTTGGACCCGCAATTGGTCTTAACGCCGCCGATCATAGTGCGTTTGCACAGACTTGGACGTGGAATTCATTAACTACTGGAAATGCGATGACAATGAGTTCAACTTCTATGACCACCGGCAATTTGCTTAGCGTTAATTCAAGTAGTCCCACTGCTACTGGCAACGTTCTGCAAATAGGTTCTTCCAGCGGTAGCGCTGTTCCATTGGCGATTTATAACAATGGTAATGGAATGTCTCTCGACATTAAGGCTTCAGGCGCGGGCGAGAACGCCCTAATTCGTATGAGCAACATGAATGCGGCTGCAATTGGTTCTGGATCTGGGGTCTTGTTTTCCGCTAATAGCCTGGGTGGAATGACTGACGTTGCAAAAGTAGGCGCAATTATTACTGATACTACTGTCGGCACTTATAAAGGCGCGCTGATTTTTTCCACGGCAAGCGGCTCGAGCCCTGTTGAACGCGTTCGAATCGATCACTTGGGTAATGTTGGAATTCGAACATCGACTCCGCAGGTTGCTCTCGACGTTAACGGCTTAGTCCGAATCGGTGGTAACGGAAATAGCCCAGGTTGCGCTGCTTTAGAAATCGGTGCGATTCGCTACCGTACCGACATAAACAAACTTGAATTTTGTGATGGCACTACCTCCTGGGCACCTATCGATGCCGGAGGCGGTGGTGGCGAAGCCAATACCGCCTCTAATATCGGCAACGTTGGCGTTGGCATTTTTAAAGTTAAATCCGGTGTCGATTTACAGTTTAAGAAACTTAATGCCGGGTCCACTAAAGTTACAATTGCCGACGACGCGATCAACAACGAGGTTGACGTCGATGTTAACGAATCCGTTCTCAACATCGCTAGCATGGCTGGAACACTTCCGGTTACCAAGGGCGGAACTGCCATGAGCGCCGCCTTAAGCGGGAATCGACTTATTATTTCCGCAAGCGCATCTTCTTTTGGAGAAGCTCCGCTACTGACCGCGAGCCGCGCACTCGCGTCTGATCCCGCTGGAATTCCTGTGGCGGTAGCGACGACAGCGACTGAACTTGGCTACGTCAACGGCGTAACAAGCTCGATTCAAACTCAACTCAACGCAAAAATTAGTAGCCAATGGATCACAAACGCTACAGATATTTATTATAGCAGTGGAAATGTTGGTCTTGGTACGCCTTCGCCACGAGCCATGCTCGATGTGCAGGGCGCGATCGTGAGCAAATCCCCCATCGACAACAATCCGTCCACCACAATTAATTTCATGGGTGGAAATATCCAGTACACTACGGCAAGTTGCGGCGCATTTACTCTTACGAATCTAAAAGACGGCGGCAGCTACATGTTTGTTGTAAAGGGCCCTAGCAACGCTACACAATGTACATTTACTGCTTTTAGTGGCGCGGGTGTTGGTTCGCTCTTTGTAAAGCCGCCACCTGACCACACGATTCCAATTGCCGGTAAGCATACGATTTACAACTTTGCCGTCGTTGGCAGCGACGTTTATGTCAGCTGGACGCCGGGATATTAATCATGAATTTTTTAAAGGTGTTTTTCCTTCTTGTCTGTGGATCAACGGCCTCATCACAAATGTTTACTACAAGTAACTGGCAACAAAAATGCCGCCCTGGCTCCCTATCCTTTAATTACATTGGTTCAAACCAGATATGGTCAGTGCCCGTAGGTTGTACTGTTGCAACGTTTAAAGTTTGGGGTGCGGGCGGGGGCGGTTCAAGCGGTATTTCCGGAAGCCAAGTTGGCGGTGCGGGCGGATTTTCTACCGGCTCGCTCCCCGTCGTTGGAGGCGCCCAATATACAATGATTGTTGGCGGCGGTGGCTTAGCTTCCGCTACGACATCCCTTGGTGGCTTTGGCGGTGGCGGACAAGATTATCTTAATGGCGGCTCTGGTGGTGGCAGGTCTGCAATTCGATCAATGCCGGGTGCAACCGACCTTTTCACTGCTGGCGGTGGTGGTGGCGGAGGATATACCTCCGGTCCAGAAGCAACTACTCTCCAGCCCGGCGGTCCTGGCGGCGGAGGATTTGGTGGCCGCGGAAATCCTTCTTTAGCTTCCTCGGGATACGGGGGCGGCCCCTCAGCAGGTGGAGCTGGAGGTACGGGAGCTACTGCTTCGGGTACAGGGGGCAGCCAGCCTCTTGGCGGAAACGCCCCGATCACCGCTGGTCATGCTGGAGGTGGCGGAGGAGGTTGGTACGGCGGTGGTAGCGGAGGAGTTGCCGCGGCAAATAATAGCGGTGGCGGTGGTGGCGGGTCAGGATATGTCGGTTCATTTCTAAGCGCTTATACGCAGGCTGGTGTCGAAAACATTCCTCCTAATAATTCCGATCCGGATTACAGCGCTGGCGTCGGAAACGGCGGGAACCTCGGGAACCCGGGAACCAACGGAGGAAATGGAAAAGTCGTTGTGTCATGGGGTAAAGTCGACCCATCTCCAGCCGCATTTGATTTTTATGATCTAATTTTAGCGACGCCTGGCCTCTCGCAACAATCTAACATCCTGCAAGTCACTGGAATCAACACATCAATTCCGATCAGTGTCTCGGGTGCCGCATCTTCCGCATATCGTATTTGCACAGATTCGACTTGCTCAACAAATCCTGCCTTTACTTCAGTTTCTGGGACAATTGATGGATATAAATATCTTCAGCTGCAGGTGACTTCTTCTGGTTTATCCGGCGTGACTGTTCTCTCAACGGTTACCGTTGGAGACTTTTCCGATGCATGGAATGTGAAAACTGCCGAATGCCCGCCGGAATACGTCCCGATTCCACCCATAGCCCCTTACTCGACCACACAGTTTTGTGCCGCTAAGTTTGAAGCGAGCGAGGCCACAGGAGGGAAGGGCGTTTCCGTCGCAACAGCCGTGCCTTGGCAGGGCGTTTCCCGAGATCAGGCGTTGCCCGCATGTACCGCGAATGGACTTGGTTATGATTTGATAACCAACGATCAGTGGCAAGCAGTCGCCAGAAATATCGAGCTCGTGCCCTCGAATTGGTCGACGTTGAGTATCGGCGTCGGCTCAATAAATACGGGACACTCAGATGGAGCTCCAGCTAATATTATTGCCGCTGGAACTGATGATCTAAACGGATGCTTGAATACAGGACAAACATGCGCAGCCGGTGTTTGGGGTCTTCAGAAAAGAACTCATACGCTCTCAAACGGTTTTGTAATCTGGGATATTTCCGGCAATAGCTCTGAGTGGATGAAGGATCTCAATTCCACCGCATACGGATCAAACGCTCCCGTTTCTCAAGTAACATCAACAACGCATACCGTGACCGGTCCAAACGGAAGAAGCGCCAAAGCGCAATTCGGACCTATGGGTGATTATAAAACACTAAATTCACTTGAATATGGTGGGCTAGGATATTTTTGGATTACGGCGCCAGCCGGTGCACTCCTAAGAGGCTGTCATTTTAACGAAAATTCTCCGCAGTGCGGACTCTTCTTTACAGATGCTCAATTTGCAACCAACGCTACAGGCTTTTTGGCAAAAGGGTTCCGCTGCGTTTACACGCCCCCCTAAGCCGATCCGATCTGGCTTAGGGTAAACTCGTCTGTATTAAACCCGCTCTACAACGATAGTAATTTCAGCTTCGATCTTATCGCCTAAGCGGACGTGGGCTTTGTGTTGGCCGAGGACTTTGATTGCGTCGTCCATGTGGATGTCGCGGCGGTCGACGGAGAAGCCGAGCTTTTCGAGTTGGTTAGAGATGTCCATGGCGGTGATAGAGCCGAAGAGTTTGTCGCCGGTGCCGGCTTCTTGTTTGAACTTCAAGGTTTGGCCCTGGAGTTTTTTAACAAGGTCTTCGCGCTCGGAGACGGCTTTCTTTTTTCGAACTTCAGCAACTTTTTGTAAGTGCGTCCATTCTTTCATGCGGGTCTCGCTCGCTTCACTTGCTAGTTTGCGGGGGAACAAGAAGTTCCGGGCGTAACCGTCTTTTACGTTCACGAGTTCGCCGGTCTTGCCGAGATTCTTTACGTCTTTTTGTAAAATTACTTTCATGACTGTCCTCACTTACGTTTTAAATATTTTTTTCTTTATTCAATTCTTCATTACGCTTCAAAAGGCGTCCGCGGAAATCCATCCAGAAGTCCACAAGCCCTAAGAGGCTCACCAGGATAAATAATTGAGTCACCAAAACCAGTAGGAGCAGCATTTGCCAGAACCAACCGACTTTGAAAAACTCTAGGTAGCTCGCGACAACCGCTAGGCCTTGTAAAAACAAAACTACAGCAGAGATGTTGAGCATGTTTAGCGCTAGCGAATGGGCAAAGCCTGTCTTGGTCAAAAATGTTCCCGCTACGGAAAGAATAAACACCCAGATAAATGCATCTGGCACCACGAAGCGATTCAAGCGATGAATCGGTCCACGATGATGACTTCCGGCAATTACCGCCATCCGGCGCTGGAACAACAGGGACATAAACAAACCAAGAGTTAAAACGACAACTATTACTGACGGCACTTGCACTAACAAGTCCTTCGCTTCGACACCGACTTTTTCTGCCCATCCGGGAATCGACGTTAAGTAAGTTTCCATCCGGCCAATTAGCACCGACTGCCAAGAACTTCCTTGGTGCGAAACCCAAAACGCGAAACCCGCTGCGAGCATCAATGACGTGATCACGACCGACCACAATCCTCCGGCAACTAACGTGTAGCCTCGCTCTTCCATTTCACTAAAGAGTCCGATGACCACAACTAGTGAAAGATAAAGAAGAGCAAGAAACCACCAGCCTGCGACGCCAAGTCCCACGGCGGCAGATGCCGTCATAATCCAAAAGCCCGTCGGGCCTAAAGCCAGACGAAGTCCTCGGAGTGGAACGCCTCCCAAAATTCCTGTTAGCGCCGTCAGTAAAACTGACCACGCCGTCAAGACGAGAGAGGCTACGACCTTTCGGCGAGCGGTTGTTGTCAAAATCAAACTCCCTATTCGCCGTCGCCTTCGTCGCCACCATCGTAATCACGGGGTCCGTCGTCACGACGTGGGCGTCGGAAACCGCCGCCTTCATCGCCACCACGTTCACCACCGCGATCGCCGCCGCGGCCGCCGCCACGCTCTTCACGATCGCCACGTCCGCCGCCGCCTTCACGGTCACGGAAGCCGCCACCTGCAGCACGACGTGCTTGCATTTTGGCTTCGCGCTCTTGCTCACGCTTAATCGTCTCAGCCAATGAAGCTTTGAATTCTTCAACGAATTTTGGAAGGCTCACACGGTCATCGAGACGAACGTGTGTAAAGCGAAGAACGCGGTCGTTGATGCGCATTGTGCGCTCAAGTTCCTTGATGCAATCGCCTTTCGCTGTGAAAGTCGTGTGGAAATAAATGCCGCGTGCGAGTTTATGGATCGGGTTAGCCAAACGGCGCTTTCCCCAAGTGTCGAGGTGATTCACTTCACCTTTGAACGTCTTGATGATGTCCGTGTTGCGCTTAAATAGGTTCTTTTGGTCCGCTTCAGTTGTGTCTGGGTGCAAGATCACTACACCTTCGTACTTGCGGGTTACTTCGGACGTAGGTTCAGATGCCATGGAACATGCCTTTCGGTTTAATAGCCCCCGGACCACCATGACGCCAGGAGCAAGGTTTGATTCAAAACGTACGTGTCTATCATGGGCTGGCCTTTAGGGAAACGAATTTCTCAGTTATATTGAAAGCATGGCACTCAAACTCAAGGCGCTCTCCGGCCCCGTAAAAGGTCAGGAATTTTTGGTCAAAACCGGGCTTAGGATCGGTCGCACTAAGGGTGAGATTCTTCTCGACGACGGTAAGGTATCATCTTTACATGCTTTTTTGACTGAAGAGGGCGACGACTTCGTTTTGAACGACAACGGCTCAAAAAATGGAATTCGGGTCGGCGATGAGCGCGTGAGCTTTCTCACGCTAAAGCCGGGAGCGGTTTTTCAAATTGGCCGCTCGGGATTTGAAGTTGTTTTAGATGAGCCTGCGACGAGAGTCTCGGTGGCTCAGCCTGCGAAAGTAGAGCCTCCTGCGGTTATCGCACAACCAGCGCCTGAGCCGCCACCTGCCAAGGCGGCAGCGCCTCTCAAAGTAGAACCCGTTGAACCTGCCGTTCCCGAAGGGCGGAAGTGGAACGACATTCTTGCTGACCTTGC
>JAYSTF010000044.1:0-14883 GCA_043720065.1 Pseudobdellovibrionaceae bacterium | reverse complement strand
CTCCTGGCAGATGTCGCAGCCGAAGACCATCTCCCCCATGAGCGGCCTCAGGTCGCGCGGGATCGGCCCGCGGAGCTCGATCGTGAGGTACGAGATGCAGCGGCGCGCAAAAAGTCGACGGGCACCTTTACGCCTTCCGTGGATCGTAGGCGTCGCGGACGCCTTCGCCGATTAAGTTCAACACAGTCAGTGTCAGAACCATCGCCATAGAGGGAAATACCGCAAGCCACCACGCGATGGTGAAGTAGTTTTGCGCTTGCTGGAGCAATTCTCCCCAAGACGGAGTCGGTGGCGGCAAACCCATTCCAAGATAATCGAGAGCTGCAAGCGCATAAATTTCGCCCGCCATCATGAACGGCGAAAAAGTAATGATGGGTCCAAGTGCGTTCGGCAAAATGTGACGGAAGATGATTCTTAAGCGGCCTTCGCCTTGCGCTTTTGCGGCTTCGACGAATTCCCTTTTGCGAAGTTTCAAAAATTCCGCGCGCAAGTAAATCGAAATCGACATCCACCCAAAGATTACCGAAAACGCCACGAGCAGCGAAAGACTCGCCCCGAAAATAGAAACTAAAGTAATAAGCATAAGCAGATAAGGCATGGATTCAAAAACTTCGACGGCGCGCTGGCCAACCAAATCTGTCCGGCCACCAACGTACCCCATCACCGCACCCGCAAAAATACCGACGATATAGGCGAAAAACCAAACCAGTACCGCAAACCCAATACTGTATCTAAAACCATAAATTAATCGGGAAAGAACGTCGCGGCCACGATCATCGGTTCCCATCAAATTCGCTTTTGAAGGTGGCGCTGGATAAGTTTCGACTGTCGTGTTCGATTCAAATGGGTCCCAGGGAACCGGTGGCCAGACGGCAAAGTCGCCAGACTCTAGTTTGATTTCCCGGTAGTTTGTAATCATCTGGTCTTCAACACCGAATATGCTCGGATGGTACGTCTTGAAGACCGGCGCATAATAGCTACCTTTGTACTTTAAAAACAGTGGCTTACTGTTGGCCCATATTTCCGCCGTAGCACTTAAAATTAAAAGAAAACCAAAAATCCAAACGGAGATCACCGACCGCCTCAACGATTTAAAGCGACGATATCTCTTAAGCGTAAGATCGTTCTTTATCCTGCTTTCAATCATGAGAAATCGATCCTCGGATCAATAAACACATAAGTAATGTCACTAAGAAGTCGACCAACCAAGGCGATGACAGCCTGAAAGAAAATTAGCGCCATGAGAACATTGTAATCGCGAGAGAGTGCGGCCTTATAACCAAGCAGTCCCATGCCGTCGAGATTAAATATCTGTTCAATGATAATTGAGCCCGCAAAGAAGACTGCGAGAAAGCTGCTCAGTCCCGTTGCGATAGGAATAAGGGCGTTTCTCAACGCGTGTTTATAAATAACTTTTCGCTCATCTAAACCCTTGGCGCGCGCCGTGCGCACGTAATCGAGCTTTATTTCTTCAAGCAAAGAGTTCTTCATCAAAAAGGTAATCACGGTGAAGTTACCGACGATGTAGCAAATTAGAGGCAATATGAAATGGTGAACCCGATCTTTAAACTTTTCCCAAGTCGTCAGGTCAAAATAATTGTCGGAGTAAAGGTCACCAAGAGGGAACCAATCCGCGAATGCGCCCCCGGCCAAATACACTCTGAGCAGAATTCCTAGAATCAGAGGCGGAATGGAATACAGGAACATGAGAAGTATACTGCTCACCATATCGAAGCGCGTGCCGTCTTTGACGGCTTTTGCAATGCCCAATGGGACGCAGATCAAATACGTAAGGATTAGTGAGATTATCCCGAATTGCAGGGATACCGGAAATTTACTTGCGACGACTTCAGTGACCGGCTCTTCGGTAGAAAAGCTTTCGCCAAAATCCAAAGTCGCGATGTTCGTAAGCCAAATCCAGTAGCGCACGTGAACGGGCTTATCGAAACCGTACTGTTTTTTTAAAGCCTCGAGCACTTCTGCGGAAACACCATAGCTTCCGCTGCCCCCGCCTCCCGCACCTCCGCCACCACCGGCGGCCATTCCGCCACCAAAACGCATCGCCATTAGTTTTTGTTCAATGGGACCGCCGGGAGCAAGATTGATGACGACAAAGCAAATCAGAGTGATCCCCAACAATGTGGGGATCATCATTAAAATTCGTTTAGCTATATATTGAAACATCGATCGCCCAACCGCTTACTTCGCTACCCACCAGTAGTATCGGCCAAGATTGTACTTGTAGGTTTCGCGCGCCATCGCGATTTTTTTATCGTGGGCGTACAAGATGTACTTTTCGTTGAATAAGAACGCATAGGGCGCGTCCTCAGCAATCGTCTTGTAGATGTTTTTCCACATTGCTGAGCGCTTTTTAGCGTCGAGTTCTTCCCGGGCGGTATCGATCAGCTTGTCCACTTCCGGATTGGAGTAGCTGATAAAGTTTGAGCCACCATTCTTCGAAGATCCTGAGTGCCAGATCTGTTTAGGGTCGCTCTCAAGACTGCCACCACCCCAAGCCAGGGATACGGAGTCGAATTTCTGCTCATCGAGAGATTTCATGAAGGTATTCCACTCGACGAGCTTCAGCTCCATCTCGATACCGGCTTTTTTTAAGTCTTCTTTGTAGAGCGTAAAATACTTCTCCACGTCTCGGCTTGGGAAAAGAAGTTGGAAGCGGAATTCTTGCTTTTTGCCGTCCACTGTTTTGTCGAGAACGCCGTTTTTATCCGTGTCCTCCCAGCCGGCCTTTTTCAAAAGCTCTTTCGCCTTCGCGAGATCATAAAGGAAAGGTTTCACGTTCGGATCTGCATGAGGATTGTTGTAGAGCCAAGGGCCGGTGGCAGGAACGGAAAGACCAAAGCGGAACTTTTTATTCATCTCTTCCCGATTCATCAAATGTGCTAAAGCAACACGGACGTTTTTGTCCTGAAACATCGGGTTTTTGAAATTCCAACCAATAAATCCGTAGCCACGAGTAGGATCTGAGTTCTCCACTTTCTTTTTAAGGACCGTGGTTCCAAACGGCGCACCTTCAGCTTTTTTCATGAAAACTTCGGGAGTCATTACATCGTAATCAAGTTGGCCCTTCTTCAGAAGTTCTAGCTCAAGGTTTTCATCTTTCACAAAGCGGATCATGATTTTTTCGAAATTAAACTTACCCTTCAGATGCGGAACGCTGTTGCCCCACCAGTCTTTGTTTTTCTCTAAGATTAGATTTTTGCCCTTGTTGTAGGTTGCAAGCTTGTAAGCGCCAGAGCCCATCAGGTCTTTGTTGTGCTTTTTCTTAGGGTCGCCATAGTAATGCTTCGGAGAGATAGGCGTGTAGCCCACAGTCGTCATCACTTCCATGTTCATGTAATACTTTTTCTTGGTGCTGATTTTAACCGTGTGCGTGTCGACGACCGTCACTTCGCCAATGGTTTCGTAGTAGGGCAAGCGGTGAACCGCTTTGTATTCTGGATTTTTGATGACGTCGAAGGTGAATTTTACGTCCTCTGCCGTCACCGGTTTGCCGTCGTGAAATTTCGCGTCTTTGCGAAGAAAGAACGTGTAAGTCATTTGGTCTTTGCTGACCTCATAACGCTCAGCCAAAGCCGGCTCGAGTTCATAAGTGTCGAGGTTCATGTGCATGAGACCATCCATGACATACTCTTGGACGTACTGGGCATAAAGGTCCTGGCTATTGATAGGATTTAATCGTTCCGGTTCCGCCGAAAAAGCAAACTGGAACATTCCGCCCTGGGGGGCTTCGGGGTTACCAATGGTTTTGTAATTCAAATTTGCAGGGACGCTGGCTGCGGCCAACGATGAAAATACGAGTGCTGAAATCAATCCACAGCCTATAAACATCAGTCGCTTCATTCATAACCTCCAAAGGAAGGGCCATTAAGGGGACCAATTGAGCCTTTTTTTATTCAACTTTCAACTTTTTAAGTGGAAGAAATGCTCTAAATCATTGACCCAACTAGGTCTCTCGTTAAGATCGAGGGGAAATTTCTTTCACTCTTGAGGACCTAAAGTTATGGCAATCGATCCATCTGTAACAGTCTCACACAAAGTCGGAATTTTTGGTCTGCCTTCCACTCGTGAACTCGCTCGCCTCGTGCTACTGCCCGTTCCTTGGGAAGTAACCACCTCTTATGGCGGCGGGACGGCGCAAGGCCCTGACGCAATCTTGAAAGCAAGCCCACAGATTGATCTTTTTGATCTTGAAACCGGAGCCGCCTATGAAGAAGGGTATTTTCTACTGCCCATTCCTGAAAAATTAAATCAGCTAAATGCGAAACTTAAGCCCATCGCGCTTGAAGTACGGTCCGAACTGGAAGAGGCGGGAACACTTTCAGGCAAAGGTGAACGGCTTTTAACGCAAGTGAACCAAGGGTGCGACGAAATGGTGCGCTGGGTTTATGAGGAGAGCCGAGCGGTTTTAAAAAATGGCCAGCTTCTTGGGCTTATCGGTGGTGACCATTCTTCGCCTGAAGGCGCGATTCATGCGGTTAGCGAATCGGTGAATGGCGAGTTTGGCGTTCTTCATATCGATGCCCACGCTGATCTTCGCGATAGCTATCAAGGCTTTAAGCACTCGCATGCGTCGATTATGCGCAACGTGATGGAGGCCGATTGGCGCCCCAAAAAATTGGTGCAAGTGGGCATTCGCGATTTCTGTAAAGAGGAGTATGACTTTATTCAATCGCGACCCGATATAAAAACCTTCTTCGACATTGAACTTAAGCGTGAGTTGCTTGGCGGAACCTCTTGGTCCCTCCTCTGCCGACATATTGTGGATGCCCTCCCTCCCAAGGTTTATGTTTCATTCGATATTGACGGACTCTCACCTGAGTATTGCCCCCATACGGGAACTCCGGTTCCTGGCGGCCTAAGCTTCGATCAGGTGCTTTATCTGTTTTCGGCCCTTGTAAAGTCAGGTCGGAAGATTGTGGGCTTTGATCTAAATGAAGTCGCGCCTGGCGCAAATGAGTGGGACGGGAACGTCGGCGCCCGGTTGCTCTATAAACTCTGTGGATGGGCTGTTGTGAGTCAAAAAATGGGAGGATCGAAGTGAAACCTTTGAACTGGGTACGCTCGACAACGAGGGGATTGGGGATCGTTGTCTATATATGTTGTGTAATCGCACTTCCGCGCTCGTCGGGTATATCGTTTTACATTTCGTACTGGAGCCGAAAGCTACGACCTAGCGGGCGTAGCGTTTGCGGACGGTTTCGCGGATTTCAGCGCCTTCAATGCTGAGGCGCGTCCAAGGGATTGTAAGGAGACGCTCGGTCTCGATTTGCTCTTCAGTTTCTTCACAAACGCCGTAGCTACCGCGCTCGATGCGGGCCAATGCCATTTCGATTTCCATTAATTGTTGGCGGAGTCTTTCATGCATGCTTAGGAACTCACTCTCGGCCAGGGCGCGCATTGTCTGATCGCCTTCGTCGCCGCCTCTTGCATCTTCGTTATTATAGAGGTCGTGGCGTGATTCGCGGACGCGATTGAGAATCTCGGACTTGGCTTCAACTAGCTTCTTTTTGCAATTTGCTAAGAGTTCCTGAGACAGTGTCATAGATGTAATCCCCCTATAAATCCCTAATTTCACTCGGCTACCAGAAAAGTTTCCAGCATCAGTGCCAAATTGGAACTGAACTATTTACACACGAGCTCGCAGGAAATTGCAACAATAAATTCTTACAGCGCCTGAAACCGGCCTAAGGCACCTTAGAAGCCGATTCGGCTGACGGTGGTTGCGCGCCAGACTTGTGACGCGCTAACCCAATAGGTGGAGCCTGACTCGTCTTCCACTTTGTACCAGTCCTCAGGCTCAGCTTCGACTCGCTTGAAGGCGGTATAGCGGTCGACCATTTGGATGTCGGCAAAGGGAAATTTGGTACCCGGTCCGGTGCGAAGACTTGCGGCTGTGGCTTTGACCACGACACATCGCTCACGGCCGGTCAGGTCACCCCCTGCCGCCCAATGAACATCGCCATCGAGGTCTCGCACTTTGATCCAATTCCCTTTTCGCTCTAGCTCCACCAGCGGCATGTATTTACCAACCACCCAAGTGACTTTTCCGCTTCCTGATGGCTCAGCACGAAGCCTGGTAGTGAATGCATTTACGCAAAGGGCATTGGCTTGAACTGAAAAAATGAAGCTTAATAGAAAACCAATTCGCATCTCTTAAAGAATGGCGGCACCAGCCCATAAGCGCAAGAGTTCAGCGCTTGAGTTCCACTAATACGGGACAATGATCTGAGCCCGTCACGTCATCATGAATCTCGGCCCGCACAATGCGGTTAACCAAACCTTTGGTCACGCAAATATGATCAATGCGCCAGCCATGATTCCCGATCCGGCCCTGCTCTTGGTAGGACCACCAAGTAAACTTTCGCTCTAGCATTGGATGCAGATGACGAAAACAATCTGTAAATCCTCCCTTTAGAAACTCTAGGAACCAAGTGCGCTCTTCAGGAAGGAATCCGCTAATCTTTGACAGACGCGGGGGATCAAAAACATCGATGTCGAGGTATGCCACATTGTAATCACCCACCAAAACAATTTCCCGGCCAGATTTGTTAAGACGTATAAGGTGCTCGGTGAAGCGAATGAGAAACTCTTGTTTGAATTCGTGGCGCTCTGGACCCATTCCACCATTGGGAAAATAAACATTAAACAGAATGAAATCGCCTACATCTGTAATGACAAAGCGTCCCTCGGTATCAAATTTTCGAATCCCAATTCCATGTGCAACAGCCTTTGGCTCCGCCTTGCAGTAAGTCACAGTGCCTGAATAGCCTTTGCGCTGAGCGGAGGACCAAAAACTTTTGCGACCTTCAGGATGATGAGTCCCCCCTTCCAGCTGATCCGGGTGCGCTTTGGTTTCTTGTAAACAAAGAAAGTCAGGATCTTCGCGACGCAAGTAGGAAAATAGAGCGCCTTTTTGCGCGCAGGCACGAATGCCATTTACGTTCCAAGTGATGATCTTCCAAGTGGCTGACATGCTTTGACTTGTTAGCAGGTCACTTGCTTAAAGGCCATGGGTTGTGGCAAGACTTACCCGAAGCGTTACATAGCCTCACAAGGAGTTTTTTAAAATGCCGATGATTGGTCAACCAGCACCTCAGTTCAAAGCACCCGCAGTAGTCCAAGGTGGCGACTTTAAAGATGTCAGCCTTTCAGATTACAAAGGAAAATGGGTTGTGCTTTTCTTTTACCCGCTTGATTTTACATTTGTTTGCCCTACAGAGATCACGCAATTCCGTGACGCCGCGAAAGACTTCAAAGCTCTTGGCGCGGAAGTTATCGGCTGTAGCAGCGACTCTGTTCACTCGCACAAGCGTTGGATCAAAGACGATCTTGGCGAGCTCGGCTATCCGCTGATTGGTGATATCACTCATCGCGTGGCCCGCGACTACGGCGTACTGTTTGAAGACAAAGGGATCGCAACCCGCGGCACTTTCATTATCGATCCCGACGGTGTTATTCAGTACATGGGCATTCATAATTTGAGCGTAGGTCGCGACGTAAGAGAAATTTTGCGCGTTTTGACGGGCTTAAAATCAGGTGAGCTCTGCGCCGCCGGCTGGAAGCCGGGAGATAAGCACGTTACGCCGAAGTGATTTCTTATGCTAATTTCTACCGCGCTTACCGGGAATGCCTAGCTGAACGGTATCCAAGCACCAAGGAATTAAAAGAGGAAGTCGATCTAGAAAGATTGGCTTCGCCTCACCGTATTCGGCTCCCGAAGAAAGTCGCAAGAGCTGCGCAAGCCGCCATCACCGCTCATTATAGTCTCGCTCAAAAAGAAAGCTTCAGGCGGGCACTTGCAACAGACCAGACGTGGTTGTCACAAGCCCCGGCGCGCACGGACGCGGTTCTCATGGCCTATGATTTTCACACTACGCAAGAGGGCGGCGCCAATTTGGTAGAGGTCAACACCAATGCGTCGTCATTCTTACTCTCGGACGTTCTATATCGGGCCCATGGTCTAGCTTCTGGATGGAACGGAAAAGATGCGCTTGAGAGTTTGCACCAGACATTTGCACAAGAGGCTGCCTCTTTTGGTCGACCATTAAAAAGCATTGCCATTGCCGACGAGAATGTCCTCGAGCAGAAAATGCTCATCGAATTTTTTATGTATCGGGATTGGTTTGAGAGCCACGGCTGGAAAGCCGCCATCGCTGACGCCGACAAATTTGAATTCACTCAAAACAAGCTCTGGCTAAACGGCGAGAGCGTTGATTTCGTCTACAACCGATTGACCGATTTTTATTTGAACGATCCCCGTTTCGCCGCTCTCCGCGAGGCTTACATGACTTCGACCGCTGCTATTTCCCCACATCCGTGGGCCTATCATTTGTTCGCCGATAAAGCCCGCTTGGTGGAGATTAGCGAACCTGGTTGGTTAGAAAAAACGGGAGCGTCCGACGCGGAAGCTCAGGCACTCAGAGAAGTTTTAATTCCAACGTTTGAGCTAAAAGAAATGGGAACGGCGGAAGAAGTCTGGGCGCAACGCAAAACTTTATTCTTCAAGCCTCGCCGCTCCCATGGAAGTAAATCTGTTTATCGAGGGTCTTCTGTTTCCAGAAAAGTTTTCGAGCGTTTGCTCGAAGAGGAAACTTTAGTCCAGACTTTTGTGCCAGCGCAAAACTGGAAAACTTCGGAGACTGATACTTATATGGAGAATTGGAAGTTCGACTTAAGAATTTTCACTTACCGCGATCAAATTCAGCTCGCAGTCGCGAGGTCGTATCAAGGACAGGTCACTAACTTTTCATCACGCTATGGCGGTTTGACCGCCGTCGAATTCGTTTAAACGCCTCATCCTGAGTCGTTTTCAGGCCCAAATCCTCAACTCTCAGAGTTATAGACCCGATAATATAGAGAGGAGAGTGGATGGCCAAAGTCATATCTTTGGAACGACGGCAACGAGCTCGTTCCCAAGCAAAGCCGACCAACCAAACGCGGACCGCGCTGGATGGTTCATACTCTAGCTTTGATCAGCTTGATGGTACCCACCCATGGCAGACGGCCGTTCCTGAGGGCTGCCTACTCTACGATGTTCGTTTACTTCCCGGCGGCAAAGTCGCTTACTTCAATTGGGATCTCGGGAAAGAAATGGGCCTTTTACCAGAACAACACCCGCATCGATTAAATCGTGCACTGGAAGACAAGCTACTCGAAACATTTTGCATTCGCATCATTAACGAATGGGATCATGAGCATAATGTGATTTTCCCAAAGACCATGTTGAAGAAAAACAAATACATGGCGACTCGATATCTCCAGCTCCAACACCCAGATAAGGCCGGGCGCACGTCGGGCGACGGCCGCTGTGTATGGAATGGAATCGTAAAAAATCGCACGCAAATCTGGGACGTGAGCAGCCGTGGTACAGGTGTAACCGCGCTCGCACCTGGAGTGGTGTTGGCTGGCAAGCCCCTTCGCTCAGGTAACAACGATTACGGGTACGGCTGCGGCATGGCGGAGATTGATGAACTTTATGCTGCCGCGATCATGGCCGAAACTCTCCATAAAAACGGCATCCCTACCGAGCGAGTTTTAGCTATCGTTGATTTGGGAAAAGGCATGGGGATTGGCGTCCGCGCGGGCCAAAATCTGTTGCGTCCGGCGCATATGTTCGCGCATCTTCGCCAAGGCGAACATGAACGCTTAAAAAACGCTGCCGATTATTTCATCGCCCGCCAGCACATCAACAAAGAATGGAAATTCTCTGCTCAACACCGACGGCGATACGATTTGATGCTGCAGGAACTCACTGGCAGCTTCGCACGGTTTTCGGCCCACTTAGACCGCGAATATATTTTTGCTTGGCTTGATTGGGACGGCGACAACGTTCTCGGCAATGCAGGCATTATCGATTATGGAAGTGTTCGCCAGTTCGGTCTTAGGCATGATCAATACCGTTATGACGACGTTGAGAGATTCTCAACTAACTTAAATGAACAGCGCGCTAAGGCCCGGCTCATCATACAGACCTTTGCGCAAATGACGGATTTTATCCAAACCGGTGTGCGCAAACCGGTGGATAAATTCCGCCGGCATTCTTCCCTCAATCGCTTCGATCAACTCTTCCAATATCATTTGCTTGATCGCTTTCTATACCAGGTGGGGTTCACGGACAAACAGCGCGAGCTTTTGCTTGATAAACACCGCCGCTACGCGAAGCGATTTTTCGCTGAATTTTCTTATTTCGAACGCATGAAAACTTTCCGCAAACTTTCCCGTGTGCCCGATGGCGTAAACCGGCCCGCAATTTTCAATATGAGAGCTGTTTTGTCACACTTACCGGCTCATTTGCTGACGAATTTGGACTCCTTCAACAGCACCATTGTTTCCAGCAGAGAGTTGTTTGAAGTTATGCTCTCCGACTATGCCGCCGGAAAAGACAAGCACCTAACTGACCGCGTGAGCAAACGCATGCTGCGCCTGCAGCTCTTATATAAGAGCTTGGTTAAGCGTGTGGCGCACAAAGACGCTCTTCCCGATGTTCTTACTACTTTAAGTGAACGTGCTTCGCGCATCAATCGTAGTAATCGCATCACCGGTAATGCCCTTATTCATGTCGTTGAAGAACTACTCAAGGCGCGCCGTAAGGGCTTTAGCGATGCCGCCATCCAAGAGGTGCTTAATGCGATAATCGAGGACCAATCCTTAGGGTCTGAAATGCGGCACAATCCCCTTAAGCCGACTGCATCCCCTGCAGCTACCCAATTGCTCACCCAAATGCTGACCCTTGTGGAATCTCACGCCCAAGACATCTAGCCCAAAAGGGCGATGGACTAAATAGCTTCTGGCCTGGTAAAACTCTCCTCGAATCTCATTTTGAGGAGACAAGCGTGTTCGTAGTCACAGGCGCAAATGGTTTTATTGGAAGTGCGATGGTGTGGGAGCTTAATCGCCGTGGCCACCGCAACATTTTGGCCGTTGACCGCGTGAATCTACAAACTCGCCCAGAACTTTTAAAGCACCTCACTTACTCCAACTTTATGACGGACGAAGAGTTTCTTAAGTTCGTAGTAAGTAGCGACGCGGAAAATATTGAAGCTGTGTTTCACATGGGCGCCTGCTCTTCAACGACTGAAATGGATGTGGAATTTCTCCGCCGTACAAATACCGAGTACACCCAAAAACTGTTCTTAGCCGCGCAAAGGTCCAGTTATCCTTTTATTTATGCGAGCAGCGGCGCTGTTTATGGAAATGGTGATCTCGGCTTTGACGATAAGAAGACGAGCGAAAAGTATATTCCGTTAAATTCCTATGGTCGGTCTAAAGCGAACTTTGATGTTTGGGCGGAGAAACAATCGTCGGCTCCGGATCGCTGGTATGGCCTACGGTTCTTTAATGTTTACGGACCCAATGAATATCATAAAGGTGAGATGAGCAGCGTAGTATTTAAGGCTGTAAATCAAATCAAGGAAGCCGGCGAGCTTAAACTGTTTCGCTCTCACCGCTCAGACTATGAAGACGGCAAGCAGCTGCGTGATTTTGTTTATGTTAAAGATATCACTGCATGGATGTGGAACCTTTTTGAAAATGGACAAGTGAAATCCGGGATCTACAATATGGGCTTTGGCAAAGCGCGCACGTGGTTGGATCTTGCGAATGCGGTTTTTAAAAACCTTGGCAAGGAAACAAAAATCAATTGGATTGATATGCCTGCTTCCGTTAAAAACCAGTATCAATATTTTACGGAAGCAAAGATGGATAAACTTCTCGGCCAGGACCTTGCGGCCCCTTCCTGGTCGTTGGAAGATGGTATTTCAGATTACGTCAAAAATTATTTAGTGAAAGACGGTCCTTACTTAATCAGCTAAAGGCAAATCATGTCGCCCGCTCGTAGCCAAATTCCTGAACATCTCAAGCGTTATGCCGTCGAGCAGGATTATTCGCGATATACGCCTGAAGACCAGGCCGTTTGGCGCTTCCTTATGCGCCAATTGAATGATTTTTTGGCTGTCCATGCCCATCCTTGCTATGTCGAGGGTCTTAAGAAAACCGGCATCGATATTGAGCGGATTCCTGAAATCAGCGTGATGGATTTAAAACTCGCCAAATTTGGCTGGGGCGCTATTCCCGTCAGTGGGTTTATACCGCCGGCGGCCTTCATGGAGTTTCAATCTCTTGGGATACTTCCTATTGCGGCGGATATGCGGTCCATCGAGCATTTGACTTATACTCCAGCCCCCGACATTGTGCACGAGGCCGCGGGCCATGCCCCTATTCTGATTCAACCTGAGTTTGCGGCTTATTTAAAAAAGTATGCCGAGGTCGCGCGCAACGCGATCATTACTAAGAAAGATATGGATCAGTACTCAGCCATCCGTGAATTAAGTGACGTTAAGGAAAATCGTGACTCCTCAGCAAAAGACATCGCCCGCGCGGAAGCGCACCTTGAAGCAGTCAATCGCAATTTAACTTACGTATCGGAAGCCGGCTGGCTCAGCCGAATGAACTGGTGGACGGCGGAGTATGGACTCATTGGCAATTTGAAAAATCCAAAGATTTTTGGCGCGGGCCTTTTATCTTCTCTTGGTGAAGCTCACGAATGTTTAAGTTCAAAGGTGCGTAAAATTCCACTGAGCATCGAATGTATCGACGTGGGCTATGACATTACCGAGCCACAACCTCAGCTTTTTGTGACTCCAAGTTTCGAGCATCTCGGGGATGTCCTCGAACAGCTTGCTGCGAAGATGGCCTATCGCATTGGTGGAAAAATCGGCCTTGAGCGAGCTCGGGATGCCGCAACCGTGAACACTGTGGAATTGAACACCGGATTACAAATCAGTGGTGTTTTAGATTCTTTCGCCTCTCGGGATGACCACATCGATTTTGTTAAATTCTCTGGTCCGGTAAGTCTCGCTTATGACCGCAAGCAACTTGATGGTCATGGTCCCACTTATCATGTCCATGGGTTTTCGTCTCCACTTGGATCCGTCGATGGCCTTTCCGACTTAAAGTCCGGCCAAACGGTAAGGGCACGGTTTACGAGTGGAATTGAACTTCATGGGGATTTTCAGAACGATCTTCGCAAAGACGGTAAGGTTCTGCTGTTGACGTTCCAGAACTGCACGGTCAAAAGAGGCGACGAAATTCTTTTTTGTCCGAGCTGGGGCGCCTTTGACTTAGCGTTGGGGACGCGAGTGTTTAAAGTATTTGGTGGAGCCGCGGATCGTGCAGGGTTCGGGGACACGGACGATTTTGTCGCGCAGAGAGTTCCGGGACGAATTTATACAGCCGAGCAAAAAGAGATCTTTAGTTTTTTTTCAGAGGTTCGCTCTTTAAGGGAAAGTTCAAATACAGCTGTGAATTTCCCGATGCTGGTGCAAAAGTATTTTGAACTTTATCCCTATAATTGGATTTTTGGCGTCGAGCTTCTCGAAATCGGATTGCAGCAAAGCGAAAAATCATCTGTCGCTTTGATTGAAAAACTCTCCACCCATCTATTGAGCACGAAGGGGCTTTCACAGACGGCCGAAGACTGTGTTAAAGATGGGATTCGTCTGGCGGGGCGCAAATTATGATCACATCGGTCAACGCCGTTTTAGTCCAGCCCACGTTTTCCGGCAACATTGGCTCATCCTTAAGAGCCCTCGCTAACATGGGCGGTGATCGACTTATCTTAATAGATCCGCAATGTGAAATCGATGAGGCCGCGAAACAAATGCTCGCGGGTGCGCAAGACTGGCTTAAAGCTGTAACGATATACCCGACGTGGGATGATTTTTACGCCACTGAAGGTGAAGGCTATCGGATCGCGCTGACAAGGCGCCAGGGAGAGCGCCGGCAAATTAAAAGTCTTCCCAAAACCCTAGAAGACTTAAAAGCTCAAGCCCCGCCTGAAGCCGGTGGCCTTCCACTCTATTTAATTTTCGGGCCCGAAGCCCATGGCTTAAGCGCGCAAGATATGGCCTGGACGAATCGCGCTGCCTATTTACCAATTCCAGGGGAATTTAAAAGCATGAACCTCGCTCAAGCGGTGATGCTTGGACTTTACTTGGCGCAAGAAGCGGTGAGACCTTTTCGCGAGCGGGAACCCCAAGAGCGGCCGAAAGCCAAATATTTTCCTGATGATTCGATAAAGCGCTGGTTAATCGCGATGGGGTTTTCTCTTCACCGTCACAAGGCCAGTGCATATTTGACCTTCAAGCGGTTGTTGCTGCAAAACTGGCCCAGTGAGAGAGAACTTCATGTGCTTGAAGCTATTTTGCAGCAGAATATTCGTAAGCTTGAGGAGCTAAAGGCGCTGCAGAGTGCGCCCTTAAAAAAATCAGCTCTTCTTCTTAAAGAAGTTCCCGACCAATTGAGTTAAGTCGGCGTTGAAAATGTCGACTTTCTTATCGGCTTTGCCGCTAACCACGGACTTTTCGCGGCGAGCTTCGAGGAAATTCGCATCCATTCCAATCGCTTTATCAAATGCCGCAATGGCACCTGCGTCGTCGCCCAGAGCCTTTCTAAGGAGCCCTTGGACAAAAAGGTACTGGGGAATGCGGCGCTCTTCATGAGAGATGGAATCCAGGATTTTATTGGCCTGCCCGGCTTTTTTGCCGTCTGTGTCGCTGGACTTTAATAGTCCCCAGACATGGGCAAGCTTCACGCTTCGACTCGGGTAGAGTTTCATTGCCTCTTCTGTCTTCTCCAACGCTTCGCCCGCACGGCCTCGACGGAGAAAGTTAATTGCTTCCTCGGCAAGTCCTTCCGCTCGGATCTGGTCTTCCGCTTGCTTTTGCTTGAGATCATCAAGCAGCTTCATCCGCTTTTCACTGTGAGTTAAAACGTTATGAGCTTCGCTTACAATGGAAAACACCTGATTCACCGTCTGGCGAATATCCGTCGATGCTCCGGGGGACAAAAGATCGGGATGATTCG
>JAYSTF010000043.1:0-5134 GCA_043720065.1 Pseudobdellovibrionaceae bacterium | reverse complement strand
CGTAGGCGAGGGATTTTCTAGAAAGTTGAAACGTCAAATCGCTTATAAACTCCAATAGTTGAGTTTGAAATTTATTGAGGAGGTGCTCCAATGACACTAGTCACCATGGCAGGAGTCGGCCGGCTCTGCGCTGGCATAGCGAGCGCGCTGATCTCGCTTCGCGTAGCGCACCGGTCAACAAAGCTTAGGAGGAAGCTATTCCTTCGAGAAAATCTACTTAATTAGCTAAAATGAGCCTACACTGAAGCTCCCGGTATTGATAACTTTGAGTAGGGTAGAAAATAGCAAACGCGTCTTTAACCTCAAAACTATCATCAAACCGCGCGATAAAATAAGTCACCTGAGGCCAACCTTCACTAAAAAAAAATTCAAATTTTGACCCTTCTTGACGAGGCCAAGAACCTGTAAAAGTTTGCTCACTGAATTCATGAAGTATTCGACCTTCTTCAAAAACTTTTCCTTCAATTTTCATTTCCGATACGCCACCGCCAAATTGACTCTCATGAATACTTGCCTTAACAACAGTCAATACAAATTCGGCTCGTTTTGAGTGCGTACTTGGAGATCGACATTCGACCGTCGAACCATCCTTCCACGGCGCACCAGACTTCGCCAAAACTAGAGGAGATACAAATAGAAAAGGTAAAAACAAAAAAGCTTTTTTCATAATAAATTTCGTACCACACAGATTTCTTCAGTACAAGTGAGGCTACCCCAAAACTGCAATTCAGACAGTCCGCGCGCCTTCGGCGCAGCGGTGCCCAGCCGTGGAGCACAGCTCGGTGGGTCAACGTGGGATTCTTCGTGGTGGGCGAGGCCCCGAAGTTATTTGCGATTGGTAGGGATCAGTCTAGGTAGCCGCGGTCCATGATGAGCTCTTTGGTTACGCCAGGATGATTTTTGCAAAATGTGTCGATGATACGATCGGCTTGCGGAAGTTCGTCTTCATTACCGGGGCCAAAGGCGTATTGACTGACATGAAACCATTCGGCCTTAAGATCAGTGTGCAAAAGGGTGATGTGGCAATACTCTTTTTTGTTCTGATGAGAGCTCGGTATAGTTTTTGTAGAGTTGCCCAAAATGATCCACTGGCATACGTACGGCGTTTTTATAATTAGGATTGTCTGGCACCACCAAGTGTGATTGATCCAAAATAAAAATGCCGTCACTGTCAAATGCCCGTTTGGTGCGAAACCAAGACTGTAACTGAGTCCATAGTGATGGTAATTGGTATAATCTCGGCGATATGTTGATTCAAGTTCAAGCAATTTCCGTAGAGGATAAAACTTTAGGTAAGCTGTTTACTAAGGTTACAATCGACATTCAAAATTCTAACGACCTGGAAACTTTTAAATCTGGTTTTAGAAGTGACTCATTGGCTTCCGAGAGTAATTCTGCAACCGCTGTTAGCGACTACTAGCCAATCGTCGCAACCGGGCGTGGGCCGAATCATAGGTCAAGCCCATGTGCTCGGCGATCTTCTTAACGGTCCATTTCTTCTCCCAGCGTAGTTTTGCCAGCTCCGCCGAGATCTCATCGTCCTTGTCCCAGGAAATTTTATATTCCCGAACCCCAGTTAATAGTTCGCAGTCTATCGGACCGCGGTCGATGTGCCTCCTTCTTTTCCGACATTAAAAAATCAAGGACTCTCTATGCACCCTTTCTTCGTTTAGCCAGTCCTTCCGTGATGAACTGACGCATAAGAGATTGGTATGGGACCTCCATCTCTAACGCCAAAGCCTTCAGTCCAGTAATAACCTCTTCAGGCAGATTCACGCTGGTTGGATGCTTGCGCTTGGTCTTTGCCTTGGAGTAAGCATCCTTGATCGCCTTGGCGTTGAACTTCACCTTGCTGTAGCCCTTTTCATTCTTCACATAGTTTGGCATATAATCTTCGCTCCTTCTTGTTCATCTTTCGCACGTGAATGATTCGAATCCCTGACCCACGGCTCGTAAAACACAAAGACACATGCTCAAAGTTGCCAGTGAGTCCAAGTATCCCGTACCTTGGCTCGTTCACTTTAGGGCCGACTTGTTCGCCCAGCACCCGTATAGCCTCTACCTGATCAAATACAGACTCGGCCTGCTCTATCGTCATCCCGTGCTTGATGAAATTCTTGGTTTTGTTACCGAGGTCCCATTCAAAGGCAAAGTGGGTTTGATCTTCTATCCAATCCATCAGCCACTGACTGAACCTAAACGCCGCCATATGAGCTACACTATATTTCACTATAATACACTATGTCAACGCCACGGCTTTAGAAAGGGCCTTATTCAATCCTCTAGAGGTACTGCAATCTTCGGTTACGATTTGGATTTCAGTGCCCGTAGGTGCTTCTTAATTTTGGTTTGGCCGCAGTCAAAGTACGCGGCCAACCGAGCCGCCTTCCACCCCTGGCCTTGGGCCGTAAAGTTGCGAGCTCCGCCAGGTCCACTGATTGCCTTTTCCACGGAATCGAATATGTTCGTTCCCAGCAGAAGGGGCTTGGTTCCACCAGCCTAGGGCGGCTCTCGCCAGTTTTTTACTGCGTGTTTTTTAGCTACCTCGCAAGCTTTCTCGGTACAAGCGCGATCTGAAGTTCACAACCGACGGCAGAAGCAGCTTTGCTCATCGTATCCAAAGAAAGAGCTGTATAGTCTTCGTCAAAAACTCGAGTGGTGGTCGTCGGGCTCCCAAAAATCTTGCGAAGTTTACTTTTTGTTGCCTTAGCCTTTGTCATTCGTTTTTCAAGTTGGTGAACAAAAGTTCTTTTTGTAGCCCGCGCAGCCACTTCCGCTTCAAGTTCCTCAGCCTCAAGAAAATCAGAAAAACTAGAACCTGTGTTTACATTTTTTTTCAGTCCCATTAATTTACCTCTTCGCTTTCTTAGCTTTATTTTCGATGTCTCTTTGATTGTGCATCCACTTTTTCATTCTATCCCAGCCTAGATCCAAGTCTGACTTCGGTGTCTTCTTTGAAGTCTTCTTGAAGAAGTGGACTAAAATCATTTCCGATCCAAAAACAAAGAAAAGGGTTCTATATTCGATATCCTCAACCGTATGTCGAGCCTCAAAAAGCGTTTCTTCGAAGCGGCCCTTACCAGATCTCAGGCGATCCACGTAAGGCCTATCAACCCGCCAATTAATTTCAACAAAGCGGATGCCTTCGCCGACTACCGTTTTGGTTGGGCGCCCCAACTCTAACAGCGCTTCCTTCACTGGCTCATTACCAGAATCACTGGCGTAAAACTTTGCATGGATGCGTTTCTGCGGCGTTGATGACTTTATCGACATACTCAAGACTGACTGTACTCTATAGCGTACTTGTTGTCAATTGTGTCGTTTTGAGATTCATTCCGACCACCTGACTTTGGACCAGCGGCCAACCGAGCCGCCTTCCACCCCTGGCCTTGGGCCGTAAAGTTGCGAGCTCCGCCAGGTCCACTGATTGCTTTTTCCACGGAATCGAATATGTTCGTTCCCAGCAGAAGGGGCTTGGTTCCACCAGCCTAGGGCGGCTCTCGCCATTTTTTTCATGCGAACGTAAGAGCTGCCATTTAGACCCAGTTTCTCGTATGCGATTTAAGTCATCGGTTCCCCATCGTAGTCAGTGACTTAAGGGACGAAGCCAATTCGTAGAGAGCACCTGTTTCGATCTTGTCACATGGTTAAACTAGAAAGCTTTTCGTTTTCCCGATTGAATTGGCCGAAAGATTCGAGCGGCGTTAGAGATAACGGTGTTTCGAGTTCCAAACAATTTTTTTCAGGGAGTTTTCTCATGCGTTCAAGGTTGCTCACCGGAATTTTGGCCCTAACTGTCGGAATGTTTAGCGTTCACGCTTCAGCCCACACTAATCGATGTGAACCTACTAAGTCGGTCGAATCAGCGCGAGTTGATTACGATGCCGAGATTGCAGGAGCCGATCTTGCTCTTAAATCTTCTTATACAAACGCCAAATCCGACTATGATCGCGCGATTTCCCAAGCCATGAACGAATATTTGGCATCGGTTGAGCATGGTCGCGATGTATACACAAGACGCATGAACGCTGCGAGCGCAAATTACAATCCAGGCTGGCGTGAAGAGATGGACGCGGCGACAGCTGAATTTAATCGCGCGACCGAATTGTCTTTGACCACTTATAACGGCGACACGACATACGCTCGCGATGTTTACACGGCACGAGTTAAAGAAGCTCAAGCGATCCGTAACGCGTCTGTTGAACAAGCGGCGCAAAGATACAACCGGTCAGTTTGCGCTAAACCCTAAGGCTTAGATTTTCTTGGCCTTAATGAACGGCGCATTCGCTACTAGGAGGCGCCGTTTTTTAATTCAATATTGATGACCTGGAAGGTCGATCCTATCCAAATAGTTATAGGTCGCATAATCGTTGCCTTAAGATAATTGGTGAGTATTTACTAAAACCGCCTGCAGTCCAGCCCTACGGCTCTACGCCTGGCAGGCGGGTCTTCAAATTACGGAAGTTGGCGTTACTTCTGCGGGTCAAGGAACGGCTACAAAGTACTCTGTAAGCTTGAAGTATCGCGCGCCGGGAATGGGCCCTGATGGACCAGATTCTCGTCCATGTTTCGCCCAGGCTAATGTGGAAATCGATATTGTTAAGCACAATCGCCCAAGCGTAACGGTGAGCGAACTAGGCACACCGCATGTTCTTGGCATTACCTGCGCTCAGAATGGATCACGATAAGTCAAGCTTGACGGGCGTGCTCGTTAAGCGTCTGCGCCACTTCGAGAAAACACTTCGCTCAAACCATGATAGCTTGTCTGTGGAATTCGCACGTCACAGAGTGGGCTTTTCGGCTAGCGCTTTTGACGGCTGGGATCTTCGACAACTTTCACAACGGGATTCAGAAATTTATTTGCCTCTTCTTTGACCTGATCGGTCGCCCTAATATGACCAACAATTAGAGTCAGAATTTTTTTATCGCTAGCACTCAGATTAGGCTTAAATCCGACGTACCCCAAAGGCCGGACCATACCTATTAATTCTGAAAGACCACGAGCCGTGATCTGCGGTTGGGAAATTACTTTTTCCAAAAAAGAATAGGAATCTTCGCTTCTAAGTGCATATGCGTCCTTCGCAACTGCTATCAAGTCCCTTTCCTCAATGCGAATATCTGGCAAAATCTTTTG
>JAYSTF010000042.1:0-2031 GCA_043720065.1 Pseudobdellovibrionaceae bacterium | reverse complement strand
GTCGACGGGCACCTAAAGCCCTAGGCTTTGCCTTTGCCCTCTAGATACTTGAGTACGTCTTGTACT
The DNA here is from genome assembly GCA_043720065.1 of Pseudobdellovibrionaceae bacterium. GTDB lineage: Bacteria > Bdellovibrionota > Bdellovibrionia > Bdellovibrionales > UBA1609 > JAIBAM01. Next base: position 1,965 of record JAYSTF010000042.1, on the reverse strand, counting down.
GTGCGAAGTTTTTCTGCATCTTCGTCGGGGATTTCGATATCGAATTCTTCTTCCATAGCCATGACGAGTTCGACGATGTCTAAACTGTCAGCGCCAAGATCGTCGATGAACGAGGCCTCGGGCTTAACGCGATCTGGATCGACGCCGAGTTGCTCTTCAATAATTTTAATTACTTTTCCTTGTACAGCCATGAAATGCCTCCGCTAAAATTTGCTTCCGAAATCATATAGTCCAAGTAACTTCACATGTATAGCCCGCCGTTTACACCTAATACCTGACCTGTAATATAGGTCGATTCATCGCTCAGTAAATAGGCTACGGCGTAGGCGACATCATCAACCGATCCAAGGCGTCCCAGAGGTATTTTGCTCGTGATTGTGGCTTGTTGCTTGGCGTTCAGTGCATCCGTCATATCGGTAACAATGAACCCTGGAGCAACGGCATTGATTCTAATGGATCTGGAGCCTACTTCCTGCGCCAAAGCTCTCGTGAATCCTTCGACTCCGGCTTTGCTTGCAGCATAGTTCGTTTGGCCCGCATTGCCCATTTGTCCGACAACGCTTGAGATATTTACGATCGATCCAGCACGCGCTTTGAGCATTAATTTCACGGCTATTTTTGAACAAAGATAACTGCCACGCAGGTTCGTCTGAATCACGCTGTCAAAATCTTCATCCTTCATTCTCAGGATCAGTTGATCTTTCGTGATTCCAGCGTTGTTCACAAGACCATCAATGCGGTCAAAGGCCTTAATCACTTCATCAAATCCTTGTTGCACCGAAGCCGCATCTGAAACGTTCATGGATACCGCGATATGCCCTTCCCCGGGAAGGGACTTACAAACCTCTTGGGCGGCGTCGGGGCGGGAAGTGTACGTCAGGGCTACACGAGCACCTTCGGCCGCTAAAACTTTCGCAATTCCTGCGCCGATTCCGCGACTGCCACCAGTAAGCAGGATTTGTTTGCCTTGAAGTCGATTGGAAGTTTTCAAAATCAATAATCCTTTTATCGCTAGACTAAGAGAGCCGCTTCCGCGGCCTTTAATTCTCCAAGTGAATTAATGTTTAACGTAGTTAAAGTATCAGGTGAGATCTTCTTCGCTAAACCATTTAGAACCTTGCCGCATCCGACTTCAATAAGCCGACTAGCGCCGAACTTTTCTAAACGCTTCACACACTCAACCCAACGTACAGGTGCTGAAATTTGACGAATTAAATCGGCCTTAAGCGTTGCGCTATTGGTCTGCGGCTGGGCAGTTACGTTTTGTACGACCGGATAATCTGAGTTTAAGAACGTTACGCTCTCTAAAAATTTCGCCATACCAGTTTCCGCGGGCGTCATTAAAGAGCAATGAAATGGGGCTGAAACTTTTAATGGAATCATTTTAAGTCGAGCCGGGGCACCAGAAAAAGCATCGGGTTTAAAATTTGCTTGCAGCCAATCTAAAGCTTCTTGGTGACCACTAATCACAATCTGGCCGGGAGCATTGAAGTTCGCCGGCTCTAATACCCAATTGGGGTTTGCTTTCTTCACCCAAGCACAAATCGCTTTTACCTGATCCGCCTCTAACCCAAGTGTTGCCGCCATGCCACCAACTCCGACGGGCACTGCCGACTGCATGAGTTCCCCTCGGCGGCGAACGGCACGAACGGCATCTGTAAACAAGAGTGCGCCGGAATTTACCACCGCCGCATATTCGCCGACTGAGTGGCCAGCAGAGGCAACTGGATTAAAGGGAGCGATTTGCTTAAGCACTCGGTATGTCGCAGTTGAAACTGTCAAAAGAGCGGGCTGGGTATTTTCCGTAAGGTTTATATCAGAGTCTGCGCCGTCGAAACAAAGGGGTGCGAGTTTAAATTTGATTGCTTCGCTAGCTTCTTCGAATGTTTCTCTCGCGATTGCGAATTCGGAGTGCAGAAACTTTCCCATGCCAACGTGTTGACTGCCCTGACCTGGGAAGACTGC
>JAYSTF010000041.1:0-5199 GCA_043720065.1 Pseudobdellovibrionaceae bacterium | reverse complement strand
AGTGCTCAGAAAAACGGCTAAAACGTTGACTTGGGGTATTGCGGCGTGGCAGATATCTCCCTCTTACGTAAAAGAATTCAAGGAGACCTCTCATATGTACGCCATCATTCGCACCGGCGGGAAGCAGTATAAAGTTCAGCCAGGTGATGTGCTGAGAATCGAAAAATTGGAAGCCGATCTGGGCACTGAAGTCGAAATGACGGAAGTACTTTGCATTGGTGGCGACGAATTGATCATCGGTGATCCGATGGTGAAAAGTGCCAAGGTCACTATGGTTGTGACCAATCAGCGTAAGGGTGACAAGGTCATCATCTTTAAAAAGAAGCGCCGTCAGGGCTATCGCCGTTTGACGGGACATCGTCAGCTTTACACAGAAGTTTTTGTTAAATCGATCTCTAGCCCTGCTGGAACTGTAACTGCGAAAGACAAAGCCGCGGTATTTGATCCAGAAAAGAAGCAAGAGCGTGATCAGCGTAAGTCGCAGTGGATGGAGAACATGAAGCAGGAAGCTCGTAAGGGCACGCCTGGAATAGATGCTACTGACACTAAGACTCCCGCAAAGAAGACTGCGAAAGCAGCAAAGAAGCCGGTTAAGAAAGCTTCTGGCAAAAAGAAGAGCGCAAAAAAATCAACAGCAAGCAAAGCCAAGAAGGCTGCGAAGAAAAAGTCCTAAAGGGGAGTAAACAATGGCTTCGAAAAAAGCGGCGGGTAGTACTCGCAACGGTCGTGAGAGTCACAGTAAACGTCTCGGCGTTAAGTGCTTCGGCGGCCAAAAAGTAAAACCTGGAATGATTATTATCCGTCAGCGTGGAACTGAAGTTCTGCCCGGACGAAATGTTAAAATGGGCCGCGATCACACGATCTTTTCTATCATTGATGGGAACGTGAAGTTTGAGCGCGTGAACAAGCAGAAATTCAAGGTCAGCGTAGAACCAAAGACAGCTTAATAAAGTAGTTTTTGGTTTAAGCGATTCTTGGGTTGAATAGAGAGGAAGCCCTTAAGCACAAGCTTTAAGGGCTTTTTGTTTTTTATGAAGTTCATAGATGAAATCACAATTACCGTAGCTTCCGGAAAAGGCGGGCCAGGAAAGGTCAGCTTTCGCCGTGAGGCCGGCACTCCTAGGGGTGGACCCGACGGCGGCGATGGTGGCGACGGCGGCGATTTGATTTTCCGTGTTCACCGGGGACTTAATTCGCTTATCGATCTGCGCATGAAGCGCGAATACCGGGCTAAAGACGGCGAACCCGGACGCGGGAATAATCAATCAGGCCTTGCCGGCGAAGACGTGATTCTTGAAGTGCCACCAGGCACGATCGTTAAAGATGAAAATGGTGAAATACTTTTGGATCTTACGCAAGAGGGCGACCTCGTCTTTTTAGAAGGCGGCCTCGGCGGAAAAGGAAATCCGTTTTATAAGTCGAGTATTAATCAAGCGCCGTCAGTCGCTCAAAAAGGTTTGCCCGGGATTGAAAAGAAAATTCAGCTTGAGCTAAAACTTTTGGCCGACGTTGGAATCATTGGTCAGCCCAATGCGGGGAAATCTACTTTGATCTCCCGCATCTCAGCCGCAAAACCAAAGATTGCGGATTATCCATTTACAACATTGGTTCCCAATCTTGGCGTTGTGAAGTTGGGTGAGTATCGCTCATTCGTTATTGCCGATATACCGGGACTAGTTGCTGGCGCACACGAAGGTGTGGGCCTTGGGGTTCAGTTTTTGCGGCATATTCAGCGCTGCCGTGTGTTTATTCACCTAGTAGATATTAGTGAATTGGCGGGCAAGGATCCTTGGGAAGCCTACGTTGAAATTCAAAATGAACTTATGCAGTATGATAAAGAAAAAGTGATGGAAGAAGAGGACTTTCTTCCGCTCGGCGGCCGGCCACAGATGGTTGTGTTGAATAAAGTAGATACCGTCGATGAAGATCGACGTGATGAAGTGATTGCAGAATTTGAAAAGAATGGTGTTCGCCCGTTTTGGATATCCGCAGTGTCGGGTGAAAATTTAAAGGAGTTGTTAATTGAAATCGGCAAAAAAGTCTTCCCCCAAGAAGTCGAAAAAAGCCTCTAAGCCCGCGGCAAAGCGAGCAAGTGTAAAAGCGGGGACCCGCATTGGCATTTATGGCGGTGGCTTTGATCCATTCCATAATGGTCACTTCAACAGCCTTTTGACTGTTCGTAAAACAATGAAGCTTGATGAAGTGAAAGTGATTCCGGCGTCACAAAGTCCACTTCGCACACCGGTCGAGGGTTCAGGCCCTGAGCATCGCTTGGAAATGGTCAAGCGCGCGACGATAGGCAATGAAGAGTGGCTTACTGTCGATGGCCGGGAGATTAAGCGCGGTGGCGTGAGTTATTCGATCGATACTATCAAGGCAATCAAAAAAGAAAATAGTAAAGCCGAACTATTTTTGATTATCGGTATGGACCAATTTGAAAATTTCGATCAGTGGAAAGACTTCGCTGAAATTCTAGAGAGAGTGAATTTGGTTGTTACTAGCCGTCCCGGAATCGAAGTTCCACGGACGGTTGAGTATTTCCCAAATGGAATGAAGCCTTTGGTGACTAAGTTTCATAAAGGCGCAGGTGTTCTCTCTAACGGTAGCAAAGTTCAATTCATCCAACTTAAGGACGTTGATGTTTCCGCCACCGAAGTTCGCCGAGCGCTTCGCGAAAAACAGTCGGTGATGACGCTTATTCCAGAGCCCGTTGCAAATTACATTCGCGAGAATGACCTTTACCAGAATGTTTCAAAGAACATTGGTGATTTCGAACGGTTTACACGCCAGTGCGCGGATTGGTTGATCAGCAAAGGTGCGATCAACGTTCAGGCCTTTGATCTTAGGTTATTAAATGGCCCGACGGAATATACCTTGATTGCGTCTGGAACAAGCACGCGACATGCGTCGGGACTTGCTGAATTTTTGAGTCGCGAAGTTAAACACCAGCTCGGGGTATGGCCGCAAGGCTTGGAAGGCGTAAACGAAGGCCGCTGGGTTGTTCTCGATTACGGGTCTTTGATTGTTCATGTGTTTTACGATTACCTTCGCCAAGAGTATCGCCTGGAAGATCTATGGTCTGATGGAAAAGCACTTACTCTTTCTTCATCAGGTGAAAAATCAAATATTAGCTCGTCTCCTTCGCCCCGTCTTTCATGAAGCTTGTTTTGCTCTATGTTAGTGGAGCGCGTGAAGAGTACGGCGACCTAGCTGAAGCGGTGTTCGCCGCTAAAATAAAACCAATCGTTCAATTCGAGATTCAAGCCATAAAAGCGCAATCGGCGGCGCGCGCGCAATCCCAAGAGAAAAAGAAAACCGAGTCAGAGAAATTGCTTGGTGCTTTAAAGAGTGACGATTACGTCGTAGCCTTTGATGAGGGCGGCAAAGTCGCAAAAGATTCTCGTGAATTCAGCAAATGGTTAGTACGCGCTATTGAGTCGGGCAAAAAACGGGTTGTGTTTATTATCGGCGGACCGTTTGGCCTTGAAGAGAGCGTTCGCAAACGCTCGGATCTAATTTTGTCTTTGTCGGCCCTGACGTTTAATCATCATGTCGCAAAAGTCGTGGTACTAGAGCAGATTTATCGCGGTCTCGCGATCTGGCGAAACCTGCCGTATCACAACGATTAGATTAAATCATATTGGCACTTATACTCTGTAAATGTTTAAAAATACTCGCGCCGGCGCCAGCGAATTATGACGCGGACCGCTTCCGCTGCGGAAGTGTTCTGCTGCCAATTGAAACTTTAGCGGGTTGATCGGCTCCGCATTATGGGTTGCTCCAAACCCAATTTACAAGTTACAAAGTCTTTATAAACAAAGGGTGGTCTATGACTGAAATTCAGAAGCTTGAGAAGCAAATGTGGGATCTTACGAAGCAGATCGAAACACTGCGACGAGATGCGCCCCCTGTTGAGTCGAAGAATTATACATTTAAGGATTTAGACGGCGACGTCATCTTAAGAAACATGTTCGGCAATAAGGAGCATCTCATCGTTATTCACAACATGGGCCAGGGCTGCCGCTTCTGCACAGTTTGGGCTGATGGGATAAACGCGTTCCTTGGTCACCTTGAGAACAAGTTTTCCGTGGTTCTACTTTCCAAGGATTCTCCAGAAACGCAGCGACAGTTTGCGAACTCTCGCGGCTGGCGCTTTAAGATGGCTTCTCATCACGGCACTACCTACCTGAAAGATGTGAACGGGGATAACGCCCAAGAAAACTTGCCCGGCATGGCTTGGTATGTACGCACCGGAGATCAAATTTTTAAGAAGAACCAAACGGAGTTTGGCCCTGGTGACGCCTTTTGTTCTCTTTGGCATATCCTCAGCCTCGGGGGGTTCGGGGAGGAGAATTGGACACCCCAGTTCAATTACTGGCAACAGCCCGCTAAACTCGATGACGGGGGTAAAGCCGTCATTTAGCGCCTAGCTACACGACGGAGTTGCCCGATTTTTCCCGAGCAGCTTTGAGATCATCTAAGAATGGCGCTTCATGCACGGACTCGATTATATAATTTGGCCGATTTAAAACGGCCTTCTTAATGGACGACATGTAAAGGCCTAAAACCCCAATGCCAAAAAGAATGAGAGAGGAAAAAGTAGTGATTGTTACGAGGACGCCCGCACTACCGGGTACGGCTTGGCCGGTGAATTTAATAAACAGGGCATAGGCAACTAATCCCGCCGCTAAAAGCATCCCAAGAAGGCTTAAGTAAATGATAACATGCAGTGGAAGATCTGAATAACTCACGAGAGCATTGTTTATAAAATTGGAAATTACCCGGCGGCCAAAGATTTGAAAATGCGTTTCACCGCCGAATCGGGCTTCACGCTCGTATTCCACGGTAGAAGCGCGAAACCCAACGTAAGAAATCATTCCGCGTATGAAGGGCAGGGGCTCATTCAGTTTTAATACCGCATCGACTACCCGGCGAGAGAGCAGTTTAAAGTCGCCAACGTTGGGTTGAAGCGGGACGCTCATCGAATATCCCAGAATTCTGTAACCTATTTTTGTAACGAGTAGTTTTACCGCGCTTTCACCGTGTCGCCTCGTGCGGCGAGTATGGACGATATCTACACCTTCGGTTATAGCGACGTTGTAGAGCTTTGCAAAAAGCTCCGGAGGATCTTGTAAATCGGAATCCAAATAACCAATGTATTCGCCTTTCGCAAAAGCAAACCCTGCTAAAATGCAGGCG
>JAYSTF010000005.1:0-49352 GCA_043720065.1 Pseudobdellovibrionaceae bacterium | reverse complement strand
TCTCCCGCAACATATTTTGTTTCTTTAGGTGCGACATTCGCGGCAGCCGCTTTGTTTGCGCTAGCTCGCAAGCACGAGCAAATGTTTTCTCAAGAGGCCGTTATAGGAATTGTTTATGCCTTCGCCGCGGCCGCAATAGTTTTGGTGGTCGACAAAGTCGCCCATGGCGCGGAGCACATCAAAGATATTTTAGTGGGCCAAGTTTTGTGGGTCACCTGGGGCGACGTGCTTGAGACCAGCATTATCTACGGCATAGTTGCGCTTGTGCATTGGATTTTTCGACGCCAATTCCTGGCTGCCTCGTTTAGCGCCAATCAGAAAAGCGGATTTTGGGATTTTTTGTTTTACGCGCTGTTTGGGGTGGTGATCACTTCCTCTGTTCATCACGCAGGAGTGTTACAGGTGTTCGCGTACTTGATTGTACCGGCCGTCGTAGGCAGTTTGTTTTTCAAAGGTGTTCGCGCGAAGCTGCTCTTCGGGTGGGCACTAGGCTTTGTGTTGAGTTTGCTGGGATTATTTTTGAGCTACAAACTAGATATGCCAGCGGGCGCGTTGATCGTTGTGCTTTTCGCGGGGCTCCCGATTCTGTTGCTGCTAATTTTTCCGTTGTTGCCGATCAGGTTGGTCGGGCGCAAATAGTCACCGGAAGAAGGGAACGTCGTCTGCGGATTGAAGGTTGACGCACTTGTACTCAGCACGTGCTGAGTAACACCGTGTCATTACTTGTTCATTTCCGAGCGATTGCGATCTTCTGTTCGGATAGTATCGCGGATCAGCGGCTTTAAGAATTGGCGGCGAGGAGAGTCGCCAAGAAGCGCCGTCAATTTCTGATGCAGGCTCGGATCATTAATCAAAGCACCAAGGGTGCCGTCGCCGCGATCGAGTTTAGTCATCACGCTCGACATGCGGTTGATGGCTTCTTTGAGCTTGTCTTTGTCCATAGAGGCGCGGGCATCGATGGCCAATAGCTTTAACTGCTGACTGGCGCCAATTAAATTGTCCATCAATAGCTTACTACGGTTCTCGTCGTTTATGTTTTTAAGCAAGGTGTTCATCTCATTGATGACATCAACAACATTTCCGAGTTCCGACCCGCGTTTAGCGATGATATCCAAAAGGTCTTCGCCACCGTCACTAGGAAGAGTAGCGCCATCTTTTAGCGGCTGAGCCTCAAGGGGGCCGGGATTGATGTAAACGTATCTATCACCTAACGCGCCAAGCGTCTTTACCTGGGCTGTGGCTCCTTCAGTGATTCGCTTTTGGAATTGGCGATCGACTTTCAATATGGCAACTAGATCTTGTGAGTCGGCGGCAAATTCAATTCGCTCTACGTTTCCCACGCGAAGCCCTGAAAGAGAGGCCATACTTCCAGCATTTAGACCTTGAACCTGTAGGAGCTTCACTCTCAATTCGTAAGTGCCACCGAATGACACTTGGTCATCACCCAGCAAAACAATCGAGATGCACATAATCACAATGCCCACCACGACGAAAATTCCGACTTTGATTTGTTGGCCCGTTGAAAATTCCATTAGTCTTCCTCGCCGGTAACGAATCGATGTAATATTCCACCGTGGTTGTCTTGAAGTTCAGCAATCGTGCCGCTCGCGCGCACAACACCACCCATGAGCAAGCAAAGCCGGTCGCAAACGGCAAAGGCAGTTGGCATGTCATGAGTCACAAGCACGGAAGTGACGCCTCTTTGCTTCAATCGTAAGATCATTTCCTGAATTTTTAGCGTATTGTTCGGATCAAGGCCCGCGGTTGGTTCGTCATATAAGACCACTTCTGGTTTGATAATTATGGAGCGAGCAAGCCCCACGCGCTTTTGCATTCCGCCGGAAAGCTCCGCGGGAAAAAGTTTGCTTGCGGCTTCAAGGCCGAATTCGGAGAGAAGATTATGAATTTCTTCGGCGATTTCGGATTCAGTGAATTTAGTATGCTCGCGCAGCGGATAGGCTAGGTTTTCGAAGACCGACATAGAGTCAAAAAGGGCTCCGTTTTGAAAGACGTAGGCCACTTTACGGCGGATGGAGACAAGATCCCGCTCATTTAATTTCGTGATTTCTTGGCCATCAATTCGAATTTCGCCGGCATCGGGTTTTTCCAAACCGATTAAGCTTCTTAAAACCACAGACTTACCCACGCCTGAGCCCCCAACAAGTCCAAGACATTCACCGCGTTCAACAGCGAAGTTCACATTTTTATGAACGAGCTTGGTGCCGAAATGTTTGGCGAAGTTTCGCACTTCAATTACAGCCATTGTTCAAACATCCAAAGTAGCTTCGTTAAAAAATAATCGCCCACCAAAATGAATATGGAACTGAACACAACCGCCTTAGTCGTGGCGTTGCCAACACCTTGAGTCCCGCCTTTGACGGTCATTCCGAAGTAGCAGGAGACGAGAGCAATGATAAGAGCAAAGACAGGAGCTTTAGCGATTCCAGAAATGTAATCAGCGTTTACCACGGTGTACAAAACCTTCTGCATGTAGAAAGTGCCGTCGAGACCAAGATCGGTCACGCCGACGACTAAACCGCCGAGCACGCCCACAAGAATTGCAATGCCCACCAAAATTGGAATGGCGATCAAGCAACCGATGACTCTTGGAACGACCACTTTTTTAATTGGCGAAGTGCCTAATGCACGAATCGCATCCATTTGTTGAGTGACTGTCATTGATCCAAGTTCTGAAGCGATTCCTGCTCCTACACGAGCGGCTAGCATCAGACAGGTAAACACGGGGCCCATTTCTCTCACGATGGAAAGCGAAACAATCTTTGGCACATAAAGCTTTCCACCGAACTTCTCAAGACCAAGACCAAACTGTAAGGCCATGACCATTCCAGTGGAAGCCGCAGTGATAACCACAAGTGGTAGCGAGCTTATCCCGATATTGTAAATCTGTTGGGTGATGAGCTTTGGGTAAATCGGGCGGCGAAACCCTTCGGTCACGACTTTTCCCCAGAGAAGTGAGGCGCCTCCAGCTAGTTTAGTAAGTTCCATGGCTACATTCATGGAACCTCAAATCCCGTCAAGAATTTGTCGAATTTGGCTTGGTCGCCTCTTACTCCTCGCGGCGTACCGATGAGACCAAGAATGTAGGAACAGCCATTTTTCTTGAGGACGAGAATATCCACTGAAGAGTCAACGCCATCGACTTTGCCAGTGACGAAACTTCTTAAAGCGGCACGACCCTGAAAGGTGACTTCTTTCTCAGTTTCAATTTTGAGATCTACGAGAGTGCCAACCACTTCGTTGCGGAGCATGGTTAGCGTTGGGTCAGAAGATGGCGAACATTCGCTGACGACGCTAATGATCGTACCGCCAGAGTTGTTCTTCCAGGCGCGATCCACTTGGTCTGAGGAGAAGGACACGAACGGCGATCCGGGCTCAGACAATCGATAGGCGCTAGATCGTTGAACTTTGCCTTGGTCCAACGACACGGACACACAGCCGGCAAGCGATGCGAAAACAATTAAGCTAAAGATCCCACGCTGAAAAATCACTGATGCTCCAAAATCTTAATGCCTCAGATCTATATATGTATCGGTACAAATCGCACTGCGTTTTATATGGGCGAACGTCCTGTTGGCATCGATGCTGCTCTAGTAAGTGATTGTGACTCGACTGGCTTGGTGTTTGGTCGAGGCTCAAACGTGATTGGAAGAAATGTGATCGCGAAACCATTTAGGTTTTTTAAAACTGCGCAGCTTGGGCCTTGCCCCACCAGTCAATTGGCCTGCGGAAGGTTTGACGTTCCAGCCATTGGAAGTTGGCTGTTGGCTACAGCCCTTGGGCTGCTTGTCTGTGACATTGCCAGCGCAGTCGTCACTAAAGGCGAGATCTCGCGTGTGGGCGATGCAACTCACTTAGAATTCCGGGGCTTAAGTCAGTGGCCGTACGAAATGAAAAAGACCGCTCCGAATAAATATGTTCTAAAAATTCCAGCGGTTGATGACGCCACAGTCGCCGCGTTGAACACTTGGAGTGATAGTCTAGTTTCCCAGGTTCAGGTCGATAAAAACGGCACCGATGGATCCTATTTAGTGACGTTTATTCTCTCGGACCCAAAAGTGGAAAGTTTCGATTACCTAACAGACGATCCTAACCGACTGATCATTGATTTTTACAAACCGACTCCGGCTGAAGCCAAGGCGCAGGAAGTCGCTACTGCCAATATCGCTGGACCAATGCCTAAGAAAGGTGCAAAGAAGTCCGCAGCTAAAATACAGTCGGTGGCCGTTGAAAAAGATTCTGATGGATATCAGAAAAAGGCATCCGGAAAATCCCGTGCACCGGCTGGAGATGAGCGCTTACAGGTTGGTCCCATCGCTGCCCCGCCAGAGTCCAATCCCGTTAAGGGCGGCGCGTATGATGCCGCTGACCCAAGTTTTTCCCGGCTTAAAATTGCTGATTACGAAATTAGCGATCTCGCCATCATCGCGAGCCGCAAAAATATTTATATTAAATTTCCAGCCCTAAAACTCCCGGTTAGCATCTTGCCGCAGCTTGAGGGCAATCTTCCGGAATTTATCATTAATCCCCGCGACGACCATGAGAACAAACAAGCGCGCCTTTTGCTTGAACTTTACACTCGTCAAATTAGTAAAACGAGTCGCACTCAAGATCGTATTGGTGCGTTCATGAAAGTTTACGAGAACTTTCAAAAGATTTATCCCAACTCCGAGTATGACGAAATTGTTAAGCATTTAGCCGCTCATATGTATTTTGTCCGTTATCAGCGCAGCGGCGATCCCGTGGATTATGAGAAGTCATTTTCTGCCTATAAATATCTTTTAGCTAAATTTCCACAGTCGGCTTTAGCCGAGCGCACACAGCAATGGTTGGCATTCTCGGAACTAGAGCGAAAAAATGGGCTTGCGGCGATTCAGGAGCTTCAGGAATATTTGCGACGATATCCAAATTCCGAAATCAAAGATCAAGCGATGATGGCAATTGCCGAAGCCGGATTAATTTTAAACAAATACGACGACGCAAAAAAAGTTTACGAGGACTTGGAAGTGAACGCGGTTGAACCAAAATTCCGAGTTGAAGCGACATTCCGCACTGGGGACGTCGCGTTCGGTAAAGGCGATTGGGCTGAGGCCGAGAAGACGTACCGTCGCGCAATGGCGAAGTATCCTCTAGCAGCCAAACAATTTCCAAATGCATATTTCAATTTGGCAGAAACTCTCTTTTGGCAGCGCCGGCATAAAGAAAGCCTCGATGCCTATGTTGAATTCTTAAATCAGTTTCCTGATCACACTTGGGGTGGTTACGCGATGACCCGCGCGGGCGAGCTCCTTGAGGCGATGGGAGCAGATCGCACACGCGTAATCGGCGCATACTTGGAAAGCTATTTCCGATATCGCGGCAATCCCGGAGCTGAAGTGGCTCGGGTTCGAATGCTGAGCCAGCAAATGAAGAGTATGAACGACAAAGAACTTCGTAAAGCCATCGATGAAATGAACACGATCTCGAATAAATCGCCACTTCCCACAGCGAACGAATTTGTCCGTCTTATGATCGCTGACGGTTATCAGCGTCGTGGTGAGAACGACAATGCACTGAAGGAGCTTATCACCTTCTTCCAAGCCAATCCGACTTCAACGAACTTAGATTTGTTTCGCGCCCGAATCGATCGTAACATCAGCGAAACGTTGCAAGCTAAGACTGAGTCCGGCAAATTTCTTGAGGTACTTCAAACAAAAGCAAAGTTCTCCAGAACTTGGCTCAAGAACAGCGATCGTATGGATGTTCCGTTTATGGTGGGCAGGGCCTACGAGGAAGCTGGAGCGTACACTGAAGCGCAAAAATACTATCAAGACGTGCTTGATCGCCGACAAAAAATCGTGGGCACTGAAGGCGAAAAAGAACGCAAGGTGAATGAGATCTTGCCGTCGGTGGAAACGTTGCGCTTACGCCTGGCGGCCGTAGGCATTAGCAATCGCCAATTTCCCGAGGCCTACGGCGAACTCGAAAAGCTGCGCGACTCCACAAAGCTTTCGCCTAAAGAGAATAATGAGCGAACCTATTTGCTCTCGAAGGTGTTCCGCGAACGAGGCCAGCTTGATAAAGCAAAGGCACAGCTGACCGAGTTCATCAGCCAATGGAAGGGTGAACCCACGCAACTTGTGGGCAATATTCTTGAATTGGCGGAACTGCAATTGAAGAGCGACGACGCTGTAGAGTCAGAGCGCCAAGCAGACCAGGTCATTCAAATGCGCCAGTTGGGTGCTAAACTATCGGACGCACATCTTTCCGCGGCACTTGAAATCAAGGGTCAAGCTTTGCAAAAGCAGAAGAAAGATTTAGCTGCCGTTGAAACTTACCAGCAGCTTCTTGATGGCTTTGAAGGTCAGCGGCCGTTGGGATCCATCCGTTACCGCGTCGGTGAAATCCTCTTTGAGCGCGGCGATTTGGCGGGTGCCGAAAAAATCTGGCGTAAATTAGATCCGGAAAAATACAGTGTGCTTAAAAGGTTAGCGGCTGAGCGGCTTGAATCCGCCCGATGGCAAAGTGATCACCGCAAATACATAAAGCGCATTCCGGCGATGTCCGGTTTCAAGGAGGAATAGGGATATGCGTGAACTGGGAGTGATCCATACAGCGGACCCTAAGATGCGTAAAATTCTTGAGATGGCGGAGAACATCGCCTCCAGCCGCGCGACTGTGTTTATTAATGGCGAAAGTGGATGCGGGAAAGAACTTCTTGCGCGCTACATTCACGCGCGGAGCCCACGCGCCCATAAAAAGTTCACCGCCATCAATTGCGCGGCCGTGCCCGACGGTCTTTTGGAAAGTGAATTGTTCGGATTTGAAAAAGGCGCCTTCACCGGTGCCGATCAAAGAAAATCAGGAAAATTTGAATTGGCTCACGAGAGCACTTTCCTTCTCGATGAAATTAGCGAAATGCCATTGCTCCTCCAGGCAAAGCTTCTGCGTGTACTACAAGAGGGAGAGATCGAGCGTCTCGGCGGCATTACGCCGATTAAGATCAACGTTCGTGTGATCGCAACCTCAAATCGCGATCTGACTCAGATGATCGCAAATGGCCAATTTCGAGAAGACCTATATTATCGTTTGAATGTAGTGCCTCTAGAAATTCCACCGCTTCGCCTCCGGCCGAAAGACATTGATTTACTTGCGAGACTCTTTACTGAAGTCTCTTGCGCGAATAATGGACTGCCAATGAAAGAACTAAGCGCAGACGGATTAAACAAGCTCCTTCAATGGCGCTGGCCAGGAAATATACGTGAGTTACAAAATGTCGTTGAACGCTCGGTCTTGCTTGCGCCGACGAACATCGTTTCAGCAGCGGAAATTTTGATTAAGGATTTTGTGGTGTATGAGGAAGAACGATCCTTAAAGCCCGGAATGACAGTTTCAGATGCGGAAAAATGGCTGATTCTCAAAACGCTTGAATCCACAGGACAGAATCGCACCAAAGCGGCACACCTTCTTGGAATTAGTATTCGAACCTTACGCAATAAAATCAATGAATACAAAGTTACCCAGGTGGTTGGTTTATGAGTGGCATTTCCGATAAAACAACCGATGCGCTTGGCGCGTCGATCAATTTAAGGTTACTCCGTCAGAACGTCACCTCATCGAACATCGCGAATGCGGAAACTCCGGGTTATCACGCGAAGAAGGTGGATTTCGAAGAGGCTCTCGATCGCGCGCTTGACCACGAAGGCTTAGGAAAGTTGCATGTTTCCAGTGATGAGCACTTTCTTATGGGGCAAGGGGCGATTTCCCGAGCTAGAGCGGATGTTTATGAAAATCCAGAGGGCAATATCTCTAACGATGGCAACACAGTCGATATGGAAAAAGAAATGGCCACGCTTGCTGACAATTCCATTCTCTATCGTGCGGCTCTGCAGCTGATTAACAAAAAACTTGGCGCCATGAGATATGCGGTAACGGAAGGGAGTAGATAATGTCTGATTTTTCTACATCCATGCGATTATCCGCGAGTGGGTTAAGTGCCCAGCGCCAACGCATGAACACGATTTCAAGTAATATTGCCAACGTGAACACGACAAAAACCCCTGAAGGCGGGCCATACCGTCGTAAGGACGTTGTGTTTGAATCAATGCCGGATGCGCGAAATTTCGGTGAACTTGTAACGTCGTCGCCGAATTCGGACCTTCAGCGAGTCCAGGTCTCTGATGTTGTTGTCGATCGCAAAGCCCCACTACTTAAGTACGAGCCGGATCATCCAGATGCAAATGAAGAGGGTTACGTCGCCTACCCAAACATAAACTTGATGGAAGAAATGGCGAATATGATCCAAGCCACTCGCTCATACGAGGCCAACGTCTCGGCGATGCAGGCGACAAAGGACATGGCTCTTGGGGCAATTGAAATTGGGCGTTAAGTTGTTTTGTTGATTAAGGTTTTTTTGCTAAACTTATAAAAAGGGAAGAGGTCACGCCATGGACGGTTTGACGATATCAAATGCCAACAGTCTGATTCAGACCGGGCAAACTTTGCGCGAGACCAGAGACGGGAACATCCGCAGTGATGTTGTATCTCCCAACAGTGGCCCGCAGAAATCCTTTGGTGACACTCTAAAAGATGCCGTTCAAAGCGTGAATCAAATGCAACAAACATCTGATCGTAAAATGGAAGATTTAGCGACGGGAAAAGCGCAGAGCATTCCTGACGTCATGATTGCTGCTGAGAAAGCAGACATTGCTTTAAAGTTGATGGTCCAAGTGCGCAACAAAGTAATTGATGCGTACCAAGAAGTTATGAAGATGCAGGTATAAGCAGGGCCGCCTAAGCGGCGCTGCAGGGGGACAGGTTGCAAAAGTTAATCGGATATTTGATCACACAATTCCAGGAGTTTTATAAAACTCTAACTCCTGTGAAGCGCATGTCGATGATGGCCGCGAGTGTAATTGTCGTCGTGGCTGTCGTCGTGGTCACGATGATGGTCTCTGGTACCAATCATGTGGTACTGCTGCGAAATATTCCAAATGAGCAGTTGCCGGTGGTCGTTGAACAATTAAAGGCGAAGAACATTCCCTTCCAGCTCGGGGAAAATGGCACGGCGATCTTAGTTCCAAACGAACTCCTGCACTCTACCCAGATGGCAATTATGACCGAGATCGGCAACGGCCGGCTTGGCGATATCGGGTTGGAGCTTTTCGAAAAGGAAAGTTTTGGAACGACCTCTTATGCGCAGAAAGTGAACTATCAGCGGGCGCTTCAGGGCGAGTTAATGCGATCAATCAACACGTTAAGCGCCGTAAAACAATCAAAGGTGATTCTTGCGCTTCCGCCAAAGAAAACATTTCTTGAGGAATCGGGACGCCCAACGGCCTCTGTCGTGATTGATATGCACCCGGGCAAGACTCTTACTGTCGACCAGGTCCGCGGCATTACACACTTGGTTGCAAGTGCGGTCGAAAACTTAGATGTTGAGCGAGTTACCGTAGTGGATTCACGGGGAAAAGTTCTCACCAAAAATTCCAACGCTGAAAGCGCGGCCAGCAGCGATCTCATGGATATGAAAGCACGGGTTGAAGGCAATCTCGAAGAGAGAATCGAGTCGATCTTAACCAAGGTTGTGGGTGCAGGAAAAATTATTGCGCGTGTCGATGCCGCACTAAACCCACGTCATACCATAACTACTGAAGAGGCCGTTGACCCCGAAGCGACCGCGCTTAAATCGCAGCAGACCGAAGAAGAAATGCTCGACGGCGCGCGCACCAACCCGGCTGGCATTCCCGGATCCCGATCGAATCTTCCTGGCGCTGAGGACAGCGGGCAGGTTGGATTCAAACAAAACGTGCGCAAAGAGCTTAAGACTTCTAACTGGGAAGTCCCAAAGACCATTCGTAATATTAAAGAGGCAGCAGGCGCGGTTGAGCGAATGACGGTCGCTGTTCTAGTTGATGGCATAACGCAGACGATTACGAAGCCAGATGGAACCATAGAAGAAAAGTATGTGGCGCGCACTCCTGAAGAGTTGGTTAAATACGAGACGCTGGTTAAAAACGTCATCGGCTTTAATGCTGCTCGTGGTGACAGTGTAAAAATCGAAAATATTCCCTTCCAAAAAGAAGATTTTAACGACGCACAGCAACTGCTGACGAACTTAGAGAAGCGCAAACTCCTATACGCACTTTTCTATTGGTCTCTCTTAGGATTTGCGCTCGCCATGTTCTTCTTCATCGTAGTTAAACCGTTCATGCGTTGGATTACTGATTCGTTCCAGGATTCAGTTGACGACATGTTACCCAAAACGATTGAAGAGCTTGAAGAACTTCAGAGCGTCGATAACACGCTACCTGGAATGTCCGGCTCGCTCCCGGTGCTCGAGGAATCTCTTGATCCTGATAAAGCGGAAAGTGAACTTCTTCGTGAACGAATTAATGGCTTGATAGAGGTGGATACTGAGAAGGCGGCAGGTGCCTTTAGCTTGTGGCTTACTCGGAGGGATACATAAGTGGCAGTTAGACTGGTAAAACTTGAAAATTTAAAGTTCGATGAACTGCGCGGTTTTGAAAAGGCTGCGATTCTGCTCAACTATCTCGGGCCAAATGCGGCCAAAAAACTCTTTCCCCTCGTAGATGACGCTGATATTCGAAAGCTTTTAGGTGTGATGCAAAAGTTCCGCATCGTTCCGGTTGAAATTACTAAGCGGGTTCTTGAAGAGTACTATGAGCTAATTAGTGAATCACAAGAATATATTTTCTCGGAAAAGGCCACTTCGAAAGAAACGGTCGTCGATGCGGTGGGTGAGGAGCGAGCGCGAGGAATTTTGGGTCACTTGAGTGCTGGTGGACCACAGGCCCGAAGTTTGGAAAGTTTGGAACTTGTTGATGCGAAATCATTAAGTAACTTCTTGTTGAACGAACATCCGCAGACCATCTCCGTTATCTTGGCGCATCTTGAGCCAGAGAAAAAGGGCGAGGTTCTCAAACGATTACCAGAATCTTTACAAGCTGAAGTGGTTCTACGATTGGCCAACCTTGATCACGTGGCACCTGAACTTATTTCCGAAGTCGATCGTGTGTTAAAGCAAGAGCTCCAGAATATGGGAACCGTCGAACAAGCTTCTCTGGGTGGTGTTCAGCCGGTGGCCGAAATGCTTAACGTTATGGATAAGAACACGGAAACGGCGATCATGTCCCGCATTGAAGAAAAAGACCCGATTCTCGCCGAAGAGATTCGCAAACTTATGTTCGTGTTCGAAGACATCGTCAAGATCGACGATCGCGGTATCCAAACGCTGCTTAAGGAAGTTCCAAACGATAAGCTCCTCTTGGCGCTAAAGACCGCCAACGATGAAATTAAAGTTAAGATCTTTAAGAACATCTCTCAGCGGGCGGCAAAACTTCTCCAGGAAGATTTGCAGAACATGGGTCCATCTAGACTTTCAGACGTGGAATCCGCTCAAGTCGAAATAGTTAATATAGCCCGCCGTCTGGAGCAGGAAGGCAAAATCCTGATCGCTCGCGGTGGCTCAGAGGATGCACTAGTATAATATGTCGTTATCAAAGCACGTTCTTAAAAAAGAAAATTCTGCCGATGTGGTCTTCGATTTTAAGGCTCGTGAATTTCCACTTATCATCACTCCGTCTGCCAGCGGTTTTGTCGCGGGAACCGCGCAGAAAACTTCTGACTTTCAAATTAATCCCCACGTCGCGGAACAGGCCGGGATCGCGAAACTACAAAGCGATGCGCTTGATGATCGTATTGAAGAAGAAGCTCTCCAGCAGTTAAAGCACGTGCAGGAAAAAGCTTATAAGGAAGCTTACGACCTAGGGTTAACTGAAGGTCGCGAACAGGCGGTTGCTGAAAATCGGCAAATTCTGCAGACCAAAATTGAAAACCTGGACGGAATTCTTAAGGACTTAGAGGAAATGAAGACGAGGATCGCGGCCGATCACGAGGCGCATATTCTCTCGCTGATTCAAAATATCGCCTCAAGAATTGCTATGCGCGAAATCAAAGCGGACCCAGGAAGTATTTTTCCGGTCGTGCTGCAAGTCGTGGCCGACGCCCAATCCGATGAGCAGGTCACGATCCGCGTTTCTCCAGACGACTATTTATTTTTGGAAAAGGCGCGAGAGACGACAGGCAAAAAGGCGGAAGCATTACGCCGGGTAAAACTAGAAGCGGCGGAAAATGTCACAACGGGTGGCTGCTTTTTGGAATCCAACTATGGATCTATTGATGCGTCCATTGAGACGCGCGTAGAGCGGGCTTGGCAGATAATCGTAGAACGATTGCCAAGGACGGATACACGGTCACCGTCTGGCTCTGGTGAATCCAGTGAATCTTAATTTAGGTCGCTACGAAAAATCCCTGGAGACTACAAAGCTCACGCGAGATATCGGTAAGGTCACTCAAGTAACAGGCTTTTTGCTACGGGGGTTTATTCCCGGTGCATGCATTGGCGCAATCTGTGAAATTTTTCCGACGGCGGGTCACAAACCGTTTCTCGCGGAAGTGGTTGGCTTTCAAGACCGATATGTATTGTTGATGCCTCTTGGTGAAATGCGGGGAGTAGGTCTCGGTTCAAAAATTGTTCTGTTGAAATCCCAGGCGACAGTACGAGTGGGAAAAGATTTGCTAGGTCGCGTATTAAACGCCCTAGGGGATCCAATAGATGGCCTTGGAGACCTTTCCGCAGCCGAAGAGACTAGCATTTACGCGGAAAACGTAAATCCATTAACGCGTCCGCCGATTGATACTCCACTTGGACTTGGAATTCGCTCGATTGATGGTTTGATTACCATCGGTCTTGGCCAACGAGTGGGCGTTATGGCCGGATCCGGAGTCGGTAAATCTGTCCTAATGGGTATGATGGCCCGTTCCTCAAGCGCCGACGTAAATGTGATCGCGCTTGTGGGTGAGCGGGGTCGTGAAGTGCGTGAGTTTATCGAGCACACACTAGGACCCGAAGGCCTTAAGAAATCCGTGATCGTGGTTGCGACGTCCGATCAAAGCCCTTTAATGAGAATGCGTGCCGCATTCCTAGCGAGCTCAGTGGCGGAATATTTTTGCTATCAAGGTGCCAATGTTCTCATGATGATGGACTCGGTCACACGCTTTGCCATGGCGCAAAGAGAAATTGGACTTAATATCGGAGAACCACCCGCTTCCAAGGGATATACGCCTAGCGTGTTCTCCCTACTTCCAAAGCTTCTAGAGCGCGCCGGGACATTTGATGGGTATGGATCAATTACGGGATTATACACAGTTCTTGTAGAGGGCGACGACATGGATGATCCCATCGGGGACGCGGTGCGATCCATAGTCGACGGTCACATTGTACTTGAGCGTTCATTAGCGCAAAAAGGCCATTATCCAGCCGTGGACGTGCTTCAGTCCACGAGCCGGGTAATGCGAAATGTTGTTAAGCCTGAGCAAGTTGCTTGGGCCAGATTCATGCGTGAGAATCTGGCGATTTACAAGGAAGCGGAAGATTTGATCAATATCGGTGCATATAAGGCCGGATCAAATCCAAAGATCGATCTTGCGATTCGAATGCATCCATTGCTTGAGGAGTTCTTGCGCCAAGACGTGGGCGAAATCACAGATTTTGAAACCACCAAAGCGATAATGGGTCAAATCTGCGGAATGGGATAGCGATTGGGGTTTTTGTTTAAGTTCGAAACAGTTTTAAAGCATCGTCGGCATCTGGAAGACATTGCTCGTAGGGACCATATGGAAGCGCAACGAAAACTGGAAGATTGTTTGGAGGGCATCAACAAGATGTACCAGGCCGTCGATGTGGCAAGAGTTGGCGTGGCCGAGCATCAGAAGCTTGGAAATGGCGATGCTTTACAGTCCATTCGTTCGACGGAAGCATTTATCGAAGGGCAAAAAATTAGAATCCAGAATGAGCGCCAGCGGGCTCGTGGACTAATGACTAAAGTTGAAGAGATGCATGAAAAGCTGGTCGAAGCCGTTAAAGAGTATAAGAAGATTGAAAAACTTAAGGATCGAATGAGTGCCCAGTACAAAAAAGAAATGAAGAAACTCGAAGCCAAAAGAATGGATGATCTATCGGTTATCCGAGCAGGAAGAGGACGCGCGGTATGAGTGGATATGACCAGTTTTTTAAGCAGGCGAAAGAAGCTCGACAAAATCAACAGGAGACTTTTGAGTCAGCCGCGGCGGCACCAAAGATTAAAAAGCCAAAGTCTTCTGAGCAAGACATCCGCCGTAAAATGAACATGCGGCCAAATAAGAAAAAGGCGCCGTTTCCCGTGGTGCCGGTTCTTTGCCTTGCGGCAGTTTGTACCTTGCTTGGTTGGTGGAGCGTGGATCCGCAGTTGCCGGAGCGAATTGTAAGCACATTTGAGGTTCGATTTATGGGTGCGGCGCAGGCCCAAGACACGAAAAAGCAGGAAAAACCTGCCGCGACTAAAGGGAAAGACGCGGCAAGTTCTTCCGCTTCAGTCAATCCTGAGATTGCGCCGAATCCGAAGGCTGTGGCGTCTGAAACCACGGAAGATCTTAGTTATCTTGAGAAGTTACGCGAGCGCAATGAAAACCTAGACCTGCGCGAAAAAGAACTTAATGAGTTGGAAGTGGAATTGCAAAAGCAGAAGGTTGAAATTGAGTCCAGGATCAAGCAACTGGAAGAACTGCGCACGCAAATCGCGACGGTTCTTAAGGAGCGGATCGAAGTGGATCAAGAAAAGGTGAATAAGCTCGTGGAAACTTACTCGAACATGAAACCAAAACAGGCCGCCGAGATCCTTGCCGGGATCGATGAGGATTTGGCTGTTGAGGTTTTAGGTAAGATGAAAAAGAAGAACGCCGCCGAGATTATGAATTTGTTGGAATCTGGAAAAGCCCGGTCGATCTCTGAAAAGTACGCTGGATATAAAAGACGCTAAAGGGAATTACGCCGATGTCTATGGTTGGAACAAAAAGTAGTTTGAACATGTTGGCGTCAAAAGCGGCCCAACCTGCGTCAAAAGCCGCCTCATCGTCTTCTTCGTCGCCCTTTGAAGCATTCTTGAGTCAAAAAAGGTCGAGCGAAGAAAATAATTCGCGCCTTCCGGAAAAACATAAATCGGAGCCAAAAAAATACGTTGAGCCAAAGAAGCTTAATGAGCAAACGTCGCAAGCGAATTTCCCCGGTCAGCCTAAGAATGAGTTCGTTGGTAAAACGCCGGCTCAGCTTGAAAGTGCGCCAATCGGTGAAGCCCGCGGGGACGCTAGTCGACCCGAAGTTCAAACTCCAGACGCTCAATCACGAGCTGAAAAACGAAGTCTGGATGAGTCCGTGGACAACTTGCAACATCGTCAGGCTTTGCAAGGTCTGCTAAAGAAAATGAAAGAAGAGTTCGGTCTTGATGCTGAACAAGTCGTTCAAGCCTTTGCGCAATTGACTCCACAAGAGCTTGCGCAACCGCCGGAAGCTTCTCTTGATAAGTTAATTCAGTCCTTGCCGCTTTCTCCTGAGCAACAAAACCAAGCGAGGCTTTATTTCCAGCAAATGCTCAAAGATACCGCTTCAACGGATATGGCTGGATACCTGAAGAGCTCCCAGCGCCAGCTATCTCTTGAAGTCGTTAGTAAGAAAGAAGCTCGAGATCGTGAAATCCAAAGATCATTAGAGAAAATGCAGAGCGACTTCTTTACTCAGCCGCAACCCCTTCAGCAGCAACAACAGCCTGCGCCTGTTGCGATGGGTAAATATAAAACTCAGCAGGCAAACACCTCCACTAATTTGCAGTCAAATTTAATGTCAGCTCAGCAGAAACCTGCGAATAATTCTGACGACTTCTTTATGGCGACCGGTTCAATGTCGTCGTCTCTAGAGGGGGCCAGTCTATCTGCGGCTGGAACTGTGACGCCTCCCTCTGCCGAGGGCAGCATTTTAACTCCGAAAACGAATTCCGGTCTGCCAAAGCAGGCGCCGAATTTTGAAATGCCAAAGGGTGAAGAGGTTCTTCTTGATGAGGCCGTTAATGCTGAAGCTACAAGCTCTAAAGAGATGGCTGAGCTGCCAAATTTGTTTGAAAAAGAAGTCACTGATTTACTTACAGCACTTGATGTTCCAGCCGCCGATATCGCGGCAGCTCGAGCTTCATCCAGTGGCGCGGAAGTCGCCGTATCAGCGCCGGAAGTCGCATTAGCCTCTGCTATGGGCGCTGGTCAAAACCAGAGTTCAGGGCGCGATGACGAGCGAAGCCGCCAAGAAAAGCCTGATACTTGGAGCGCGCCAGTGAATCAAGCCGGTGGACAGAGGCTTGAGCAGACAAATGCACAAAAGCCAGAGAGCTTCATTGTAAATACGAAGCCCACGCCGACTGAGGAAGCGCAAAACGTGAAAGAAGTGATCAATCGCGTTCAATTCCTAGCGGGCAAAGGTGGCGGCGAAATGAAGATCACCATGTCGCCCGAAGGACTTGGTGAAGTGACGATGAAGGTCGCCATTCAAAAAGGGCAAGTGAATGTCGAAATGATCACTGAGTCCAAGGAAGTTAAGAAGCTTCTTGAGCAAGGACTTGGAGAGCTGAAAGCGACCCTCGCCGCAAATAATTTAAAAGTGGATCAGATCAGAGTCGATACGCCCGCTGATGTTTCTCGCCAGCTGACGCAAAATCATGACGATGCCCAGCGCCAGTTCGCGCAGCAGTTCATGGAACAGTTCCGCCAGGACAACAACGAGTGGAGACGTGGTTTCTACGATATCCCGGGAGCAAAGAACCATTCGGGACAAAAAGAAGAATCCGAGCGTGGCCCAGGAGTGAATTCATCCGATCGTCGCCGCGACAGTTCGCGACGTTTGGACTTAGTGGCTTAAAAAGCCCGGAGTGATTGCGATATGATGAGCGTTAAAGGTGGAACCCAGACTTGGTCGCCAGCACAACAGCAGGTTGATTTAGGCCGAGACAATACGCGAACTGTCGCAGCCGACAAACAGGCTGAAGCCTTCGGTGATCAGGCTGTTGGCGATGTATTAAATAAAATTGTTGATCCCAATTGGGTTGATCCCAGCAAGGCCGCCCGCAAAGTCGGTGATGGTGCACTTGATAAAGATGCTTTCATGAAGTTACTGCTCACACAAATGAAGCACCAAGATCCTACAAGTCCGCTGCAATCGCACGAAATGGCGGCGCAGCTCGCGCAATTTACATCGCTTGAAAAATTATCGAACATCAATGAAGGCATTGATGGTTTGATGAAAGCCCAAGCTCCATCGAGAAATTTTGAAGCGTTGGGCCTCATCGGTAAAGCAGTCGCAGGAGATTCTTCAAAGATTGATCAAATGGCTGAGGGAGATATTCATCCGATTTCTTTTAACTCGATTGGCGAAATCACCAAAGCCAATATTCAAATTAAAAACCCAGAAGGTATGGTGGTTCGCACACTCGATGCGACCAACCTTAAAGCCGGTAAAAACGAAGTGGTCTGGAACGGTAAGGCCGAAGACGGCCAAGATGCTCCAAAGGGCGCTTACACAGTTGTGATTGAAGCTAAAAATTCTTCTGGCAAGAAGATGGGCGTTGATACGAAGTTCCAGGGCGTGATCACAGGCGTGAACTTCACGGCTCAAGGCCCAGTGCTCATGATTGGTAAGAACAGCATACCGTTAAAAGATGTGAAAGAGATTATTGATCCGAACTTAATGCAGCAGGAAACTCAACGGCTTCAAGTTCAGCAGATGATGCAGCAACAAATGAGTGGACCACAGGTGAAGAACACGGTTTCCAAGCCTCAGGTCAAGCCAGCAGAAAATGACAAGCAAAATACCGTTGCACAAAGTAATATGGAATCAGTAGGAATGAGTCGCGGCGTAATGAATGAATTAAGCAAAATCGGTGTGAAGGCAGGAATTTAAAAGTTTATGGCTGATGCGATCAAGAGTCTAAATTCAAATATCGGTGCGATAGGTGGACAAAATCCCTCTATCGGAAACCGATCAATTGATAAAGGAGGTCCTTCGTTTAAGGACGCTCTTGGATCATTGACGAATCAGATGCCTGGCACGTCGGTACAAGTTCCTGCCGCATTGAAGTTCTCGAATCACGCCATTGAGAGAATGCAAAGACGTGGTATTTCGTTCTCGCCTGATGAAATGCTTAAGTTAGAGCGGGCGGTTGATAAAGCAGCGGCGAAGGGCAGCAAAGAAACATTGGTGCTGACCGATGATTCCGCGATGATAGTTAGTGTTAATAATCGAACTGTGAAGACGGTGATGGACAAAGAACAACTTAAAGAAAATGTTTTTACCAACATCGACAGCACTGTAATGATTTAACAGAAATCCAGGATGGGTTTTTGTTCGAAGAGTTTGGAAATTAAAACCTGGGGCTGGACCTCTATGAGGATGCCCCACTTATAGTCTGCTTCGTCTGATGTACGAGGTGGAGAGACATGGAGGTCTTTAATGGGCGTTCTTTCTTCTTTATACACCGGTGTATCCGGTTTAGCTGCACAAGGTGAAGCGTTAGGTGTGATTGGTGATAACATCGCCAATGCCAACACTGTCGGCTTCAAAGCCAGCCGTGCGGAGTTCCAAGACATCGTGTCGAAGAGCTTAAAAGGTATTCTCGGTGGTAACCAGATCGGACGCGGAGTAAAAATCGGCGCCGTAAATCCGATCTTGATTCAAGGTAACGTGGACGCAACGGAAAAGGCGACTGACCTTGCGATCTCTGGTGACGGATACTTTACACTTCGCGGATCAGACGGCGAGTCGTTCACTCGTGACGGTTCATTCCATTTCGATAAGGAAGGATACCTTGTTACAAACGACAATCAGCGCGTTCAAGGCTTCTTGGCCGATGAAAAGGGAAGAATCTATAACAAAACTGGCGACGTAAAATTCCCCCGAGCATTGACTCCGGCAAAAGCGACAACCGAAGTTCGGTTGGATTTGAATCTAGATTCCCGCGTTCAGAACTTGAAGACCTTTGATCCGAAGAATCCCTACGACAGCTCGCACTACTCAACTGGTGTTGAGATCTATGACAGCCAAGGCAATAAGCACTTAATGACCACCTTCTTCACGAAGACGGCCGATCGTCAGTGGAACTGGGTTGGAATGTGCGATGGCAAGGAAGTCACGGGAGGAACTGAGGGCGAATTGGCTAGAGTGGCCGCGGGTAAAGTGAACTTCACGGTCGATGGAAAACTCGACATAGAAGAGACCACAGAGTCTGCGTTCAACTTTAAAGGTGGAGCGCTCCAGGCACAAAAGATCAAGATCGATTTCGGTGATTCAATCACTACCGATAAAGGCGTTGGTCTTGATGGAACCAAGCAATACGGTAAAGAATCTGATTTGATCACATGGCGACAAGACGGAACCGCTGCAGGAACTATCAACAACCTTTCGTTTAACGACGAAGGTGTTTTAACGGCTCTGTATTCAAACGGTGAGACGTCGGATTTAGCGCAGATTGCAATGGCTAAGTTCGAAAACCCTGAGGCCTTATTCAAAGTCGGTAACAACCGGTTAAAAGAAGCCCGCGATTCAGGTGCTCCAGCTGTAGGTGCTCCAGGCCGCGCTGGTCGTGGAAAGTTATTCGCGAAGTCTCTCGAGCGATCGACAGTCGATTTAGCTCTAGAATTCGTGAACCTCATCCAAAACCAAAGAGGCTTCCAGGCGAACGCGAAAACCATCACGACAACAGATGAGTTACTCGCGGAAGTAATAAACCTTAAGCGGTAATCTAAAAGGTACCAGTACACTTTCTAGGATGCAGAGCGCCGTTGGAAACAGCGGCGCTTTTAGTTAGGACGTCCTGAGTACTGCCGCGTCATGCGCTCTCGCCTGTCTGGCTGTTATACGAGCGCATGCGGGAGTTTAGGAAAAATATAAAAGGCCGCGGGGCCTCTAGCCAAATAGCAAATCGGTTTGAGAAACTTAGCTATAGCGAAATCGATGTCGGAATCGAAACTAAACACTTCCAGCGCCCTGGCGATCAGCTGGGATTTGAACTTTAACGTTCGTCCTAACACCAACTGTTTTGATTATGGACAGCAACCCTCAAGTTAAATCGCCCTGAATAGCGTCTGATTTTGCAACACATAGACATACACGGGGACTCGCTCTTTCAGCGAATCTCATTTTGAGACAGGGGGTAGCTAAATAATGTCGCGGATTAGAATCAAATCGATTTCGAGGCCAAAGCAAAAAGAAGGCTCCCTCTTACCGATCATTTTAAGCGCGGTCGCTATAATGGTGGCGGTGAAGACCCTGCACGAGCGGAAAACCGCATCCAGATCGGCAGCCGCAGTCCAAGAAATGTCAGAGAAATCCATGCGTGATATCCGACTTCGACATGAAGCTTTACTCGCAAAATTTAGTGCTATGACGCCCAAGCCGCCTCAAAGCGCGGTAAACCCGGTCGCTAAAGAATCCAGTCTCCTTGCCGACATCGGTGCTGCCCGAGACAACTCGACATTTGATCACGAGCCACCGCCGCGTCAACCGCGCGCGCGGCAGCCCGCAAGCTACAGCGATATGGAAATCCACACTGCCGGTAGCGGCGTTCGATAATAATTAGTTCGCTAAAAGTTTTGCGAGATCGATCAAATCGTTCGGCACTTGGCGTTTGGTTTTAAGCGCGACTTCCAAAGGCACCATAACGATTTTACCCGCCTGGGAACAAATCATAACGTCAGAATGCCCGCCTTGAAGCACTTGCACGGCCGCAGCACCCATACGTGACGCTAAGTTTCGATCAGCCGCCGTGGGAGAACCACCGCGCTGTATATGTCCAAGAACACAGACCTTGGCCTCTAGAGAAGTTTTCTTGCGAATGGCTTCAGCCAAGTCATAAGCGCGACCAGGCTTTTGCCCTTCGGCCGCGACGAGAATACTAGATGTCTTCCCGCGATCCATTCCACGTTGAATTTGTGCAACTGCATCGTCGACAGTGACGGGATTTTCAGGAATAAAAATTTCTTCAGCTCCACCGGCAAGTCCCACTTCAATCGCAATATGGCCTGACTCTCGACCCATCACTTCCACGATAAACAAACGATCATGACTTGCAGCCGTATCACGAATGCGATCGATCGCATCGAGTGCCGTGTTAACGGCCGTATCATAGCCAATCGTTAAATCAGTTCCGTTGATGTCGTTATCAATAGTTCCTGGCACGCCAACC
This sequence comes from Pseudobdellovibrionaceae bacterium, assembly GCA_043720065.1. Classification (GTDB taxonomy): domain Bacteria; phylum Bdellovibrionota; class Bdellovibrionia; order Bdellovibrionales; family UBA1609; genus JAIBAM01. The sequence goes on along the minus strand of JAYSTF010000005.1, from coordinate 28,239 downwards.
ACGGGAATGCGATGCTCTTGCCACAACAAATGAGCACCCATGTAAGACCCGTCGCCACCGATAACCACTAAAGCCTCAAGGCCCATGTCGCGGAAGTTTTTTGCTGCGATCGCTCTTTGGTCTTGTTGATGAAACTCCATGCAGCGACCGGACTTTAAAATCGTTCCGCCCCGCTGAAGAATATTAGCGACCGAGCGAAGTTCCATGGGGATGATTTGTTTTTTAAGGAGCCCCGTGTATGCTTGAAGGATTCCTGTGACTTTTAACCCTTGAGTGAGGCCCACCCGCACAACCGCGCGGACAGCGGCATTCATGCCCGGTGAATCGCCACCGCCGGTAATTACGCCTATGGACTTTAGTTTCGAAGCATCAAACTGCGCCACGGGTGAGATACTAACCCCAGTAAAACAAAAAGGCCAACCGGTTTACGGTTGACCCTTGTTTATCAGTGCCGATTAAAGACTAGCGAACCATGCTCTTAAATTCAGCGCCTGGGCGGAACTTAGGATACCAAGTTGCCGGGATTTTGATTTCCTTACCAGTCTGTGGATTACGACCAGTGCGGGCCTTGCGCTTGGCCTTAATAAAAGTGCCAAAGCCAACGAGTTTCACTTCGTCGCCCTTTTTAACGGCCTTGCGGACGTTATCAATGGTGCAGTCCAAGATTTTCTCGGTCTGCGCCTTAGTCATGCCGGTCTCAGTGGCAACCTTCTCGATCAGTTCAGCTTTATTCATTAGTTTTCCCCCATATGCTTGAACTTAGGTCGTTGGTAATTTTGCGTAATAAAGATTGAAAGCTACAGTGCGAATGTCGGTCAATGACATTTCTTAAGAATCTGCCAATATTTTTTTAATGCAGCCTATTGTCAGACGAAGCGTCCTCTTCGTCACTTTCCCGTTCGGGATTTTCATTGACATCAGATTTTGAATCGACAGCTTCACCAGGCACGGCGTATTTCTCATCCGCCCATTTTCCCAAATCCATAAGCTGACAGCGCTCCGAGCAGAAAGGCCTGCTCGGATTACTGGCATCGTAGACACTTGGTTTGCCACAGTGTGGACATTTAATTGTCTTACTCACGTCAATAGCCTCTTCAAAAAATCGCCTCGTTAATTAAAGAGTTTGTTGAACTGGTCAGCTTCAAGTGTACACCGACCCGCCGTACTCATGTACGTTCTTTCAGTCTGCTCAATGCTCGACGCGGTTAAACGCAGCTTTATCATATTAGTATATGGATCGCAAAACGCGACGACAGTATCTTTGTATAGCTTGCCGCTGGTCTTTCCTAAAATCCTATCCCGCTCAGTGTTGCAGCTCTCACTTGTGCTCATATAGTATTTCACTTCGGCTTTTTTATTCGCCGCAGAGTCATAAACCGTCACCAACATATTTGTGTATGGGTCGCAGCTGACGGCAAGAACGGCGGGCTCCTCAAGCCTACGGCTGTCTGAGCATTCATAACCACGGTAATCCAATTCCCGCATTAAAGATTCGGTGCTGTGATCGTCCAAGCGGTGAGCCTGAGCGCTAAAAGAAACTAGAGCCACGGACATTAACAAAATGAGTCGCATTTTTCCCCCAAGGAAAGTGATTTGGAGAAAAGCTAGCACCAGGGGCGCCCGCAAAGAACGAATATGGCCAAAATGAAAAAGAGTTAAGGGCGCAAATAAACGTCGGCAAAGCCAAACTGGATATTGTTGTATTTAAGCGCAATGCGCATTTGTTGAACAACCTGTGAGCCCACCACAATGTTCCCGACATTCGCCGTCGCAGTGAACAAATCGTTGTACCCAGCAAAACCACCGCGCGAGCGCAGCTCAAAATTTGTGCTGTTCATTGTGGGGGATACCGTTCCTGAGTAAGGCAGGATCGCCATTGTGTAGTTCACGTTGTTACGGGCTTGAATCGAAACACGGCCCTCTGCTGGAAGGCTGGTACCGAAAACTTCTAAACGCAAATTAGCGTCGTCATCCCAGTTGCCACAATCGTTATAGCAGGCATTCCAATCAGAAATGAGTGTGCGATAGGTAGCAGAATCACTGATCACCATTCGGCCCTCATAGGCCCGAGTAGATCCCGGAAGAACAGTTGCTGGAACACACCCCGGAGCGCCGGGAGTGCAATAAGCCGGAGGCGAGCTTTTATTTGCGCCGAGCTTGCCATCGCAAGCCGAAACCAGCAGCGAACCCACTGCCAATAAACCTGACAAAATTAAAGCTCTGACTTTCATAAAACACACCTCTGCCCAGGGAGAGCAATACAGGGAACGTGCCAGGCTATTAATGATTCTAGGGAGGTTTCAGCGAAATTCTAGGTTTTGACAAACCTGGAATTGTTACTTGGAGTGACGATTTTCGGCGGATCAAAGTTTTGGTAGGTACCTATTTCGCCAAAGCCTGATCGCAAGAACGGTATTCCACCAAGCTTGCTGCAACTTTAAGTGCGAGCGCAGTGTTTCGCGCTGGATTTGACCAAGTGTTCCGAACTTCTCTTAGCACGTTAGAGTAATCTGGGAACAAGGCCTCAGACTTCGTGGGGCGACCGATTGCGGCCGCATTTGTGATCGCTTGATCGAGCGAGATGCCAGTTTTTACGTATTCATCGGCGAAGGCACTTATGACGGCGATGTATTCGCTTACAATGGCGTGAAACTCTGAACCTACAGCAAGGTCTTCTGCTTTGGTGGTCGACCAAGATTGGGTAGGTATAAAGAGTTTTATCCATGCGGCCGGTTGCTGGTCGGCGGGAAGTTTAAAAATCTTGAGGGAGCCCTTCAAAATCGCATTTAAATCAAATGCACTGGGATAGATGTCTTGCCCGTAATAGTTTGTACGCCGCGGTGATTTAGCGGCCGCGATCTTTTCCGTCACTTCATAAAATCTCGCCCAATAATTTTTATCCGAAGGGGAATCATAAAAAACCCCTGTGCCCAGACGCTTGGCGCGTTTCATTAAAGTTTCCGCCAAATACGAGCGGTCAAATTTATTGACGAGATCGGCTTCTAGGGATTTCACCCACCCGTACCCGCTCACTTCCAGTGATCTTAATAAGTATAAAAGATTTAAACGCAACTGATAAACTTGAACGCCAAAATTTTGTTGCCCGCGACTATCTTTGTATTCAGCATGCGCCACATCTGGAGTTAGCAGCGTGCCATAGTCCATAATGTGACCGGTGAGAGTAAGGTTACTTTTGGTCAACGACCCATGAATGAAATGTAGATCGTCTAAATCGGCGGCGTGAGTCCCAAGGCTCCGGGCGAATTCGGATAGGTAGGTTTCAAGATGATCTGCAGTTATCTTTGTAGTATCAGAAATATTTAGATTTTTACGAATTAGGTAATCTACGAGTGGTCGAATTTCAATTGGCCGGCGGGCAAAGCATGCCAAGTGAGCCGGCCGGAATTGAATCCCAATTCTCACCGTAAGTGCGGCGCGCTCCCATCGTTTAGTCAATGGATCTAGTTTCAAGCTCGGTAATTCGAACACGGCAAGATCAGCGAGCGTTGAACAGTTGTTGGCGCTAAGGGCTTGTGTCGCTATAAAGCTCCGCACGGCCTCCGACATCGTTTGCAAACCGTCGCCGTACTGTCGCCAGTCGACGAGCATTTGGTATTTGGGATCGAAAGGGACAGGCCTAGCCAAAGGAGTTCGGCCAGCACCCTTTAAGGTGACGTCGAGTTCAGCTTCGTGACCATTTTCAAATTTATGTGTGAACGATCCAAGCCAAACGACGCGACCGTCGCCGTCAGGGTACGGCATGGAAAGTGGCGCGTTAGGAATTGCCCCATCCCTATATCGAGTCGCGAATCCAACTTGTCGCGCTCGTGCATTGGTTGACGTTCGCAAAGCAAACGTCTTATGAATTCGTTGCTCCAATTCTTTCCGGTTGTCAGCGTTAAAACCAATGAAAGCAGCCAATTCCTCATCCAACAAGACTAGGCGCGCGCCTTTAATATGTTCTAGGGGCACTTCTACCGAGTAGTTATCGCCTAAGTCTCTGAAGCTATGCTTGCCAGTGCTGACTTGGGTCAAAGGATCTTCAACGGCAGAGGCAAGTGCCGTAAATGAACACGAGGCAGCGGATAGAGCCGCGGATAGTAGTAGGCTATAAACAGTTTTATTCATTGCTTTAAGTCCCAGAGCCAAGAGCAATACAGGGAATGTGCCAGGCTAATAACGATTTTAACGGGGCTAGGCGCACCAGCTGCGAGTCTATAAACCTTTAATTGTTACTTGAAGTGACGGTTCACGGCCGGAGGCGAAGTGAGAGGCGAACTAAAGTAGATGAATCCACCTCGAATCTAGGTTAGCTTCCAGAGGCCAATTTACCGAGGAGGTATTTATGAAAAACTTGTTTTTGGTTATAATTTTTTTTGCATCCTTACAATCGCGAGCAGATGTAGAGCTGCTAAAAGATATTGTCATTCATCCTCCCTCCTCTGCAGATCAAGTCGGATATCGAGACTATTCCACGAATGGCTCTTTGTTGATTTCAGGTCCTTCACTGACTCAGAATTACGTTGCTTCAAAAGGCTTGATCTTCAAATTGAACGAGACAGAGTCCATATCATGCTTCAGGGATTACGATCACCGGACGGGCAGAACAGAACATATTTGTGATTCTGCGCTTACAGCGATAAACAGGGAGCTCAATCTGACTATGGAGATTACCTGCAGACGCAGAAGCCCCTCCCGCACACTTTTATGTACGCTTGGTGACTACAGCAACTTCGATGGCACGATAAAGGTTGTTTTCTAAGCGTACCCGCGACGTCGCGGGTGACCCGCCCCAGGGGCACCGGTTATTAGTATAATTCAGTTGACTGAATTATACTAATGAGTAAAATTCAGTCATATGAATATAAAGCGGACGCTTGCTTTGGCTATAAAAGCTGACTTAGCTGATAAAATGGTGTTTATCGGAGGCCCTAGGCAGGTGGGTAAAACCACGTTAGCCAGAAGTTTTTTGCAAAACGACAAGCAGTATTTCAACTGGGATGACCTAAACGACCGAGACATTATTAAAAAACATCAGATCGATCCAAACCTAAAAATCGTTTTATTAGACGAGATTCACAAGTATGCGCGCTGGCGAACTCTGGTTAAAGGTCTTTTTGATAAGTATAATAATAAATTACAGATTCTTGTGACTGGGTCTGCCCGACTGGATCATTTTCGCAAAGGTGGAGATTCACTAGTGGGTCGCTATCATTATTATCGCCTGCACCCTTTCACTTTAGCTGAAGTTGATTCCAACTTTAAAATCAGCACAGTTGAAGCGCTGATGAAGTACGGCGGATTTCCAGAACCGTTTCTTGCAAAAAGTGAAACGAAATATCGCCGTTGGAAAAAGGAACGTGTCAGTCGCGTGGTCTATCAAGACCTGCGTGACCTTGACACTGTTAAAGAACTCTCATTGATTGAACTTCTGGTTGACGCGTTACCCAGTCGCGTTGGTTCTGTTTTATCTATTAAAAGTTTGCAGGAGGATTTGCAGGTTTCTCCGAATACAGTTTCGCGTTGGATACAGGTATTGGAAATGATTTATTACTGCTATCGGATTCTTCCTTATGGAAGTCCGCGTATCCGAGCGGTAAAAAAATCAAATAAGCTTTATCTTTGGGATTGGGCTGAAGTTGAAAGTGCTGGGGCCCGTTTTGAAAACATGGTAGCCGGACATTTACTAAAGTACTGTCACTTTTTAGAAGATACACAGGGTCATAAAATGGAACTTCGATTCATCCGAGACACCGACCTACGTGAAATTGATTTCGTTGTTTTAAAAGATAAAAAGCCGTTGTTTGCTGTTGAATGCAAAACCGGTGAATCGCAGTTGTCACCGCACATCAAGTATTTTCGCGAGCGCACCGATATACCGCAGTTTTATCAAGTCCATCTTGGAAAAAAAGATTACGTGGATGGCAACGCTCGAGTTCTTCCATTTACGAAGTTTTGTGAAATAGAAAATCTCCCTTGAAGAATAAATTTTGTAGTCGGGCGAAAAAATTATTTAGCGACGCGGTATTGGCTGAAGCTCTCGACAGCGTGGGTGAGCTTGGAGTGCTTAAAAAGCTTCTTGTTGTGGATCAAGACTGTGCGGCGCTGGCCGCTTTTTAGGGGCATATTGCCGTGCAGGCAAACAGCGCCGTTAAATTGAAACAACCCGCCAGGCTTTACACTGATGCGCTTAAAGCGTTTTGTCATATTTCGCTTCAGGAAATACGCGGCGATTGGGTTTTGAAATAGTAATTTTCCGATCACGTGGGAGATCGGGCCTCGCGGGCTCTTTCGCGTATTAGAATTAATTAGCAAATCGCCGTTTTCAGCCGCGTCACTTCCGACGAGAGGAATGAGTATGGTTTCCTCATAGGTGTCGAAATGAAACTGGTGTTCTTGCCCATGACTTTCGGCATTCACCATTCTTAGGACAATGTAGCTATCTTCATTTACGTAGCGGCGGATTTCGTCGGAGATATTCGCAAGAAAGAATTTTTTGAACTCTGGATTTAAATTAGGAAACACGAACATGAATTTTTCGTAAGGGTAATTGCTGTCCGCGAACGCGTTGATCTTTTGAATCTGATCCGATGAAAGAACATTATCAAGCGCAACCATGGGGATTATTTAGGGCAGCACTGCATGGTGTAGGTGATTTCTACCGGTCGCTTGCCGAATTTCGTCGCGCAATCCATGTCCGTGCTGATTTTATCAGCTGCCTGCACAGGTTTCCCCGTGGTCCCATAACATTCGGCCTCATGACCTAACGACACCTGACCATCGGGGCACTTTACCATTGGACCCCAGTTGAAATTGCAGGTCGCTCCATTGTCTGTCTTCACGTACGTCCACGTGCCAGTGCAGGCGCCGGTTAGAACCTGAGGTTTTTGGCCATCCTTACACGTGGTTTCCGCTGGCTTTGGGGCCTCTCCCACGGGAGCGGCCGCTTCCTGGGCGACTGGATCTGTCGCTGGAGGTGTTTCGGGCGCAGCTGTCTTTTGCTTAAAAACATCACACCCGGTTAAAAGAAATGCCAAAGCTACGCTCGCGATTAAATAATTATTCATATGAATATGTTAAGCCCGCTACTGTCTCATAGGGAAACGGTTTGTTAAGGGAAACTCAACCTTCGTCCAGGTATCGCCGATAAGTTAATTAATGGCGAAGCCCAAGGTTAGACATCTATTCATAGGACTCTGCCTGCCGCTGCTTTTAGCATGCAGTATGAAGGTGGATATTACCGACATCAAAGTTAAAGATGATTACAGTTTAACGAAGGTTTTTTCCACCAGTCCCGGCGTGGCTGATGGCGTAGCTCCCGTTACCATTACGATTGTCGTGAAAAACCAAGGGATGCTGGCGGCGGGTTTTCTCCCGACTTTTACAGTGACGGGCGCTGGAAATTCACAGTCGACTTGTTCAATATCGAGTGCTCTTGGGGTTTCAACTTGCTATTTACGATCGACTGTAGCGGAAGTGAAGACTTTGACGCTCACAAACCCCATGCAAATTCCTTCAATCAATATCACTTTTAATCCTGCCATCGGTGTGTCTTCCGCGCTTGCCATCACCAGTGGTGGTGGGATTACGGGAGGCGCGGGAATTTCGAGCCATTCTTCTATCGGAATTCCGTTTAGTCCGCTAAGCTTGGAGGATGCAACTTTTCCTGGGCCGGTGCGCGCTCGCACAGGGATTCAAGGTATTCTGTTCAAGCAGTAGGTCCATGCAGCTATGAAAAAACTTGTAGTGCTTCTGACATTTGGGATCCTCGGAATTTTTATTTCATTTTATTTTACAAAGAAGCCGCTGCCTAATAAGTCCGCGTGTGGTGGAAATACTCAAACTATTCAAATTAAGGACGCGCAGCACATGGCTGGCCTACTTGAGTCCGGAAAATCCTACGAGGTTGAGATGGGCTACTACGATTGTCACCCGCCGAAGAGAGGCGATCTGGTGCTCTACCGATTTTCTCAAGGGATGGATCCAGTGGTAAAAGTGGTGCGCGCAACGGGTGGGGACAGATTCGAACTTGTCGAGGATATGGTTCACGGAGCTTGGAATTTGAGAGTGAATGGGGAGCTGGTTAAAGACTTGGCCGACCGACCCTATTACTTCGGGGGCAATAACCGGCCTACGCTTGGTCTTTATGAAAAAGAGCGCAACAATATCCTCGGGCCAGAGGAAGCGATCGTGTTTTCGACAGTTTCACCGGGTAAAGAGGATAGCGGATCTTTCGGCCTCACTCATCGCCGAGATTTCCTCGGTAAACTAAAGTTGTAACTAAATGATACGTATCTTTCAGCTCCCACCACCGCCAAAGCCTTCACGGTAATCGCGACGACTCTTAACAAATTATTTCTAAATAATCCCGATTCGAAACGTTTCGGGCTGAAGGTCGAGGCTTGGTTTCCCGATAATAACGTATGAGATGGCCTGTACGTTTCTGGATAATTCTCACGATCTTATCTTTGTGTGAACACTCCGTTCACGCTGACGATCTTCCTGTGAGCTTCACCTATCAAGGCCGCCTCTACAATGCTTCAGGTACCGCGCCTTTAACTTCAACCGTCGATTTGAAATTTGAGATTTTATCTGCCAGCGGCACTTGCGTTCTTTACGAAGAGACGCAGACCGCAATAGACCTCAATGCGAGCAACGGTGTGTTTGCGGTTCAAGTCGGTTCGGCATTAGGTAACATAAAGCGCAGTGGATTTGATCCCGCTCTTGCGATGCCAACGGTTTTTGCTAATCGCGGCACGCCGATTCGCGCGGATGACGCAGCAACGACCAACACTTGTCCTGGGGGATATACGCCTTCGGCTGGGGATCACCGCCTGCTTCGTGTGACCGTGATCGATGGGGGATCACCAACTATTCTTTCGCCCGCTCAGGCTATCCAAACTGTGCCATTCGCGACAGTCGCCCAAACATTACAAGGAATTTCCCCTTCAGGTTTCATTCAAGTTACAGCTACCGTAACCCAAGCGAATTTGGCCACGCTGACTAGTGGCGGTGATGCGTCGGCTTTGCATCACCATGATTCTCTTTATCTCAAGGTTGGATCGACCGCGGGCCAGAACTTAGGCTCAGGCGGGGTCTACACGTCCGGCTCAATTGGTATTGGCACGTCGACGCCAGCAACAGACATTGAAATTGAAAAGGCAAATCCTGCGATTCGGTTAGATGCCACATCCGGTAACTCGCAAATTCAGTTTTATTCTGGCGCGACGGAACGCGCTCGCATCGCAAGTTCCGCAACGACAAATGAGTTGAAATTTTACACCGGAAGTTCGTTGGCGATGAGCTTGGATCAAAATCAAAACGCTACATTCGCTGGAAATTTAACCTCCGCTGGCTTTATTTCCATGGGCCGCTACACGACGGTCAACGAAGGCACTTTGGTCACAGGATATCTTACCGGTTGCGGTGCTGTTTGCCGCGGAACCGTATGGACCAACACAGATCTAAATCAACTTAGATATTGGAATGGAACAGCTGCTGAATCGGTTGCGAGCTTTGGTTCGTTCACTGCTGGCGGAGCCGTTTACTCCACCGCAACTGGTCTTGCCATCACAAGTGCAGGAACAGCCGGCCAAGTCCTTACAAGTAATGGCGCCGGAGTGCCCACTTGGGGCCCAGTCAACGATGCCTCGAAGCTCCCTCTCGCCGGCGGCACAATGTCGGGCAATCTCAACATGGGTGCGTTCACAATTTCAAACGTCGGTAACCCAACTCAAGCCCAAGACGCCGCAAACAAATCTTATGTAGACGCAGCTTTAAGTTCAGCCGGCGGCGCCTACGTTTCAAAATCCGGCGATATAATGACTGGCACTTTGACCGTACCGGCCATCAAAATCACGGGTGGAGCAGCGGCTGGCTATGTACTGACTTCCGATGGCGCCGGCCTTGCGACTTGGCAAGCGGGAGTCACTGGTGCAACGGGAGCGACTGGTGCAACTGGTGCGACAGGAACAGGAACTGCGGGAGCAACGGGAGCGACTGGTGCGACGGGAACTGGAACTGCTGGCGCCACGGGAGCGACTGGTGCAACTGGAACAGGAACTGCTGGCGCAACTGGAGCCACTGGTGCAACTGGAGCTACCGGAACTGGAACTGCTGGAGCTACAGGTGCAACCGGAGCGACAGGAACTGGAACCGCTGGAGCAACGGGAGCCACAGGCGCAACTGGTGCTACCGGAACTGGAACCGCTGGCGCAACTGGAGCTACTGGTGCAACTGGAGCAACGGGAACTGGAACTGCTGGCGCAACGGGTGCTACTGGCGCAACCGGTGCGACGGGAACTGGAACTGCTGGAGCAACGGGAGCGACTGGTGCAACTGGTGCGACAGGAACAGGAACTGCTGGCGCAACTGGAGCCACAGGCGCAACTGGTGCGACGGGAACAGGAACCGCTGGAGCAACTGGAGCCACGGGTGCAACCGGTGCAACAGGAACTGGAACCGCTGGAGCAACTGGAGCAACGGGAGCTACTGGTGCAACCGGTGCGACTGGAACTGGAACCGCTGGAGCAACGGGTGCTACAGGTGCAACTGGTGCTACTGGAACTGGAACCGCTGGAGCAACGGGAGCCACAGGTGCAACTGGTGCGACTGGAACAGGAACTGCCGGTGCAACCGGAGCGACTGGTGCAACTGGAGCAACGGGAGCGTCAATCCTTAACGGAATCGGTGCTGCGACTGGTGCGAGCACCATCGACAGCGGTGCGAACGCGCAAGTTTGGAATTGGAATACATTAACTACTGGTAACGCGATGTCGATGGCATCGTCTTCAGCGACAAGTGGCTCGGTTTTAAATCTCAGTAACACGTTTAATAGCGCGACTTCAAATGGCGCTGTTTTGAAAATCAACTCGACCGGCGCCTTAAATGCAGTCGTGCCAGTCTCGATCTCAAATGCGGGGACCGGTTATTCTATTGACGTAGCAGCAACAGGCACAGGAACAAAAGACACGTTACGTTTACAAAACACAGTGATCGCCGCCAATAATTCGGGCGCTGGAATTTTATTCTCTGCCAACCGCACGACGAACGGACTTACCAACGTTGCCGGCGTGAGTGGCGTAATCAGTGACATTACGGCTACTGCTTACAAGGGAGAACTCGTCTTCTCCACAGCCAATAACGCTGCTCCACTTGAGAGAATGCGCATCGATGAGAATGGTTCGGTCGGAATTAACAATTCCGCTCCAGGTGCTATGCTCGATATCGGAACGGCTGGAGTCACCCTCGGTACAATGAGACTTCAGGGCAACACATCTGGATACACTCAAATCCAACCATCGGCTGCGGCCGGGTCTTGGATTTTGACACTACCGACAACGGCCGGGACAAATGGTCACGTCCTTACAACTAACGGCGCTGGCGTTACAAGTTGGACGGCTCCGGGAGCCGGCACGGTTACCGGCACGGGCACTTTAAACCAAATCACAAAATGGAATAACACAACTGGTGCAATCGTGGATTCCACAATCTCTGATGACGGCACAAGCGTCACGGTTGGTGCAAATAAAAATCTGACGATGGCAGCTGGCACAGGCACATTTAGTACTGGTACGGGAGCTGTCGCTATCAACGGAAATGTCACGATGGCGACCACAAAGAGTATCAATTGGGCTGCGGCTTCAAGCGGTGGATTTGATATGAGCGCGAGTTCAGGCGTGTTCAGAACGGGAACCGGCGCGGTTTCAATCGCCGGCCCTGCATCATTCAAGGCCGGTGCGGCAGCAGCTGGCCAAGCACCGTTTTATCTTCAGGCCGGCGCGAACTTAACAGTCCCCGCGGTGGGCGCGATTGAATTCGATGGCGCTAATCTTTACTTCACCGACAACGTTCCAACTCGACGAACAATCGCCACAACAACAAACTTAAGCAATTATTTGCCGCTCGCCGGTGGCACGATGACGACAACCGCCAATATCACTTGGCCTGCGACGTCTTCTGGTGGACTCGATATGAGCACAAGCACCGGGACACTTAAGTCCGGAACCGGCGTGGTTTCACTTAATGGTGACGTCGCGATCGCCACGGGCAAAAACTTCTCTATGGCTTCAGGCGCGGGAACTAGCACCCAAACATTTACTGGAACGATAACCACTGCGAACACTATCGTGGCTAACTCACTTACTTCCGGCGACATCATGTCATTGACGTCAAATTCAACGACGGCCGCAGCTGGGAACAGCGGACTAAATATAGCGGTTTCAGGAGCCAACGCAACGGCTTCGATTACGCGTCACGGAATGCAATCCGATGTCACCGCAACGGGAGTCACGTCCACCAACGTTGGCGGATATTTTTCGGCCTCGGGTGCGACGAATAATTACGGACTTATTGTGAACGCCGGTAACGTTGGTATCGGCACAACAACTCCTGCCGTGAAACTTGATGTAGCGGGTCAAGTAAATGCGACCAGCGTTCGGGTCGCGGGCCAAGCAACAGCTCAACAATTTACAGTTGCAACTGGTGCGGCGGTAGATTTCAATAATGGTAACTTACAAGTATTGCAGAGCGTGGGTGGTACAGCCATCACACTTAGCAATATGGTCGATGGTGGAGCTTATACATTGGTCATCACTGATACAACAGTTCGCACGTACACATTCACAAATTGCACGAACAGCAGATTCCAGCCTGCAAACGCCCCGACCACCACAGCCACACATTCTATATACACAATTTTAAAAATCACCGTGGCCGCCGCGACATATTGTTACATCAACTGGAGTTCAGGCTATTAAAGGTGGCGCGTTTGAAGATTTCAAGTCGATTCAAACCAAACAAAACTTTTCTAATTTTGGCTTTGGCCACCGTGGGGTTATTGCCAGCGTCTGAATCTTTCGGCTCCTTCTATTACAATCTCGGCGCCTTCTTAAAGAACCGGCTTGGTGGCGGCACGCCTGGCGAACTCTATTGTGCAATTTCCTCCACTGTTTTTTCATCAGCCACGACTTCAGGAACTTACGATGTCCCTGGGGGCTGTACGACAGTCACAGTCAAGGCTTGGGGTGCGGCGGGATCCGTCGCCATGGGAAGTGCGGTTTGGGTGAATGGCGGCGGCGGCGGGTATGGAAGCGCGATCGTTAACGTTACAGGTAATGAAATACTTAATATCTATGTCGGCACACCGGGAACGGTTACTTTGGGCGGCGCTCCGGGTGGCGGTAATGGCGGTCTTGGCTCTGGCCCTTATCAACCAGGTGGCGGCGGCGGATACAGCGGCGTTCTGCGCGCTACAACTGCATTGGTTATTGGCGGAGCTGGTGGCGGCGCGGGCGCTGGAGACACCGCTGTTGTAGCGATCGCTGGCGGCGGTGGCGGAGGAAATCCTGCGTCCGCAGGCTCTAGCGGAACCGGCGGCGGCGGCGGCGGGGCAACAAGTGCTGCGGGCGGCACAGCTGGCTCAAAGGGCACTGGAGCCGGCAATGGTCTCGGTTTGGCAGGAACTTTGAGTACGGGCGGTGCAGGCGGTGTAGCAGCAAAGGGAGCCGGCGGCGGCGGCGGCGGCGGTTACTACGGCGGTGGTGGTGGCGGCGGAAGCTCCGCAAACGGCGGCGGTGGCGGCGGGGGGAGTGGCTATGTAGCACCCACAGGTACGTCAGGCGCGATTCTAACGTCCTCTACCAGCAACCTTGCGGCCAACAACGCTGACGGAAGTTACGCTTCACCGGCAGGAATATCAGCGGCCGGTGTTTCTAACCCCGGACGTGTTGTGATTCTAACTGCATACAACGGTCCAGTTGATTCGACGGCTCCCACGGCTCCCCCAACCTTTGATGATGGAACTACTACTATTGTTTATACTGCGACTCCCACGTTCACATGGGGCAACTCAACGGATGCCGTGGGAGTTTGGCGCTATCAAGTCGCGGTGGGATCGACCGTTGGTGCCACGAATATCGCTTCGTGGACTGATATGGGATACGCAAATTCAGGTGGTATAACGAACTTAACCTTAATTCCTGGATACACTTATTATGGTGCGGTCCGCGCAGTGGACTACGCCGGCAACATCAGCGCCCAGACGAACGGCGACGGTTGGACGATTTCAGGAACCGGCACATGTCCAACGACAACTCAGACTTTCGATACGCCAGCAACTTGGTCTAATTTTAAAGTCCCGGCCGATTGTGCTTACATAACAGTTCAAGCTTGGGGTGGCGGTGGAGCCGGAAATACTGGAACAGACATCGGCGGGGGCGGCGCTTATGCCACAGCACTTCTGCCGACAACGTCACTTGAAATATTGACGATCGCCGTTGGCTCGGGAGGATTTGAAGGTGCCGTGTTGGCCGGCTGCACAGTGGTGGTTGGTGGCGGTGGAGTCACTGGCACTGCAGGAAATTGCCGTGGTGGCGGCGGACTAACTGGAGTTAGGAGAGCTACCACAACACTCTTGATCGCAGCTGGTGGCGGCGGTGCAGCTTGGACAGGAACCGGTGGAAACGGTGGTGCACCAAACGGTACCACGGGAAGTTCGGGCAATAGCGGATCCGGATCTCTTGGTGGTGCGGGTGGAACTCAGGCTGCCGGTGGTGCTGGCTCTGCTGGCGGCTGTGGCGGCAGCGCGGGCGGCAATGGCGCCTCGCTCGTGGGTGGTGTGGGCGGCAAAGCTTGCGTCACTCCCACTGGAAGCGGCGGCGGCGGCGGTTATTTCGGTGGTGGCGGTGCCGGTGGACATGCGAGTTGGCCCGGTGGTGGTGGTGGCGGGAGTAGCTACGTCGTTGGCACGGCTTTTCAAGTGTCAATGGTTCAAGGAATCAATTCCCAAACGACGGAAGCCGTGAGTGATGGTGACGCTACGACCTGCGTTGGCTGCTCGAATTCTAGCGCCGCCGGGAATCACGGGAAAATAATTATCACAACATCAAGCGTGGTACCGGATATTACCCCACCCACTCAGCCTTCCACTTTTGATGATGGAACCGGCTCTACTTCAACTATCCAGTCTCCGGTTTTCGCTTGGACAGAAAGCACGGACGACATCGGCGTCACTTCTTATGAGTTGGCTGTTGGCTCCACGGCAGGTGCCACTAATGTAAAAAACTGGACGGACGTAGGCAATGTCACGATGGCTTCAGTTACTGGGCTAACTTTGACATTGGGAAATACTTATTACGGAACTATCCGCGCCAAAGATGCGGCCGGCAATTCCAGCACGGCTCGAAACGGTGATGGTTGGACGGTTAATTTTCCGGGCGGGCCGGGAAGTCTATATTGCGTCAATGCGAAACAGTATTTCCCTCTCGCCACAACAACTGGAACGTATACCGTTCCTGGTGGCTGCACGACTATTACAGCGAAAATTTGGGGTGCGGGCGGCGCCGGTTATGGCGGCTACTATCAGGTTGGTGGCGGCGGAGGGTTCGCGGTAGCACATATCTCAGTTTCTCCGGATGAAATTTTGAATCTTTACATCGGGAAAACTGGCCAAGGAGGATACAACTCTAACTCGACGTATCTTGGTGGTGCACCCGGGGGCGGAAATTCCGGCAGCGGCTTTTATGGCTGCGGCGGTGGTGGCTATTCAGGGGTTTTAAGTGGTGCAACACCGCTTCTCATAGCGGGAGGTGGAGGCGGGGGCACCTATGGTTCCGCTTTTGGTTATGGCGGTGGAGGCGGGGGTAATCCGGCGTTGAGTGGAGTAGCCTGCACAGGATGCGCTAGCGGGGGAACCGGGGCGACATCAGCCGCCGGTGGAGCCGGAGGCGCTTCAGTCGGCGGCGGTTCGCCTACCCCTGGTGTGGGGGGTGTCCAGTTTACCGGGGGTGTGGGCGGCAACGGTTCAGGTGGAAGTGCCTATGGTGGTGGTGGTGGTGGTGGCGGGTATTATGGCGGCGGCGGCGGTGGTGGTGCTTCGGGCGGAAGTAGTGGCGGTGGTGGCGGTGGCGGAAGCGGTTACGCCGATGGAGTCCGTGCTACAACGGTCACGCTGTCTTCACCCGCCTCGTCAAATGGGGTGCCGGCAAATTCGGCCGATTCGGACCGGACAGCCCCAGGTTACAATAGTGGGTATTCAAATTACAATGGTCTGATTGCGATCATCACCAATTACAACGGACCCGCTGACTTAGTTTTGCCTGCCGCGCCGGCAACGATGGATGACGGAACAACAACAATTGTTTATACATCGACACCAACCTTCACTTGGACGCATGCCACGGACAACGTCGGTGTCTACCGATATGAAATTGCCGTTGGGTCTACAGCGGGAGATACGGATGTCGTTCCCTGGACCAATGTGAGCTACACCAACTCCACCACTGTAACTGGCCTTTCGCTAATTCCAGGATACACCTATTACGGTCAAGTTCGTGCCATCGACTATTCCGGCAACGTCGGTCCTGCAAAGCTCGGCGATGGTTGGATAATTAACGGAACCGGTGCGTGCATTAATACGCGGCAGATGTTCAAAACGCCAACAGCCTGGAAGAACTTTTTAGTACCCGCCGACTGTAGCTTCATGAAGATGGAGGTTTGGGGTGCAGGGGGATATAGTAACTCAGGCGGAGCCTACGTCACAGCGACGATTCCCGTCACTCAGCTCGAGATCTTACAAATCGCCATTGGTGGTGGCGGTAAATTTACTTATGACGGCACCTCTTGTGGAGGCCTAAACGGTGGCGGCACCGTAGAGGCCCTTACAAACAACAATTATTGTTATGGTGGTGGCGGCTACTCTGGAGTTAAGCGGGGACTCACTTATTTAGCTATCGCCGGTGCCGGTGGAGTCGGTGGCGGAAGTGTAGGCGGTACGATAAAGGGTGGCGACGGAACAAGTTATAACCCTCTTTACTATTCAGCTTACAGTTACACTTTGGGTGCGACCGGTGGAACGCAGTCAGCGGGTGGGATTGCTTCGGCCGGAAACGGCCCCAGTTGCGGAGCCGCAAATGGGACCAACGGCGCGGCTTTCCTGGGTGGAAATGGCGGCAAGAACTGCAACTCGTACCGCCCGGGAAATGCGGGCGGCGCCGGCTACTATGGCGGCGGCGGCGGGGGCACCAGCGCGGACGGTTACAACGGTGGCGGGGGCGGCGGCAGTAGTCGTATTGATAATGGGGCAAATACAGTAACGAAAACCGGAACATCTTCCGGGGGCGAAGTCGTTAGTGACAACGACGCTACAACTTGCGCGGGTTGCGGAAATAGTAACGGAGAGATAGTGATTTCCACTATTGCGAGCACCGATGCTACTCCCCCAACCCAACCGGGTTCCATCGATGACGGAAGTGGGACGGTGACGGCAGTCAATCGTACGCCCTATTTCATTTGGACCGCCAGCACGGATGACGTGGGTGTCTCTTCTTATCAAATTGCTTTAGGCTCGACCCTTGGTGCCACCGATGTGGTTCCGTGGACTGGCGTTGGGAACGTAACAACCGCGCGCCTTACTGGTCTTGCTCTTACTCCGGGAGCCACTTATTACGGATCGGTCAGAGCTAACGACCTCCTGGGCCGTGTTAGTGCGGCGCGATTGGGTGACGGGTTCACCTTAACGCCTAATGGCCCCTACTGCTACAAAGCATCCAAGGCGTACAGTACGCCAACTACATCGGGTACATTTCAGTATGAGGGTAGCGCAACCTGCGTCGAAGTTTTTGGCGAAGTTTGGGGCGCTGGTGGAGGGAATTCCCCTACGACTGGCGGCGGTACTGGTGGGTTGGCCACCGGACTTTTGCAGCTGACGCCGGCTCAAACTCTAACTGTTTACGTCGGCGACACCGGCGGTTACCCCGGGATCGGCGCGGCGGGCGCCGGGGGCGCCCCAGGCGGCGGTGCTGGTGGCACTGGTTATGATGCTTCAGCTAAACACGGTGCCGGGGGCGGCGGCTACAGTGCCTTATTGCTTGGTACCACGAGATTGCTCATTGGTGGCGCCGGTGGCGGTGCGGGTGCGAGGCACAACTCGACCGGATACTATTATTATGGTGCCGGCAACGGTGGCGGTTTGTACGGTTCTGGGTATGGCGGCGGTGGAGGGAGTCAAACGGCAGGAGGCTATGGGGGCAATGGCTGTTGCACAGGTCAAGCACGAGATGGTTCTGCCGGAGGCAGCTATACCGGTGGCGCCGGTGGCAATGCGGGTACCTCCACTATCGCAAGTGGCGGCGGTGGCGGTGGCAGTGGCTACTTCGGCGGTGGCGGCGCCGGTGGAGATAATGAGTACGGCCGCTCATATGGCGGCGGCGGCGGTTCTGGCTTTATCGGAGCCGGCATAGATGGCTTGTTTAGTTATTATTATTATTCATCAAATTACATTCCGGGAGCTGCGGTCGGTGGGGCACCAGGATTAGCAGTGTTAACGACAGGATATGACGGTCCAATTGAAACCACGGCTCCAACTCAGCCTGGCGCAATGGACGATGGTACTACTACTACGGTTTACATTGCGTCCCCCACATTCACTTGGTTAGGGAGCACCGACAATATTTATATCCAGTCCTACGATGTCGCGATTGGAACGAGCCTTGGGGGCACCGAAATTTTAAGTTGGACCGCTGTTGGCAATGTGACTTCGACGTCGATCACGGGCCTTTCTTTGGTCCCTGGCTACACTTATTATGGCTCAGTTCGAGCTCGGGATCCGGCAGGTAATGTGAGTGCGCCTCGCAATGGTGACGGGTGGACAATTACTGGAACCGGAACCTGCATTGCTACGACCCAAGTCTTTAATTCACCGATGACGTGGACGACCTTCAAAGTGCCTGCGGATTGTACCACGGTCACCGTCGAGGCATGGGGCGGTGGGGGCGCTAGCTATGGCAATTATTATTATGACTCCACATTGGGGTACTGGGTCTATACGACGGCAACAGGCGGCGGCGGCGCGTATGTAAAGGGCCGCCTCCCCGTTACGCCGCTGGAAATTTTAACTGTTTCTGTCGGCGGCCGAGGATCAAATTACAACATCGCCTTCGCAGTCTGCGATGCAATCAATGGTGGCGGGGGCAGTACGTCCACGTCAGGGTATTGCCGCGGCGGCGGCGGATTTAGTGGAGCTAGAAGAGGTACGACCAGCTTACTTGTGGCCGGAGGAGGAGGTGGTGGTGCCCATCTGTCTGGAGGAGTTGCTTTAGGTGGGAACGGCGGCGCCCCTAATGGAACGGCCGGCGAATCTGCAAACACAATCGGAGGCGGTGGTGGCACCCAAGCCGCAGGCGGCGCAGGAACAGCCGCGACATGTGGCGGAAGTGCTGGAACGGGCGGCACTTCGCTCATGGGCGGAGATGGCGGCAAACTTTGCGGTGGCTCGTGGGCAGGGGCAGGCGGTGGCGGTGGTTACTTCGGTGGCGGAGGTGCAGGTGGAGACCTTAACTATGCTGGTGCGGGAGGTGGCGGCAGCTCCTATTTGGATCCCGGTGCAACATTGACCCAAATGGTTCAAGGCATAAATAATACCGGGGTGGAAAACGTCGTTGATGGTGACTTCAAGATCTGTGCGGGTTGTGCGGGTAACCATGGCAAACTAATAATAAGGACGCCTTAGAGAAAGTCTCAGTGATGATGAAAAGGCACATTTTTTTTGCGACTGCAATTTTACTAACGCCACTCTTAGTGTGGAAGGCTTATTTATATTCTCGGGAAGAGCGAGTTTTGGTTTCTATCGGAGAATACAACATTCGTGTGAAAGATAAAAATTACCGCGATAAAATTGAATGGATCATTTACCCGCAGGATGACAGCGAGCGTGGCCTTGAGGTCTTAAAGAGAGCCTTCACCTATGCCCGTCTTCTGACTAAGTACGGCGAGAAAATCACTGAGCGGCACCTTCTGGATGCCGAAATGCAAATCGATCCGGCTTTGATGGGCAGGCCGATACTGAAAAAAATCCGGGATCTTTTCGGTGCCGACGAAGACGCGTACAGAAAAGTTTTTTTGCTGCCCCTTTATGCCGAAAAAACCCTTCCCCTACTGCATGCGGGGATTTTGGAAAATCAGAAAACAGCCACGACGAATATGGCTTACGAATTTCTCAGGCGGCAGCCTTCGAACAAGGTTTCGCTTGCCGTGACCTTAGGCCGCGAGGCGCCCGCATTTCACAAGCTTTTTACAATTGAAAAAATTAGGCGCGGTGTTTGGGATTTCCAAGAGGCGCCGAGTCCTAAAAAAATGTTGGACGAGCCAAATCCTTTCATGGGCGAAATTATGCTGACAGGGCCGGATCACTTCCGCCTCAGGGACCTTATATTCCGCCTCTATGCGGAGCAGTTTGACTACCTGCCTGCTGGGACTATTTTTTCTGCACCTGTTCCTCTTGAGCATTCTGTCGCAATCGCGCGGTTTGTTGGTACCACCAAACGCGAGGAGAAATCCCTGTTTTTAATGGAAGCGATTTTCTTTCCGGTTGAAGCGATCGAATTTAATGAATGGTTCCAACGAGAAGCCGGACAGCTGGATAGAAAGTGAGGGGAAAGTTGAAAAAATCATTAGGGCTCGGTTTTTTAATTATGCTCAGTGGGACTATGTTTTCCGTTGGTTGTGAAAAGCCAGTTTTACTAACGGACAAGTCGAAATTTAGCTATTCGCTTGGCGTTCAGATGGCCAATAACTTAAAGGCTCAAGACATCGATTTTGATGAAAAGGCTTTTGCTGCTGGCGTAGGTGACGCGCTGGCAGACCGCAAAATGCAATTGTCCGAGGAAGAGCGAATCGACGCCTTACGCAAGGTGGAAATAAAAGGCCATGTAAAGGCAAAGAGCGCGGTTGAAAAGAATCAGATAAAAGGCCGGGACTTTCTTGAAAAGAACGCAAGAATGGAGGGAGTAAAAACCACACCTACCGGATTGCAATATCGAGTCATTAGCTTAGGCAAAGGGCGAAAGCCAAAACCAGCTGATATGGTAGAAATAAATTTTCGCATTAAACTCTTGGACGGCAATGAAGTGGATAGCTCGTTCGCCAAAAACGCACCAGCTCAGCTTGTCGTCCAAAGCCTTAATCCAGGTTGGGCTGAAGGAATGCAGCTTTTGCCGGAAGGATCGAAGTTCGAACTAGTAGTTCCGTCGGAACTTGCCTATGGCAGTAACGCAATTCCCAATGTACCAGCGTATTCTGTGCTGATTTATGAAATTGAACTTCTTCAAGTGGTAAAAAATAAATAATATGTACAATGTCAAGCCCACCTAATAGCGCAATCTCCACGATAGTAGAGAGGGCGCTTCTATCTAAAACTCATCGCCCATTTTTTTTAAAAAAGTATTGAGACTGGCGACGCGAATTTTTTTATGAAGATACTCTTTTGTGCCCGTGTAGAGCATCAGGCATTGGGCCTCGGGGTAATCGCTTTTAAATTCCTGCAAGCCGTCAAAATCTTGGTCACGTAAATACGAGCTGCTTTTTATTTCTATGGCGAATAATCCGCGTGAGCCATATAAAATAAAATCAACTTCGGTATGTTGACGTGAATGCCAATAAAAAATTTGGTAATTCCATTTTTTAAGGTCGTTGTAGGCCATTAAGTTTTGTAACAGCAGCGTTTCGATGGCGGCCCCATTGATTTCGTTGTCAGAGTCTAAGGGGCCACGAGGTCTGAGGGTTTGAAACACGCCGCAATCGAAAAAATAGAATTTATCATGAGTAATGAGCTTACGCTTCGCTCGCCTCGAGAAAACGGGTAGACGGGTCGCGATTAAGATGTCTTCTAAAATCTCAAAGTAATTACTTACGGAGCGACGCTCGACGCCACAGTCAGAGGCCACGCGGGAGACATTCAACGGCTGCCCTTGTGAAAAAGAAGCCGCCTGCAGAAACCGATTAAACTCCGTTATGTTTCGACTGAGTCCCTCGAGTTTGACCTCTTGATCGACATAGGTCAAAACGTAGGCCTTTAAATAGTTGGTGGGATTTGATTCATTCCAGACAGTGGGAAGTAAGCCGTGAGTGATAGCTTTTTTGAGATTAAAATCTGAGCCGAGCTCATCAACTGTCAATGGGTGAAATCTTTCATAGGCAGCACGACCGGCGAGCAGATTGACACCGTCTCGCTTTAGTTTTCGAGCAGAAGATCCAGACAAAATAAATTGTAGCCCTTTTTTTTTCTCAATTAAGCGATGGACTTCGTCTAGGAGCTTGGGCAACTTTTGAACCTCGTCAATAATCACCGGGCCTTTATAGTTTTCCGGAAGGCGCTCGTAGATTAACCCAGAGTTGCGCTGTAAATCAAAAAGGGTGGACTCATCAAGCAGGTCGAAATATGGCGCGTTTTTAAATTGGTTCGTTAGCCAAGAGGATTTACCCGTACCGCGTGGCCCGAGAAGCAAAAAGCTTTGGTGCGCGGGAGCCTTAAAAATTCTGTCATACATTTTTCCATTATTTCATAAAAAATGGAAAAATCAATGACAGAATTATGGATCATTATCGAATGGCAGTTAGGCCTATACTTCGAGCGAGAGCAATCAACTGCGATTGGGGTGGCCTCTTCATAGGTCTTAGTTTAATTGACTCAAAGTAAGACTGGTTCATTCGTCTAGAGCCTGAAAACCCCGACTTTTGCTGAAGTTTCCATAATGAACACACGTTAATTTGACGATAAGAAGTTGTGGCGGGTCAGTTCATGCCTTTAGCAACATCTATATGTCTCGGTTTTTTCGCGGATCCAGTTACTAAGAGGTGGCGCGTTTGAAAAAAATGATTTCAAACAGAATTAAAAAATTCTTTGTTATCATTTTTTTGATCAGCCTCGCCGTATTCTCCATTTCAAAAACATCGGCCTCTTTTTATTATAATCTTGGAGCGTATTTAAAAAAGCGTGGGCCGACCGAGAGTCCAGGCGGTGGACCGCCCGGGACAGTTTACTGCGCTAATTCAGCCAGTACATATTCGACAGCCACGACCACTGCGACTTACACCGTCCCTGGTGGCTGTTCGAGTATTGTCGCTAAAGTTTGGGGTGCTGGCGGAGAAATAAACACCGGCGGTTCAGCGTTCGGGGCGGGGGGTGGTTTTGCGGGCGCAACAGTTGCAGTCACGCCTGCAGAAGTTTTGACTGTCTACGTAGGTGCACCTGGGCTTGGGCAAGCTGGAGGCGCGCCTGGTGGTGGATCTGGTGGTACAGGTGGAACTACTTCTGGTCGCGGTGGTGGTGGTTATAGTGCAATTATCAGCAGTGTCCCCGCACATTTAGTTGTAGCAGGTGGAGGCGGTGGCGCCGCCAATAACGCTGCAGGCGGTGGCGGTGGTGGTAACCCAGCTGAGGTAGGCGGCAGCTCGACTGCTAGCGGTGGTGGTGCTGGTTCTAGCACTGCCGGAGGCGCAGGCGGAACAAAGAGTGCCGGTGGAGGCAATGCAAGTGGTACGGCCGGAATACTATACACGGGCGGAAACGGCGGTGCTGGGGGCGCTGATGGTGGTGGCGGCGGAGGCGCTGGCTATTATGGTGGCGGTGGTGGTGGTGGAAGCTCAGGTAATGCTGGCGCTGGTGGCGGTGGCGGTGGTTTCATTACTGCTACGGGCACCTCGATTACAACTTTGACTACGACAACCACTACGGATGCAGCAAACAATGCAGACGCAGATTACATAACTCTGAAAGGTTCGATTCAAAATTCAGGTTTGGTAGTTATTAAAACTGTTTATAACGGCCCAGCCGACACAATAGCCCCATCGCAACCGGGAATATTAAATGATGGCACCGCAGCCGCATACAACCGCACGCCGACTTTCACATGGGGTGCCAGTACAGATGCGGTTGGCGTTTATGAATATGAAATCGCTATCGGTTCTACAGCGGGCGCAACGGATATTCTAGGATGGACAGGTGTTGGTCTTGTGACGAGCGCCTATCTTGATGGCCTATCTTTAATTCCTGGCTACACCTATTACGGCACTGTTCGCGCCGTTGATTACGCTGGTAATATAAGCACAGCTCGCAACGGCGACGGGTGGACTGTTTCAAGTATAGGTTCATGCATAACGACGCGCCAGGTTTTTAGTACGGCAACCGCATGGACCAACTTTGTGGTTCCTGCCGATTGTACTGTTATTAAAGTCGAAGCGTGGGGCGGTGGCGGTGGGTACTCTAGTGGCGGTGCCTATTTAGTGGGCACATTTGTGACAACGCCCCTTGAAGTCTTGAGTATCGCTGTTGGCGGTCGAGGTCTTTCAGTAAGCGGCACTGCTTGCGGAGGATTAAATGGTGGCGGCTCAGCCAACAATTTAGTTGGTTCGGATTTTTGTTATGGTGGTGGTGGTTACTCGGGGCTCAAGCGCGCGGCGACGACACTTCTCATTGCGGGTGCGGGTGGTGGTGGCTCTGGTGCGGGCCATGGTGGCGCTCCTAATGGCACAGATGGGTTGTTGCCTTGGAGTGGGGGAGCCACATCACAGGGATTTGGGGGTACGCAAACAGCGGGGGGAGCCGGAGGTATTGGTGATTGCGCCAGTGGTGCGGCTGGGATTTCTTTGGCTGGAGGTAATGGGGCTAACGAATGTGGCTCGAGTGCTTATAGTGCAGGTGGTGGTGGTGCCGGGTATTTTGGCGGTGGTGGTGGTGGTGGCAATTCTACTTCTCAAGGTGGCGCGGGCGGCGGCAGTAGTTACATCTACCCGGGCACAGCAAACGATACAATGTATGAAGGTAATGGTAGTGGTGTTGAGGTTGTTTCTGATGCTGACTCAGCAACCTGTGCGGGCTGCAATTATCGTGATGGCCTTATAATTATCTCGACGGCACCGTTGACTGATACAGTAGCCCCTTCGCAGCCGGCTTCGATGAATGACGGCACCAGCTCCACCAGTGTTAAAAAAACGCCCATTTTCTCTTGGGCGGCCAGTACAGATAACGTTGCTGTCAGTCAGTATCAAGTTTCTATCGGCACAACGCCTGGGGGTACAAATATTGTCAATTGGCGCGGTGTGGGCAATGTTACGTCTGTGCAAATTAAAGATCTGAATTTGACTCCAGGTACGACTTATTACGGTAGCGTAAGAGCCAATGATGCGGCCGGTAACATTGGGGCGGCTCGCAATGGCGATGGCTGGGCTCTCGCAAGCAATGGCCCGTATTGTTACGATAGTTTAAGCGTTTATAGTTACCCAACTACAACCACCTCACACGTGGTAGGTGCGTCATCGACTTGTGAAGAATTTACGGTCAAGGCGTGGGGTGCAAGTGGTGGGTATGCTAATATTGCAGCGGGTGTTTATCCAAGCGGTAATATTGGCATTGGTGGGGTTGGTGGTTATGCCGAAGCTATTCTGCCGACTGCACCGGGGCAAACATATACTGTTTATGTCGGCGAGGCAGGTGCTCCCGGTGGTGTAACAGGCGGGGCGCCCGGAGGCGGCGGTGCAGGGATTGCCTACTCAAGCGGGGGTAGCGGCGGTGGATATAGCGGTATTTTACAGGGGGCCACTCATCTAGTAATTGCTGGTGGTGGTGGTGGTGGTGGTGGTGCTTCTGACTCAAATCAGGGGGAGTATGGTGGTGCGGGCGGTGGGGTCACTGCAGGTAATGGCACTGGGTCAATCTATGCTCCTGGGTATGGTGGTACCAGTTCAGCAGGTGGTACAGGAGGTGTGGATTGCTGTACCGCGGCTTCAAAGCCTGGCGCCGCGGGTACGCAGTTCACGGGTGGTAAGGGTGGTAACAGTGCACTTTCGTCACCGGGATATGGTGGTGGTGGTGGTGGTGGTGGTTATTATGGTGGCGGCGGCGGGGCTGGGATGGATGCACTGGATGGTAGTGGCGGCGGCGGCGGTAGCGGATATGTTTCACCTACTGCGTCTTATAGTTATTTAGCAACTGCACCCGTTTACTCTCCGCCTCCAAAAAACAGCACCAACAATAACTATGTAAACTACAGGGGTGATAATGGGCAGCCTGGTTTAGTCGTAGTTTCAACAACCTACGATGGGCCTACCGACACAACTGTGCCCACTCAACCGGCCTCGTTAAATGATGGCGCAAACACGACGGTGTATACTTCAACTCCAACATTTACTTGGGCGGCGAGCACTGACAATATTTATGTTCGTACGTACGAAGTGGCCATCGGCAGCACAGCCGGCGCGACAGATATGATGGGCTGGACTGAAGTGGGCAATGTACTCAGCACTTCATTCACTATGAATTTAGTGCCAGGCTATACCTACTACGGTACGGTTCGGGTGAAAGACCCTAAAGGCAACGTAAGTCTTGCACGTAACGGCGACGGTTGGACTATCAATGGGACTGGAACCTGTGCGCCGACTCAGCAAGTTTTTAATACACCTTCGGCCTGGAAGAACTTTAAAGTACCAGCTGATTGCACGACAATAACCGTTAAGGCTTGGGGCGCGGGCGGCGGAGATAGCTATAATGTTGGTGGTGGCGGCGGAGCATATGTACAGTCTCAGATAACCACAACTCCACTAGAAACTTTGAGTATTGCAATTGGCGGTCAAGGACTTTTTGGTGCCCCAGGTGCCGTAGGCGGACTCAACGGCGGCGGTGACATACTAAATGGTACAGGATCAGGACATGGTGGCGGTGGATATTCAGGAGTTAAAAGATCGACCACAATCATATTAATTGCTGGTGGTGGGGGTGGTGGAGCACCTAATACGAGCGGGCAGGGTGGTGCACCTAATGGTACAATCGGTAGTGGTGGGGTTGGGGCCGGCGGTGGAGGCACACAAACGGCGGGAGGGGCTGCAGGTATAGGTGCAGGCGGCGGTAACGGTACGGCAGGTAGCTCTTTGCTCGGCGGTAAGGGCGCAAATGCGTCTGGCTGTTCTGGTGATTGCACCGCTGGGGGCGGTGGTGGTGGATATTATGGTGGCGGTGGCGGCGGTAATGATGATCCTGGTTTTGAATATGGTGGTGGGGGCGGCAGTAGTTACATCAATCCGACCGGTACTTCAAATAGTTCAATGACTCAAGGGTTTTCAAATAGGTACATCGAAAATGTTTCAGACAGTGATTCGACGATTTGTGCAGGCTGTACTTCAAATGATGGCAAACTTATTATTTCATCGCCTTAAGAGGGTTTTTTGAAGAAATTTTTTTTAATTTTTATCACGATCACAGGCCTTTCATGGGCGGGTTATCGCTACGTTTATTTGCCACATGTTTTGCGTTGGGTCGGTGAGTTTTCTATCACTAATAAAGATCGCATTCAACGTGAAGCTGTACTTAAAATAACTGAGCCCGAATCTCAATCACAGGCCTTGGCCCAGTTGGTTGAGGCCTACCGTAACGCCCAAATCCTTATCAATCACCAAAAACCTTGGGCCGGCCAGTTGTGGTTAGAGATTGAAAGAATCGTGTTCAGCCACCAGGATCGGGCCCGTCACAAAGAAAAAATTAAAAACATTTTTGATGGTGACGAGCTCGCTTATCAAAAAATATTTCTATGGCCTTATTATTCAAAAAGTGCCGTCGAACAATCTTCAGAAAAAATGCGCATGCAAGAATTCAATCACATCAGCACGATGTTAATAAGTCAATTGCAGCTCTCTGGTAGTCGACTTCGAATACCGCAGGCTAGCTCCAAAAAGCTGGTCGTGCGTGATCACGTGGTGACTTGGTCTGACTTCGCGAAGCCCGGTGAATCGACTTCTGCGAAGCCGGGTAATGAGTCTTCGACACCTGTTTCAGATGAGCTTTTATTGCGAATTCAAAATGAATTGCTGACAAAGCGCCGCGATCTGTCTCTCTTACAAAACCAATTTTTTCAAGTCGACGATTGTTGGGTCTTCGTCATGAAAATACTTTTGCAGCCTCACGGTAAAGAGTTTTATGTCGATATTTTACAGCCTGTCAGTCTAGAAGAATGGCTCAAAATTGAACAAGCTCGAGTGCCAGTTTTCTGAGAGCTCATTAGGCCTCATTACTGAGCGGTCATTATGTGAATCCAAGTTCTTTCCAAGCCGATTGCCAGGGAAGTACAGAGATTCGTCCGACTCGTCCTGCTTGCTTTTCTTGCGAAACACAAAAGAGCTTTGCTTTTGGGAAGTCTTTTTCGAAATGGTGTAAATGACGCAGATGTCGGTCGTCGATTCGCTCTGAGGATTTGATTTCGACCAAGGCGATTTGGCCGTCTGGTTCGTGAGCCTAATTGCATATTCGTACTGTGAACGCCGAGCCGGTGTGTTGACTATTTAGATTTATGACCGAAGAGAACTCCACAACCTGAGGAGGTCAAAGAGGCGAAAAAGCACGATGTCTTTGTCGACCGCAGGTACAAGGGCCATGGCGTTGACCGGATGTGAATGTTTTCATGAATCAGAAAAAGAAAA
>JAYSTF010000040.1:0-43500 GCA_043720065.1 Pseudobdellovibrionaceae bacterium | reverse complement strand
ATCGGAACCGATTTATGACGCAAGTATGGACAGAAAGTCGACGGGCACCTTTTCGCAACAGAAGGAGTTGTTTGTGGCTAGTATCTATACGCGACCGGAGAAAACCCAACGTCGAGTTGTTGTCACGGGCGTCGGGGCCGTAACGCCGGTTGGATTGAATATACAAGACTCTTGGGAGGCGCTGAAGAACGGGCGCTCTGGCATTGCCACCATTACTAGTTTTGACCCCACTCAGTTCGATGCGAAAATCGGCGGCGAGGTCAAAGGCTTCGACCCCGACGCTTACGTAAATAAAAAAGATCAAAAGAAAATGGATCGCTTCATTCACTTCGCCATGGCTTCAGCTAAAATGGCGATAAATGACTCTGGTTTAGAGTGGGCGGATGATAAAGCTCAACGTGTAGGAGTTTTTGTTGGTGTTGGTATGGGCGGACTGCCCATGATCGAGCGTCAACATGAGATTCTCATGAATCGTGGCCCGTCCCGACTAACACCGTTTTTCATTCCCGCTGTAATTTCAAATATGGCTGCTGGTCAAATTAGCATGGCCGTTAATGCCCAGGGGCCCAATTACTGCGTGACCTCGGCTTGCGCCAGCGGCGCTCACGCGATTGGCGAAGCAGCGAGATACATTCGCGACGGTCACGCTGACGTAATGATCGCAGGTGGAGCGGAAGCAACTGTTTGCCCAATGGCTATTGGCGGATTTGGGGCCATGAAAGCGCTCTCAACAAGGAATGATAACCCAGAAGCCGCAAGCCGACCTTGGGACAAAGACCGTGATGGCTTTGTTCTCGCTGAAGGTGCTGGAATTTTAATTTTAGAAGATTACGAACATGCCGCCCGTCGGGGTGCAAAAATTTACGGCGAAGTGCGTGGCTACGGAACTTCGTCAGACGCCTACCATATGACTTCGCCAGCACCTGGCGGCCGAGGCGCCGCAATGGCGATGGGACTCGCATTAAGAGACGCTGGTCTTAATACGGATCAGGTTGGTTACATCAATGCCCATGGCACAAGCACTCCGGTCGGTGATGAGCTTGAAACAGAAGCTGTGAAGCGGGTTTTCGGTGATCATGCAAAGAAACTTTGGGTCAGCAGCACGAAAAGTATGACCGGGCACACTCTCGGTGCAGCGGGCGCCATTGAAAGCATTTTTTCGCTCCTGGCGCTTCACCATGGCATCGTGCCTCCGACAATTAATCTGACTCACCCCAGCCCTGATTGCGATTTGGACTACGTTCCGCTACACGCTAGGGAGAGAAAACTGGATCACGTGCTGAACAACAGCTTCGGATTCGGTGGCACAAATGCTTCGCTTCTTTTCTCGCGGGTGTAATCATGATTTTTCGCGGAACAATGAAGAAACTTTTAGTCGCCTGCGATCATGCAGGGGTCGAATTTAAGGAACATCTTTTAAGTGCGATACCGGAACTTCCCTGGGAAGACCTTGGCGTCTACAGCAAAGATTCCGCAGATTATCCAGACCTTGCCGATAAACTTTGTCCACTTATCAGCGCTCCTCAGAGCGTTGGCATTTTAATTTGTGGCTCTGGCCAAGGTATGGCAATGCGGGCGAATAAATATCGCCACATTCGCGCAGCACTTTGCTGGAATGAGGATACCGCTCGCCTTGCAAGAGCTCACAACGACGCGAACATCCTCTGCCTTGGATCACGCACCATGGATCCAGTCGCGGCGGAGCGAGTAGTTTTAACTTTTCTCGATGTGCCCTTTGAAGAGGGTCGTCATCGTTCACGAGTTGAAAAACTTAGTACTCTTCTGCCTAAGAACTGTTAACCGAAAGGCGCTATTACATCCATGTTGAAATCCTCCGATCCTATTGTTGACGGACTTATAAATCAGGAACAAGAGCGCCAAGAATACGGTCTTGAGATGATCGCGTCGGAAAATTATGTTTCGAAGGCCGTCATGGAGGCGCAAGGTTCAGTCCTCACAAACAAATACGCCGAAGGTTACCCGGGAAAACGTTATTACGGCGGATGCGAGTTCGTTGATCAAGTTGAGCAGCTAGCAATCGACCGGGCAAAACAACTCTTTGGCGCTGAGCATGCGAATGTTCAACCTCATTCAGGATCTCAAGCCAATCTTGCGGTTTATTTAGCTGCGGTGCCGGTCGGCTCTACCGTGATGGGAATGGATCTCTCTCACGGTGGTCATTTAACTCATGGCTCTCCGGTTAACTTTAGCGGCACATTGTTCAACGCCGTTCATTATGGTCTTGATCCGGAAACTGGCCGCCTTAATTACGATATGATACTCGAGCAAGCCAAACGTCATAAACCAAAAATGTTGATCGCGGGCTATAGCGCTTACCCAAGAGTTTTGGACTTTAAAAAATTCCGAGAGATCGCGGACGAGATAGGCGCTGTTCTTCTGGTGGACATGGCGCACTTTGCTGGGTTGGTTGCAACTGGTGTGCATCCCTCGCCAATGCCTTATGCTGATTTCGTGACTTCGACGACTCATAAAACTCTACGCGGTCCCCGCGGTGGATTGATTCTGTGTCGGGAAGCTCTCGCAAAAACTGTGAACTCTAAGATTTTCCCCGGCATTCAAGGTGGACCTCTTGAACACGTCATTGCAGGGAAAGCCGTAGCTTTTGGCGAAGCTCTTCAACCGCAGTTTAAAACTTACTGCCAGCAGGTGGTTAAAAACGCGCAAGCTTTGGCTACGGTTCTTACCAAGCGTGGGTTAACCCTGGTAACTGGGGGAACGGACAATCACCTACTTCTTGTGGATTTATCGGAGAGAGAAGTGACGGGAAAAGATGCGGAAATCGCTCTTGATCATGCGGGTATCACCGTAAATAAAAATACGGTTCCCAATGAAAAACGCTCGCCCTTTGTGACCTCTGGAATCCGCATTGGAACTCCCGCTCTTACGACTCGGGGAATGAAGGAAACGCAGATGAATGAGATTGGCGAATGGATCGCCGATGTGATTTCCAATCCTCAAGACCAAGGTCGCTTGGAAAAAATACGCGGTTCCGTGCGTCAGATGTGCGAGAAATTCCCTATTTATAGGCTTTAAGTTATAAACTGGAACAAATGCGAATACTTGCGATCTTGACCATGTTCGTCATGGCTACGGGCTGTGCGCAGTTTTCCGGTCCTGGAAAACTGAAGACTAACCGCTTTAAAGCGGGTGGCGGCGTGGATTATTCCGACTCCGAAGATGAAGGGCTTCCGCCTGAGGCGTACATTCCCTCAGGGTATGGCGAGAAAAAGGGTTATCGCCCACGGCGGGCATTTGCGCTGAACTGGCCGCTCAACGTCGTAAAAATTAATCAGTCTTTTAAACCTAAAAAGAAACGTCGTGCGCACTTAGGCGTCGACTTTGCGGGCACCAGAGGAACTCCGATTTTTGCGGCCCACGAAGGGATTGTCATCTATGCCGGACGCGGATTTAAGGGCTTCGGCAAGCTCGTCATCATTGAATACGACTCACAATGGGCAAGCCTTTATGCCCACCTCGATAAGATCTCAGTGAAACAGGGGCAAACGGTGGAGAAAGGCCAAACCGTTGGCGGCATGGGAAGGACTGGCCGAGCCACTGGAGTGCATTTGCATTTTGAACTTTTGCATACGCAGCGCCCAGTTGATCCGATTCCGCTGCTAAATGAATTTAATCGACTTGTGAAAACCGACGCTAACTCCGATCACGACCCCTCGGAACTTTAGGGCATCATCTCAATCCAGTCGCGAATCGTGAACAATTCAAGAATATGTTTTTCCACCATATTTGGTCCGCCCCGCGGCTCTAAACCATCGATCAACAAAAGATAGAGCGGCGATGTCTGGGGAGAGCCGGCTCGAATGTAATTCGCATTGCGCAGGGCTACTGGGTCAGAGAGCATGGGTAAGGCGCCACCGGGTTGTCCCGTGTGGCATGAGGCACAGCGAGTGACAAACACGGCAAGCGCTTTGCGTTCAAGGGCCGCGAAGGCCACCGGATCGAAAGCATTTGTCGAGGCTCCCGGGGTAACGCCTGCGATATGTTCATCACTGCAGTTTTGAAAACTGGCTAGGAGAACAGTCATCACGCCAATGAGCGTGACCCATTTCCAAGATTTAAATTTTCGAAGCATAATACTCTCTCCTGTAACGTCCTGATTTAATCGTTTCTTGCTCCGTTAAGAATCCATAATTCAACCGGCTCGCGAGTTTTAAAATCCAAGAGTCCGTTAAGTGGCATCGGCCGAAGGTCTTGGGTTTGGGAACTCATCCGTTTATACATGTCGGAATTTATGCTGTAAGGGACAAGGACCCGGTTTTCGATCATCAGGTCATAGTCACTAAGCGTGTATCCGCCCTCACGCTTGGATGAGTTGTGGCACGCTAAACAATTGGATGAAAGAACTCCACCCGTTTGCATGAGAGAGGAAAACGTTGGTATCTCCGGGTTCGGCGCAGCGTCGTCATCGACGATCGTCAGTGTCGCCATCTGATTAATAATGTCCTTCGTGGCGTTGACCGCCGACGAGATGACAAATTGAATCTTCTCGTTCCGCTCGTCCCTTTGATCGTTAGAGAGTCTTACATTTAATGACTTGGACGTTTCTCCAGGCGCGAAAACCACGGACTGTGTGTCTACCGAAAAATCCCAGTCCCAGAGATCAATTACAAGCGTAACATTATCGACTCTAATAGTGGTGCTCCGCCGATTCAACGCAGTTTCCCCCTCGGCTAAGGCTGCGGCTGAGAGGGAAATAGTGACTGTCACGTATTGATCATACGGAGAAGACAGTTCCAAGTTCACTTGAGCAAAGTTATTATTTGAAGTCGTTGCGACGCCCGTGACATTTTCATTTACATTCACGGCCGAAGTCACGAATCTGACTCTAGGAAAGACCGGGCGTGGCGGCAAAGTTAAGGCTTCAAGTTTGCCAATAGAAATCGAGATTACGTCCGTCTCGGCTACGGCCCCATCGACCACCATTGCTCCAGGCGCTAAGCGAACATCTTCCCCTCTAAAAACGCCCACGTCGATATAACGATACGTCGTTTGATTGCGGATTAAACGACCGTTAATTTTAACAAGCAAACTTTGAATTTTCACATCAGTAGTCGTCGTGGCTTTTAATCGAGGCTCGGTGATCTCGTAAACCACTTTGGAGCCCAGGCGGTACGCACGGATATTAGCACTTAACGTAGTTCCAGCAATGTTTGGCAACGTGATCGCCCCCGTAGGATTTAAGATTTCCGTCGGCAAGTTCCACGAAATTGTAACTGTTGGAGTCGACCCACTTACTGGGATCGTGCCCGTGTTTATGGCTTTGCTTCTTGTTTCAAGCCTGGTGTTTTCATCTATCGGAATAGGGTCGGGAACGCCGCCTCCGGCTTGGCAAATCGCGATATTTTCCAGTCCACGAACCCATTGCTCTTGAAGCAGATCAATGATCGGCAAATGCTGCGAGCCTGTGTAAGGCGCCTCATGGCTAATGCTAATCGCATTTTCATTGATCAAATCATAACCGGTTACAGTAAAGGCATCATAAGCCGTCTGTAGATTTCCAGAAGCGAACACACCTTTGCCTTCACCGCCAGGAATATGGCAAGTCGCGCAGTTTCGGGTTAGAAAGGGCAGGTAGGTTTTACTGAAAAGGTCTTTCTCATCGGGAAACGCACAAGGTACGAAGTTCAGTTCCTGAAGGATGGAGAAACCATCCGCTGACCCAGCGTGCTCGGGCGAGCAATTGTTAAAAGCAATCGCTACGACCAATCCGCCGATTATACTCAGTAGTGCTACTTGCTTTTTCATTCCCATTCCTCTCCAACTCGCCCCGGAAACCGAACTGTCAACCGATTTTAATAACCTGAGCCAGTTGATCCGGCGAGAAAGCCCGCGGAATCACTGAGTCCAACATTCCAACTTTGCCAGCAAAGTTTAAATAGTTTGCTACGACCGCTGCCGCTGCATGTGGCCCTGATGCGCCAGTGATGAATCTTTCATCGGCCGCTTGGCCGGTCGACATTCCGCCAATTTGGAAACCCGTCGCAGTCGGAACCCTAGTCGGATGGTAAGCAATCATCATCATTCCGGAACCTGACCCGCGGTCAGAAGTATAGCTGACGGCCGAAGAATCAGACATTGGTGAACCCACGGCTCCGTCAGTAGAGATCATTAAAAACAATGGCTTTCGCATAACAGCAGCTGTTTGAAGAATGCGACCTACAACCACGCCGGCCTGATTGTCCCGGGCGTTCGTCGCATTTCGCGCGTTACCGTGATAATCATATCCACCCAACGTAAGGTTGATCGTACCCGCATTTCCTCTGAGAGCATTATATAACATCGACGCGAACACCACGTCTTGATTTCCAGGATTGTTAGCGACATCAGCTGCTGTAATGTTCCAGACGTTCGCGACAGCGGGATCGTCAGTCGGGTTTGTGCCTGATGAGCCAGAGGATACTAGTGTTTGATTAACTCCAGAAGCACACTTTGTAAGCGTTGATATTTGCTCTGCGGCCGACATTCCTGCAAGCGTTCTCGCTTGCGTCGTTGTCAAACGATTCATTAAACGGAAGAGCGCTGGCTTTTGGGATGGACTTAGTTCGCCCAAAGCGCCAGCAACGCTAATTGCTGCGGCCAAATCCGCATAACTTTGAACAACCAATGGCGCAGGGGGCGGCACAAAGGCCGGCAGATGCCGTCCACCGGTTGCACTGCCCATCGAACCTAAGTTCGGTAATGAATTTCCCTTTGCTCCGGCGCGCGTGATGGCGCCGGTGGGATCGATTTGGTTCATTGCCGAGTCATCTTGCAAGCGAACAGGTACGGCCGCAAATGCTGTATTTAACAACGTTACGGGTGTCGCTTCAGTTCGCATACCGATAATTAGTCCGCTCGTAGCGGGGAATTCCACTCGATTACCAAATTCTGTGGTTCGAGTTAGTAAACTCGGGGCTCCAAGTCCAATAAGATTATACGTCGGTAACATCGCACCTTCTAGCGTGCGCGGAATGTAGTTCGACATAATAGAAGCGCCGCCGGCCAAAGCCAATTGAACGAACACTGGCATTGTCGACCCTGTGTTGGTGCCGCACTCTGCCGTTTGCGCCTCGGCAAATCCAGCACGCGCCATCCACTCATAAATAGTTGGAAGAGTCATCGCCGCCGAAAACTGTATGGCTCCCGCCCGCAGCATATCGCGTCGGGTGAGTGGCGTGCCGTGGGGATAAACTATTTCTGTATCGTACTCTGTAATCTTCTTTGTTTTTTTCATATTTCCCCCGTTCCTTTCCTAAAACGAAAGGCCGGAAAGGCTTGCCAACATGCCCGTGCATATTAGTAGCGCCAGTTTTTTAGTTTCAGCGGCATCCGTTACAGAAATTCCGGCCGTTCCAGCCGTCACTTCTTCTCTAATGATTTGCAATTCATCTGCAGCCGGTGTTCTTGACCAGCAAGATCGGGCGATGCGTTGGGCAGTCTCCTCGACTTGCAAATTTCCTAGTGCGGCGGGTCCAGCGCTGAAGTCGATCGAATTAAAAATTCGCCGGCTATTAGATGGAAGCACCGACTCTATCTTGATCAAGTCATTGCAAACTTCGCCTGAAACTGCGGCGACTGCCATCATCATCGGCGCTGTAACATCCGTGGCGTAGCCGTACTCGGAGAAACTAGATTGTCGCTTATTCCATTCTTCTTTCGACGCAACAGATGGCGTACCAATTCCAGTGCAGGTCACCATACTATCGAGCAGCTGCTTATTGTAAACGAGCGCTGCCGTCTGAACATTTGGCTTAGGTACAAAGCCAGCGCCAGCTCCGCCATTCCCCGTGTTACCAAGTCCAAAGTTACTTCCTAAAGTATTTACCGCACCCTTAAATTCGCTACATCCGTGACCTATGTAAAGTGTCACCATCAAGAGCGAGGACAGTATCCCTACTTTGTGGATCGTCTTTCGATTCATTAGCATTCTCATATTCATCCTCCCCTGCTCTCGCCTACTGGCCAATACAATGTTGTGATACAGACACTCGAGCAAAGATTTCCCTGATGTTTACTGCCTTGGACTTAAAAGTATCAGCGATCGCGTACAGATCAGGCTTTTCCTCAGCCGTTGGTTCACGCTTACATGCCGCGCGGAACGCTCTCATGGCCATACAGCGCGGGAATGCATGAGACTGAGAAACCAGTGTCGCGAAACTTCTCATGCCGTCACCCTTGTGCGTGGCTTGGCCCGAGGGAACTGCGGGCCATCCAAAGTACTCCGCGTTTAATCCTCGACCGGCGTTGTTCACCCATTCGGCGGTCTCAACTGGGTTACCAGCTGGAAACTCGTCTTTGTTACGATTCATTTTGCCGGCAATCTCTGGCGGATCCTGATACATTAGTCCTGGATTAGTATTGGCTGCCTCATTCGGCGCGAACGCGCTGCCCATAACTCCTGTGTGCTTTACGTAATTACTTGAGAAGTCCACTTTCGCGAAAGCTCCGCGGAAGGAATCCATAACCGAGTGGCAGGTGCGACAAGTAGTTTTATATTTCGCATGCTCGTTTCCTGGCGCACGATCAACATCGCGCCCGACGTACGTATCAGTCGCTTGGGTATCGGCCCACTGTTGAATGGGAATGCAGAGGAATTCTTGCATAGTTCTTTCAACCAGACGACGGTTCGTGCCTGCGTCAGCGTGAGCCTCCATAAACGCGCGACTCGTAATTACACCAGCAGTGTCCGGGTGAAGCACGATCGAGTCAGTCGCTCCGTTATAGAGTTTTTGGCCATCGACTTTGCGCAAGACACGCGCCAAATCATAACGACCTTTTTCTAACGATTCATAGTGGCGATTTGACATCAGGAAGTCGGTCTTCTCGTCATCGCCCGCAACAACAAGTGTTTGGTCGCCACGGTAGCTAAAATTGCCTGTGAGTAGTTGTCGGCCATCGAGGTTGTCGCGAACGGCGCCAATGATTGTTGCTGACATGTCATTAAGCGGGACGTTCACTGAGCCTTCTCGTGTCGACATTCGCGCTGCGAAGTCACGAACTGTAATATTGTAGAAGGCATTTTCCTGGGTCGCCAGAAGCGCAGCATCGACTAGATTTCCCGTACCAACCAATGGCTCCATAGCTTTAATCACAGGGTTGTCGATGGGCGAATTAATTCCCGTAATACGCTTGTAGATTAGTTGCGCTTTGGTGCGCGCCGGAGTAATTACCTCAGCGACGTTAACCGGATAAGTCGGTAACTTTGTTTCGCCTGGTGCGCGATCTCCTTGCAGATCCGTAGGTGTCATCGCTCGGCAATAGATCGCCACAACATAAACAGTGCCAAGCCAGTATTTCCATTCCGTGGTGGGAACACCATTGTTAGTCGCAGGGAAGTCGAGATATCCCGGCTCACTACCGACAGATAGGATCATACTGGGATCAGTCACCCACTGAGAGATATTTCCGGCGCCGGACCGCTCGACTACCATTTCTAATAGTCCTGCTGCGTTTGTGCGCCAAAGTCTGGCCACACCATTTGCATCCTTGGTAAAGACGACGCGCTGTGCAGGCATGCGATCACCGAACATCAAAAAGCCCTTCGCATCTTCGGTCTCATAAATTTGACGTGCGGGATACGGGAGTGCCGCGACTGGGGCTCCCGCGTTGACCCTTACTTCATAGAGACCGGCGGAATCATATTTCTGGCCTAAGTAAAAATTGTTTTCGTGCGTGCCTACATTATATGTGGTCGAAGTTCTTCGGGCTAAAGTAACAATTTTGAGCGGCTGGGGGCGACCAATTGGATTCTCAGTAAAATTTCTTACCCATGCTTCAATCGTAATTTCGTTCGTTGCACCGCACGCTTGATTGATTTTGTTTCCAGATGCCGATTTTAAAGCTGATGCGGCATTAAGTGCCAGGCCCACTTTTCCCTGAGGGTCCGTTGCTAAACTTACATTCTCTGGTTTGTCGACCGTCAAATTCAAAGGAGTTCCGACTCCGGAACTATCTGGAACAACGCCGTTACTAAAGTTTTTAAACAAATAGAGGGCCTGAATTCCCGACTTGTCGCCATTTCCGTCGATATCGACAGCGAACGAAGGGACTGCCGCTAGCGTCGCAGCCGTAATCAAAAGACTCCCGGTTAGAGCGGTCAATCGTGACCCCATAAATCCCCCTCTGATTCATTCACGCTTTTTAAGGCAGCTGAATGATGTAGCTTGAGCCTGAATTCACTGTCGCACCAAGGTCATCGGCGGGACTGCCACCGATGGCGTATGTTCCATTTAAATCTACACTTGCACCAAACACGTTTGCTGTTCGTCGTCCTGCCATCCGAGGCATTAGGTTAAATGCCGGCAGGAAAGTCGCCCCATTCAATTTAAAGTAATGGGCGGTGCCCGCTTGCTGAACTTGGCCAACCGCGTGCTTTGGTGCGCCGACAACAAGATTGTTTCCTAGGATAGCCACAGAAGTTCCGAATTCATCGCCAGCGGCTGTATCGGGACCGATGATTCTCTGTGGATTGCTGGTTGTTCCATTAAAGAAGTAGGCCGCGCCGCCGCGCGCGCCGCCGTCCATACCACTTCCGAGCTTGGCTCCGACCACAACTCTGTTGCCGTCAATATCTACGCTGTATCCGAACAAGTGACCGTTCATCTCAGTCACTCCCGGATTAAGTCTTGCGGCTGAGCCATTTATAAATGAGAAAGCTTTGCCAGGAAGCCCTGCGCGATCCGCTGACGGACTTAAGGGTGCACCCACAACCATATTGTTACCGGAGATAGCCACAGCCGCGCCGAAAAAGTCTTGTGCTACAAGACCTAAACTTCGTGCATCAAGAATCATGGTCTGTGTAACTGCGCTTCCATTGTCTGAATAAACAAATGCAGCGCCTGCAGACGCAAAGTTAGTTGGATCGGCCCATGAGTATCCTGGAGCACCAACAATTATGTTACCACCGGAGATTCCAACATCGTAGCCAAACCTCATTGTTCGAACTGAAGCGTTGACCACACTTGGAGCTAGAGTTGGTCCTTCGACCCAAATGCTTCCGTTAAATCGGAACAAAAAGGCTGCTCCGTAATTACCGTGCGAAGGTGCACCAAGAATAAGTGTGTTACCTGAAATCGCCGCGGTGATGATTTCTGAATTGTCGCCTACGGTAGCGGGAATTAATTTTTGCACAAAGTTCCATGCGGAACCATTGAAGTTATAGATAAATGCGGCACCTGCGTTAGTGCCCCGC
Source organism: Pseudobdellovibrionaceae bacterium (assembly GCA_043720065.1). Taxonomy (GTDB): domain Bacteria; phylum Bdellovibrionota; class Bdellovibrionia; order Bdellovibrionales; family UBA1609; genus JAIBAM01. The sequence continues at coordinate 32,291 of JAYSTF010000040.1, read as the reverse complement.
TCATCGTCGCCATTAGCGACAACAACGGCCCAATTTCCGGACATCGCTACTCTAGAGCCAAACTGATCTTGAGAGGACCCCACGTGAACCGAAGACCCCAATGCCTCTTCTTTAAGAGGCAATTCAAATGGACATTTATTTTCAATCGCAACCTGGAATGTGATCGAATTGCCATCGCGATTGCAAAGATTATCACTTACGGTTGCGGTTACCGTTGCTACTCCAGATAAGCATTCGATGGTGCCATTAATATCAACGTTCCCGGGATTGTTGCAATTGACGTTTAGTCCTTCGATAGAAGATTCGCAATCCACATCCGGAGATTGGCTCGGATAATTCAAACCCACTCCGATAACTAAGTTCTGTGGGAAATCACTGCCCGAAAAATTCCCGGCGAGACCAGATGTTGCTGTTTGATTAGCGGGACCGCTGGTGATTATCGGTGGTCCTTTGCCAATACATATAGGTGGGACTGGGCCGCCGTTGCCGCCTGGTGCTCCTTGTAGACTTGAGTTTGTGCCAACTCCGAGGGCATCACCCACAGGTGCGCAGTTCTGATAGGTAGATAAGATGACTACGGCGCCAGCCAACGCTGCACCGATGCGAATTGATCTATTTTTGAGATGTCTCAAAATACTACGCACCATCATCCCTACCTCCACCTTAATTACTGAGCAAACTCAGTGCCGTAAATTGTCCTGTGCTTTAGTCTAGATTGCTTCTCGGCTGTTCATCGCGTAGGCATTATGAAATCGGTGGACATAGTGAAAGAGGTTTTCATCTCAGAATGAGACACGAGAAACGAACTAATATCCGCGGCGCGAGAATTCAGCAGTGAAAACCGTACGTAATGAAGACGTCAGTGTTTCAGAATTCGACAAAAACAGTTTTTCTTTAGCAGTAATAAAAGTATCCTCAGCGCTAAGCGAGCTTAAATGCTCAATGTATAGACGGTCTACGGCTCTTGCTTCGTTCGGCAACGCCTTTTTTACCTCCCAAAACACGGAAGCGTAGAGATTTCCCATAATATGAACATCACCCCGTCTTGTGGCACACGCGCCAAAAGCACTGGCTCTCGTGAGAGACGCTGCCAAAGCCACGTTTCGATCTACCGTGCCGCAGAGCCTAACTCCACCGAGACGATTGGCCGACAATTCACCAATGGCCGTTCGCGCCGGGAACACCGATGCAACAAAGTAGGTCGAGAGCCCCGAGATAAGAGCGCGCGAGCAGCCAGCCTCCGTCTTGCAACAGCCTTTCGCATCGCTACCGCAGAACTGATGATTCGCATCCACACTGCCAAAATTATTGATTCGTCCACCAGTAGCATAATGAATATTTGCGGTCGCCAGCAGATAAATGCTTTGCGATGAATCGAGCGCCATAGGCCACGTTTTGGTGGACTTTAGAAGATGAATTGTATTAGTCGACTTTTCAAAACCGCTCATGCTGCTATCGACGATAACATTCACAGCGCGTCCTTGAACTGCGATCATCCCGCGCGGACCCCAGAAATCAAGGGCCATACGATAATAGTAATACGTCATAAGCTGCTCGATTTGGCTCGATTGTGCCGCCGAGTACCGCAACCGCAACCCATCAAGTCGAGCGACTAAAAGCCTCGGGGATCTAGTCGTCTGGATCGAGTAATCAGAATTTTCTAAAAATCCTGTAGACGCTAAACCCGTGAGCTTCACGCCTAAAGTTTGAAAGGGATCTAGCTGTGATGCTGCAATTCCTGAAAAGGTTCTTCCTGAATGAAAGACAGGATTTTTTAAAAATAAGCACGTGTCATAGCTTGTCGATGTCATGCAGTCTGGATCTAATTTGTCGGAATCAGGAAGGTCTATGCCGTCTCCCGCCTGGATTTGGACGGAGCTGAGATTACCAACCGACCCTTTGAACCCTTTTGAACAACCCATCAAAAACAGACAAGCGACTATATATAGTGGCCACCAGGCTTTCATTCAGACTCCAGGCCAGCAGAGCCATCGAGAATATATGAATTCTGAAGGTACTTAGTTAATTGCATTAGGTTTAATTGATTGCCCCCTGCGAAGTCATTCGCAAGTATTGCAGACTTAATCGAACCACCTTTAAGCGCCGCTTCAACTATTGCTGGATCAAAAGGCAATCCTCTTGATTTTAAAAAGCCGATTGTAAGTGCTGCGGCGCCGGCCGCAATTGGTGACGCCATGGATGTTCCGGATTGATATACATACTGATTATCGAGATAAGTCGACGCAAGGCCCGAGGTGCCGTTTGCTCCGGGAGCGCCGATTTCCACAAAGGTCGTCGAGTAATTGGAAAACGATGCGCGATCCATTGTGATTGTGTCGTACGCGCCAACAGCTACCGCACCTTCAATAGATGCACCGTAACTTGCTGGGGAAAAATAAACCGTATTAGTTAACTGAGTCGACTCATTCCCGGCAGCCATAATTACCGTTACACCCGCTGAAACCGCGTCGATAAGCCCTTGCCGAACTGCGGTGTTCTGCCCCCGGCCACCGATAGATAAATTAACTATGTTTGCACCATTAGTGACTGCATATCGTACACCATTTATCACCGTCGTTAAGTCGCCCGAGCCTGCCGCATTCATCACCTTCACTGCCATTAATTTCGCACGAAACCCCATGATTCCAGATACTCCCCGCTGATTTGAGCTAATCGCGGCAGCAAGGCCAGCCACGTGAGTGCCGTGGCCATTGTCGTCCATTGGATCCGTATCAGGCACAGTTTCCGTACTATTAACAAAGTCATAGCCGTACTGCCCTTGAGCATTTCGCCACATCTGCGTGGCGAGATCTAAATGACGGTAATCGATTCCCGTATCGAGTATGGCAATCACCACGTCTTCGGTAATCTTAAATCGCGAAGCCCAGAAAAACTGGTAGCTTTCATCGGCATCGAGAGCACTAAGGTGCGCCTGTCTAGGAGCGAATGTATCGTTGGTAAATTCACCGCTAATTTTAAACTCAATGTTTTCAGTGACCCCTAAAACACACGGATCAGCCTCTGCCGCAGCACTCAACTCTCGAAGAGTTTGTTTATGAATGAGTTTCCATTTGTATGCCTGCAAGTCGAGCAAAGCCGGTTGGCCTTTGGCGACTGACCGGGAAAGAAGTCCAGAATCGCCGCGAGCGTGGCACGCTGTATCGATCAACGCAACTAGCTCCGCACCCTGCGGGACGGAAGTTTCGTTCGCACTTGATGGTTTGGTGAAGGTGGCCGTGTCGGCAAGACCTTTCTGCCGACCAAGGTTTTCAAAATCGATTTGCACTTTGCTTTCAGAAAATGGGTTCTTTGGATTCAGATCACGGGCCTTTATCGCCTCACCTAAGCAAGCACCAATCGCTATCACCGCAGCACTGCTGATAGATAAAAGTTTTGTCCGGCGATAACCCAAGAATCCCCCTAGATTCATTATGTACTATATCGGCCGAAATGCCCCAAGGTCTCGAATGAAAAACTGGTTTGTCTATTCCCTGTTCAGTTGCTCAAAGATTGTTCGATGAGACAAACAGAGATCCGTCAGAATCAGGTTTTATAAATTGGAAAAAACCAAAACCGGGTCAGTAATCGAAGACTCGATGTTCTCAGGGTGAGAACTCAATCTCGATTTGAGACGAGGATAAGGCGGCGTGCCCACAAACCAAGAAGACTCGCGACCAAACTTATAAGGCCGGCAAAGATAATCACGATCGCCACGAATAAATATCTGTTATTTATTCCAAAAAGTCCGCCGATTCTTTGCGCGACGATGCCGCCCGTCTGAAACTCAAGAGTAATGATAATTGCTCCCCACACAAAGGCGCCAAGAAAAAACCCAAGGCCCGCTGCCTCAAGAGGTTTCTTGGAATAAAAGCCTGCGGCAATCCCAAACAAGACGAGCACCCACCATGGGGACAACCAGCCAGCTGCGAACATCATTGGAATGACGACCAAGTTCATTTTATTTCTCCGGCGAAAACGACCAAATTTTTGTCTTTTGGCTCTTAGGCGTCTGGGAATTTGAATTCGTGAAAAACAGGACTTGTTTATATTTTCCAGCGCCCCACTCTTGAAGCCCTCGAGCGTAAGTCATGGAAAGGGGCTCGCCCGACGCGTCTCCTGAAACAGATGTATACGCTACAACTGGATCGGACTGAACCACGACCATACGCCACGTGGGTCCGTGTTCAGGTTGCATGGAATTAATGGCGTATTTTGATCCAGGCACAGGCACCAGCTCCCCAAACCCGGGAAATCTAGCGACGTGGCTAAGCTTCACTTGCCTCAGAAAAGTGTCGCTAGGTTTTATTTTTGCGACAGTTTTTCGGAACGCATCGCGGACGATTTGCTCCAAGGACTCATTTCCCGATGTTTTGCTATCTTCTACCCAATATTTATCCGAATGATCGGGATTTGCTTTCAGATTTTCAAGCAACAGAATTAAGCGCTGATTTTTTGGCCATCGTCCAGCCTTTCGCTCGCCAAGTTGATCTTCCCATACAGCGTCGGAGACCGTGTACCACCATTCGTAAAAGAAAGTCGCCTCGTACGAATCCATTCGAGATCGCGAATCCCAGGCAAGAAGTCGGTCTTTTATTCGAATTTCGTCATCTGACATCTCAGCTATTAAGTACGGTATCAGAAGCGGTATAGCTTGGCGGGCGAGTAAGTCAGTCGTGTCTTGCTGCATGCTCATCGTTGACGCTGCATCGAACAATGGAACCCTGTCGAGTTCTTCGCGGATTCGAAGGGCGCGTAGCGCCTCTTCCGAATCCCAGCCCATATAAAGGCCAGAGTTTTCACCAATGGGCTTTTGGTTCCCACTCCAAACAGCGCCATCTTTAGGATTGATGCTTCTCGGCCATCTCTGGGAATCGTAATACCCCCGCCAATGATGTGTCGGGTCGGAGCCGTCCATGACATAGCGTCCTTGCCCTTTCCATCGCACTGGCAATCCACCCACTTGAGTAATCCCAATGTTTTTAGCATCAGCACAGATAAAATTCTGCGCCGGTGCAAAAAATGTTGAAATAGCTTTTTGGCAGTCTGCAAAACTGGTCGCACGATTAAGTGCATTGAAATTGGCTAATGCATTTGCACCATCATGAACCGACCACCGAAAAACCAAACCAATATTTTCTTCTCGCGTTACTACAGGACCCAGATCCGTCCACAGCAAATCGATTGTTTTATGAAGACCGTTTTTTGTGTAAATGGCTTCTTGTAAAACGTTTGCCGTTTTCCAGCCGTCAGGAGACTGATACTCTAGACTTTTATCATCTTTAAATTTAACTTCATACCAGTCGGCAACGTCCGTCGTTGCGTTTGTGACTGCCCATGTGACCTTTTCAGTGAAGCCCACCAATACTCCGTATGTACCAGCGAATCCTGCGCCATACACATTCATTCCGGGATACGTGATTTGCTGCTCAAACCAAATGGACGGCAGAGAAAATCCCAAATGCGTGTCGTTGGCCACAATCGGAACTCCCGAGGTGCCCCGATTGGCTGAAACCGCCCAGCTATTACTTCCGTTACTTAGAAACGGTTGAAGCAAAACTGGAAATTCTTTAATCGAAGTCGTAAAGTCTTTCGAAGCTGGAGGATTTAAGTCCGGCGGCGGATTAAATATCTGATCTTTTCCGGCGTAGGGCGATTCATATTCAGACGGCAAAAATTCCGGGAAAAGATCCTCTATCTTATCTCTGCCAAATTCTTTTGCATATCGGGTCATGGCTAAATCAAACGTTCTTCCAGCAAGTCGGAAACTCATCAATACAAACAAGCCTGCGACAGACTGAGGCGACCATTCCTTGGGCTGCAGTCCTAAAATGCGATACTCAGTCGGAAGTCGCTTTGTCCCCTCTGTTTTCAGCCAATAATTGACGCCTGCAGAGTAGGCTTCAATTCTAATTTTCGTTTCTGGGTCTGCCATCATTTTCGCGAGAGTTCGTCTCGTAGCTTCGCGTAATCCTAAAATCGCGAAAGCTTCATCCATCGCGAGAACACGGTCCCCGAGAAGTTCGGCCATTAACCCTTGCCCCGCGCGCGACTGCAGGTCCATCTGAAAAAATCTTTGGCTTGCGTGTACGTAACCTTGAGCCCAATATGCATCATGCTCATTCTTTGCTTGAATATGCGGGACGCGGGCCTCATCCCAAAGAACTTGCACGGGCTCTTTTATATCTTTTGATTGAATATCAAGATCTGTGAGCCTCGACTGCAAAGGTACACGCCAAAGGCCGTTAAATGGGTTTAGGATCCTACCGAGCGCAGGTACATCACCTATCGGCCTGTCGAGAATTAAAATCAGAGCAAGGGCTAAAACAATCGGCAAAATTACGAGCGGATTCCAGCGGATTTTCATAGGTGGTGATAAGCTTTGACCCAGTGGTTGGGAAAGTCAAATCCCTACTTGGCCGCCCTACCCTCTGGCCGCCGAGGGTAACTATTAATTACTGGTCTCAAACGGGAGTCTCGCATATTCTATAAAAATGAAATCGAATTTGATTCTTCTTTTTTCAGGACTTCTATTTGCGGGCGCCCAAGCCTTTTCCCAGTTTGAAAAATCAGAGCTGGATGATCTCAAGTCAGACCTTTCGAACTTTGCCGCTTCGGGATGCACCAACCAAGTTTACTTGAAGTCAGCGATGGCTCTTATCAAGGACCTCTCGTCTCCAATTTCAGGTGATTTAACTCCCGCCCAAGCAAAGGCGAATGATCAGCTGAGAGACGCATTAAGGGGTATAAGAAGCGCGATGACCAACTCAATGGGTGGCGATACCGCAAGTTGTACTAGAAAAATGAGGGATGGGATCAAGATGATCGATGCCCTGCCGACCAATCAAACCACACAGAAGTCGAAAGACATCGAAGCGCCAACTGCTCCCAAGTCTTCGAGGTAATACCAGGCCATTACGCGAATCCGACCAGAATACTGTTCGGTTAGGGACTTATGATAATTCTGTGGACCATTAGTTTCGCGTGCCCTCGATTGCCGGAACAGGACCATCGATCATATGCGTCGCACTTAAGTGACTGACGCATATAATCGATGGTCCTGTTCCGGCAATTGAAGGCTGAACGGTTCGGCGTACCTTCAACGGCTTAAATTAAGGCGGCATAACCGGCACTAAAATTTAGGTTGGCTAAAGCCATCAAGAGAGCCAGACGGAAGGCTTTATACATTTCGCGAAGGTAACAAAGAGTGCCCGGGATCACAAACCGCCCGCGGAAAATTCGCTCTTTGGACCACTGCCTTGAGAAGAATTTACTCAGGGGTAGCTATAAAATAAATATTCTTGAGGGCTCAGCATTGGGAGCAAGGATATGCTAGAGAAGTAGCCGCTGACGGGGCTAATACAAGTCTCTTAGCTCCTCCGTTTTTTGGCGGGCCTTGCCTTTTGTCGCGCTTCAATTTTACTAATCAGATTTTTAATAAAATTTATTTTGGTCAGGTATGCAGGTTGCGACCATTTGTCACGAGAGTCCGCAACCACTTCGCCATTATATAGGATTTGCTCTGAAACGCCGAAGTGGCTTTGCTGCCAGTAATCGGCCCAGGTTTCAGCGAAGTCTTCAGAGGGATTCGCCAGAGAATAGAGGCTAGGAAACGGGAGTTGGCGAAAGTCGGACATGATTCTGTCTAAATCCGCAGCCATCAAATAACTTGGCTTTTCCTCGCAGTAGAAAAAACAAAACATATTGAAGTATACAAAGCGATAGGGTTGGCGCAGACGTTCATCTGAATACACTTTCGTTAATCCCAGAAGTGTTTCGTAAGTCTCCCTTGATTCCCAGCTAAGTGCCGCAAAACTATTGGGCCTGAGTTCGCAATCCATTGTGCCGTTTTCACTATGAATGCAAGCAAACGGGTCGTCCATGTGCCCACTCTCCACCGCATGCCCAATTTCGTGGATAATAACAGCCATCAATCGGAAGACACGACCATCGATCCCTTCAGGCCAATAGCGCACCTTCAAATCCAAGTTTCTAGTGTCGGACGGTACGAATTTGCTCTCTATCCTATGGAATCGGGAGAGAATTTTGTTGGAAGCGTAATCGCCCATCCTACCTTCGGACTTCAGCTTTAAATTTAAACTGAGGGCCGACGAGATCGACCCATCCAAATTTCGCTTGGACTGCACTTGCCCTGCCCATTCCTCTTTATCCAGTTACCGAGATCATCCTGAAAAACACCGTCTTGAAGAAGCAGGACTCTATTGTACTACACTTCGATAACCCAAAGGCCCAGAAGATTGATGTCGCCTTAAACGGGAATAGATTAGCATCACCGATCGTACTCTCTGAGGATAGCGGGCGAAGTGAATCTTTTCGGCTCTCAACAGGAGACAATATTTACATTCAATGCTCACCGATCAATGCACAGACTATACTGAATATTCTAAGAAGATTTTCCGAAAGAAATTAACTGGCTAATTGCCGGCTCGAGGTTATCACATCGTCTCAAGCCAGTAGGCCATAAAACTGAAATTACTTTGCTAACACCTAAGTGAGTACGCTTGTCGTGGCGTAAGCCTCAAACTCGTCGCCCGTTAGTTCGATGTGAAAACCGAGGCTAGTGATCCATTCAACGAAACTTCCATAGTACCAGGAGTATTGTCCGGGACCCCGGCCACCTCGTCCGGCCAAAAACGCTTCTTTCTGCTTTTCGGCGACAAGGTTGATAGCCTCAGCAAATGACAAAGGAGATTTTTTTGGCATTGCCAATATTTGTGAAAGCAAAGTTCCACGAGATTCACCAGCGATGATTTTTGGAAGTTCAATCCACACGGGTTCGCCCGCGACACTCTTACATTTGACCTTTTTCCAATGCAGGCATTGCTTGACCATATATAAACCTATCGGCAAAATCCCGCATTCAAAGAAAGGGCTTTGCACCAAATATGACCTTGTCTCATAGTGAAATGCGACACTAAAATTGTCCAAGCGAAGTGAAGGCGAGTTTTACGCAGGGATTGTCGAGCACGGTCCCGGTATGCGGCTTACGACCAACCAATGGTTTGAACTGCTCTCTCGGCTGCCGATTCGGGTTCTACGCTCGCAACTGGAACTGCAAAATCTTCTTTCTGAAGAGCAGCTCAACCTCCTGCCGCCCGTTACTGGTTAACTGTAATGCGAAGGGGCCAGTGACTTTCCATTTTATTCAAACTCTTGGCGCATAGTTGTAATGTCGGGGGCAGGCCAGTACCTACTGACCTATCAGAATGAGGAGGAAGTTATGAAAATCCTATTGAGTTTAGTGCTTTTTGCCGCATCTGTCACAGCGTTAGCCAGTGACGGATGGATAGTTTTAACAAAAGCACAGCAGCGACTGGTTGCAAACGACAAATGCGCCGCTACGGCTCTTGATGCTGCCGCAGGGCTTGTTTCTGCAGAGATTCGGGACGCTGGCGTCGATTTTCCTGATCACCTCTATCTTTCGAATCTTTATGGCAGCGTGAAAGGAAAACTCTATGTAGTGACTTTCCGCGATGACTCTTCGATCTTGGTGACGACTCAAAAAACCAAAACTTCTTGCAGCGGCAAAGCCTCACGAGTTCAGCTCGAATAGAATCACTACGTTCTAACTAATTATACGAAGTAACTGTGGTCTATCTTTGCGGGGGCGGCTGGTGGAACAACTCGATGGCGCCGACGATCGCTGCGTAAACCCCACCAGCTAAAATTCCAGCAGCGTGTTAGTAACTTAAAAGGTAACTCGAACCAGCGACTGCTACCCTATCAAGGGAACCAATAGGACTAACACCAGCTTGCACAGGCCTAGAACCAAAATTCGACTTGCACCCACTACTACTCTGTAGTACCATTTAGAAATGCGACGGGTATTTGTGTACGCACCACTGATTCAGCGGCAACTCGCGAAGTTTGACGATTCCCACGTTAAGGCCCGGCAGATGAGTCCAGAGGTAAGGGTAAGCGCGGTGGGATACGAGTTTTGTATCTGGATTTGTCGCATGTTGAAATGACCCATCTTCTTTTTCTTCTCAGAAAGGGTGATGCCGATGACATCACCAATGACGAGAAAAAGATGATTCGGGATTTAGTAACCATCTTGAAAAAGGAGAGCAAGCCATGAAGGTCAAAAAGAAATCCGCGTTGGGACAAGCCCTAATTAAGAGCTTAACTGATGCCGTGGCTTATGAGCGTGGCGAGAAACAGCTTAAAACCGTCAAGCGCGAATTAGCTCCACCTGCGCCAGAATTTTCAAAGTCAGAGATAAAGAAGCTGCGCACAGAAATACTCCACTACACACAGTTAGAATTTGCATCTCTTCTCAATGTGGACATTGGGACCATCCGCCATTGGGAGCAAGGCCTGCGAAAGCCATCGCGGTCCGTTTATCGGCTCCTGGAAATCATATTCAAGAAGCCAGAAATCGCGCAGGAATTAAAGGGCGCTTAATCCGAAATCAGCAACGACCTGTAAAATAAGTTTGTAACCATGAATTCGTCTATAACATTTATTTACCTACCCTCGGCGCTGAGGGTAACTTCTCTCCGATTTTCTATTTTCCATCGCATCGATTTTTGAAGTTTCGCCCGGCCGGGCGGGAATCTGGTTGGCGCGACGCTAAGGTGTTCGAGCCAACCCAGTTCTCAATAATGAGGGCTTACGAGGTTGAGTGGAAAAGAGTCAACCCCCGACCAGGACGAGCTGGCAAAACTTTACTGGGACGGGGTTCACGCGCCAATAAAGAAGGTTCCAAATGATTAAGGGGCTAATCCATTTCTATGTTGCTATCTTGAAGGTAGCCATCATCCCAGGGACTTTGGGAGTGCTAAAAGATGCAACCTTGGTAGAGACTTAGGTCTAAATGCGACAAACCCTCGGCAAGACCCAATTCACATGGCCTTTGATACTATCATTTGATACTATCAGTCGATGAAGCCTCCTTACTCCATGACCACAACTATGCTTTATTTATGCACTGAAATCAGCCGCCTTGTAGGCCAGTGTGAGGGCCTTGATTTGCTTAAGCCACAGGCAAAATTGAGGAAGTCTAACCGTATTAGAACCATTCAAGGCAGCCTGGCGATTGAAGGCAACACTCTTCGATTGGACCAGATTACCGCAGTCTTTGATGGTAAGCGCGTAATCGGCTTTAAACGGGAAGTTCTAGAAGCGCAAAATGCCGTCACTGCCTATGATTTAATTGCCAAGTTCAAACCTCATTCGCTCGTTTCATTTCTCAATGCCCACAAAATATTGATGACTGATTTGGTTCAAGATGCTGGCCGCTTAAGAGTGACAAATGTCGGCGTCTTGCAAGGCTCAAGAGTGGCGCATGCCGCCCCACAACCCAAGCTTGTCCCTAAATTGATAGGCCAACTGTTTGATTTTCTGAAAAGTGAGAAAGAAACTCACCCCTTGATTGTGTCGGCCATATTTCATTACGAGATCGAGTTCATTCATCCGTTTACCGATGGCAATGGTCGACTGGGTCGATTATGGCAGACAGTATTGCTCTGCAGGTTTCATCCGATTTTTGAGTTCACACCTGTTGAATCGGTCGTCAAAAACCGTCAGGCCGAATACTACAAAGCCTTGGGCACTTCAGATAAAGCGGGTTCTTTAAATGTGTTTATCGAGTTTTCGCTTAAAACAATTCACGAGGCGTTATCATCGCTTGTTCAGGAAGCAAGACCAAAACCCCTTTCACCGGCAGACCGTGTTGAGATCGCGCGAAACAGATTTAATTCTACCGACTTCACGAGAAAGGACTACCTTTTGCTTTTTAAAACCATAGCGACGGCCACGGCCAGTCGCGATCTGGCGTTTGGAGTTAAACAAAAACTCCTGTCTAAAGACGGAAAAAAGCGGCTCACGAAATATCGATTTCTTTCGTCTAAAAAATAAATCCTTAATTGATTTTTGATAGATCTATTTTCGAATTTTCGCCCGGCCGGGCGAAATTTTGGTTGGGTTAACTGGACTCGAACCAGCGACCTCTACCATGTCAAGGTAGCGCTCTAACCAACTGAGCTATAACCCAACTATTTGAGGGAATGAGATAAATCATGATGGCCCCCGTGGGTCAAGGTTAAGCTACTTAAGAAGTGCTCGCACCATGTGCTGTAAACCTCCGAAATCAATGGCGTTACGGCCCAGGCATGAAGCCGATCGTGAGCTCGAAAAGTTTCGCCGCAGGAGCGGATGACATCAAATAGGGTGAGATCATTTGAGACATTTAGGCCGATTCCGTGGGTTGAAACCCCGCCCCTAATTTTTAGGCCAATAAACGCTATTTTTCCTCGCTCAGTAAAGACCCCTGATTCACAAGGGCCTCGAGCGACCTTTGCTCCGTAAGACGCAAGGGTTTTAATCGTCACCTCTTCAAGCATAGTAACGAATTCGCGTACTCCCAATCCAAGCCGCTTTAAATTCAGCACGGGGTAGATCACCAATTGCCCTGGAGAATGAAGTGTTGCCTCACCCCCGCGATCGACTTTTTCGAGCCCTATGCCTGACGCTTTAAGCTCCGCAAAACTACCCACCAGATCTGACGCTAAATTTGCACGTAAACCTAGTGTGACGGTCGACTCGAATTCGAAGCCTAAAAGAGTGCCATGGCTTGAAGCGCGCTGTTCAGCTTCTACCATTCTATCCAACCCGAATTTATATGGAACGAGGCCATGCCACTGGCGAGAGATTTTCATACGAAGTGAAATATAGGAAGGATTGCGGTCTTAGTAAAGCTCGACGCGGTCGTTTTCTTTAAACCCCGACCCTGAGTGAACCACACCGATCGCTCCGTCTTTGCCAAAGTAGGTCGTGATCTCAACAGTCCCCTTCATGCGGCCTGGCGCCTTGCCTATGAAGCGACCAGTCTCTGGGTCAAACACCTCGTCACCCTCGTCGGTAACCTTTAGCACGTCGCCAATTTGGATTCCTGAAAGGCGCCCGGCATTTATGAATACTCGCTCGCCAGAAATCATCGCGACTCGGCCTTCCCAGTTCAATTTCTCAACCGCCCGAACTACACCGGGGATGGCACCCATTACCGCTTTGCGCACAGCTTGCCGAATGAGGTCTGGATCTTCTTCAAGGTAGCGATCTGAAAAACTATTTTCAGCAACTCGAGTTGATGCAGCGTCAATGGAGGCTGAGCGAACGTCATTTAAGACCTCTCTCCCATTTTTGCCGGCGAACATTCTTAGTCGCACCTGAGCATCAACATGAGCTTTCACTTTCCGAATGAGGCCCATTTGATCGCCTATTTTTTTCGCTCGGATATCCAAAATTTTGCATTCGAGGACAGCGGCTACGCCGATACCGGCTGCGACTTTCGCTAGCTGCTCTAGGTCGTATTCACCCTCTGGGGTTAAAAACTTTTTTGGATCCTGAGGAAAATCTTCTGGCGAAACCATCACGAATTGGCCGGTGCGCGCGAGTTCGCGAATTACTGTTCTCCGTGCCTCTTCAGCCACTTTTTCGGACTGCCCAGGTTTCTCGAGGAGAAATGGGAGAACTAAAATCCTATGGCGCAGTCCTTCGGCGTCCCTCGCCTGCTCTGGCAGGTCTTTAATTTCGGGCGCCGCTTGAGAGCTGTTTCGTTTCTGAAATAAGCTGCATCCAACGAGCCCGACAAAACTAAGTAAGATAAGTATACGCATACATTAGATTGTACCAACGCTTGGGCATCGTTCCAACTAGACTAGGAGCTAGCTTATTTAGCCTGGACCTTGAGCTCTACCCCTTCGGGGCGAACGTTAGTCACCGAAACTTGGAAGCGCGGGAACGTCCTTTGCTTAAAAACTGCTGCCAACTGGTCGGCTGTTGCCGCTGAATCCGTTTCATAAACGATCCTGCCCGGCTCAAACATGCGCTCTTTTAGGGTCTTTATATCTTTCACCTGCTCGAGCAGAAGTTTTTTAAACTGTGTTTGCTGCTGATAATTTAAATCGCCACTGATGCCAACATTTAAAAGTGAGGCGCCAAAGGTCCCGCTCTTCCATGCATCAAGAATTTGGGTTGAGAGATCACCGGCAAGTTTTTCAACAACCTCGTCGATCTTGGCTTTGACGACCTGATTGAACGGACCGGGCTCGCTGTCATAACCGCGAATCACTTCTCCGATCACGCGCCCGTTGGTGGCGTGAAGTGCCGCAAGCCGCATTTCAATTCGATAAACATCGGTTCGAGTTCGTTGAGGTGCGATAACTACCTGACCTCTGGCCACGACCTGCGCCCGGTAGAATTCAGTGAGCAAAAGCAAATCCTCAGTTGACGGATTTTCAATTTGAAGCGCTGGGGGAAGAAGCTGGCGAAAATTTCCTGAGATGGGATCAAGTCCGAAGAAGCCTTTCGCGCGAAGTTCTTTTCTTAAACCACGGTGGAAATGCCGAGTGAGATCGGCCAAAAATCCTTTTTGAGATTGGGCGGGCTGATTCCACCAGGTAAACATTTGCGAGTTCACTCGGTCCACAAAACTGACCATTGGTAAAAGCTTGGGTGGCCCGTCGTTCTTATAAAGCAAACCCTCTTGCAGCAGAAGTGCTTCTAAGCTCTTCATAGAGATTTTCATGGTTACCGGATAGCGAAGTTCAGTGCCCGCTTGAACTGCCGGACCCGATTTAATGAACGCAACGTATTTGCCTGAGTTTTTCAAAATTCTATTCTTAATGATGGATGTGTTCTTGGATGCCTTCAGTTCGCCGATCAATTGCTCAACTCGAATATGGGATGCTTTTTCGATACCGCGATCGAAAACTTCCTTTTGCGAAAGTCCTTTTTTCTCAGTCGATACTTCGACAACCATATCGACTAAGTCTTGAGAGAAAGCTGGCTGAACTGAGAAAAGGCTCAAAAGAACTAAAATCAATCTACACATGATCCGAATATAACCAAGGACATTGGTCCGGCCAACCCGAAAGGCCACTGATTCACAGCATCACGCCTCCGAGGCCGATGTCTAGATCGATCTCCTCGTCCTCGCCTCAAGGCCAAGCGTTCTTTAGACTTAGAGCCACACATGCACAACCTCCTTTTATCCGCGCTGTTGACGTTTTCCCCCATTGCCTACGCCAACAAGACTTGCATCACTGGCGACCCCACGGATCAACGCTTAGTCAAAATCTTCTACGACACCAAGAACCCTGACAATGCGCCAATTGCGAGGTGGCGCAGGGAAAAATCGAGATTTAAACTTCCAATAGTAGAAGTTCCCGTTTGCCGTGATTGTAAGCAGCCCTTTCTTATGGCCATTTCTGAGTTGGCAGGTGGCCTCCAAGGGAGTCGGAATTCCGATTCAAAAATGGACAACAATTGCGTCGCCAGCGCCATGGCCAGTGCCGAGACCGGCGTAATGAAAACAAGCACGTACCCGCCAGCGGTAAAACTTGTAGGCGGCGCGGGAAAAAGCAAGCCCGTCGAAGTCGCTTTACCTCCGCCACATGAGGACTGCGAACTTAAGGGGACGAAGTATAAATGTGCGACGCAGTCTTTCATTTGCGCAGGGGCTAAGTCGGAGCCCGAAACTAAAGCCGGTGGAACACCCTGCATTACTTCTGACATGGCAGAGTACCTAACTTGGATTACCAACCAAGCGATGAAGTGCCTGTCGCGCGAAGATGACCCCATCGACCGCCGGACCATATTTAAAAAATTAAATAATGAGTCGCAGTTCTTATTCGCGGTGAAAAATAAAAATGGCATGTGTACGCAGCAGCTGATCGACGTCGCGATCCGCGAAATGCTTGCGCCAAGCCGAGGCTATGGAGAAATCATTGAGCCCATCAATCGACTGCTGCAAGAGAAAAAACCAAAGGATCCAGCCAGACAGGCCGCCTGCCGCGCGTTTACAGAAGTACTTGATAAGAAAAACACACCGCCAAATGAAATTGGATCTGGCAGGCATGCGCTTAAGCATTGTGATTTCCTTCAACCAGGAATCGGGATTGCCCGCTGCGCGCTACTGGGAATCGGGTACTTCGCGCATGTCAGTTACACTTACAAGACCGCCAGAGACGGAGTAATGAAAAACATCTCTGCAGATGCTGTCGTTCGCAGATCAGGCTTAGAGCCGACCAAAGACGAACCAGCTCGGGACCTGCGGGATTACATAGCTCTCGCCGCCTACTCGTCGGCGGGGCCCGGGGGTGCGTCGATTGTTTTTGAGGAAACCGCTCGCGCGATGAGATGTCCAGGCGCAAAGTGCACCTCTTCTGCATTATTCACTGCTTTTAAAACAAACATGATGGCGTATTACGACCGCGATGGACGAAAACTCAAACCAGGCCAAGCCGCGCCTAAAAAGGTCGACACGCGCCAAGGCCGCGACAAACTCCCCAATTACTACGAAGCGATTGCAGCACGTCTTACCTCTTTGTATAAAAAAATGGATGGCATTCAGGGGACAAAAAAAGTCCAGTATTCAGAGCAAGAGTTGCGGGGTGACCGATGCGTACGATAATTCTTTTGGCGATTCTAGTTGGCGGATTTTCTATTTGCGCCACTGCACAACAAAGTTTATCGATGTTGTCATTTCGCGAAAGCATTGAAGCCAGTCCCGCCGAAAAGCGCAAAGAAGTAATGCAGGCAAATCTGAAGGCACTGACGCAAAAGATAAAAGAACTAGATAAACCAGACTTTTTCGACATGGAGCGCGTCGATTTAATCACATTAAAAAGTCTTTATGAACCTTTGGTCGAATTGGCCGAGCGAGCGCCGGACAATAAAAAATGCGCTCTCACCACCCACGAACTCGAGCTTTACACAAATGGTGATGGCGAGTCCTCTGAGGACGTCGAAGAAGGCAAAGCGATTATCGCGTTGTTTTGCCCAAAAACTGAGTAGCATCGGTCATCGCCGAAGCCAAATCGGAAAACTGAAATTTAAAACCAAGGGCCAATAGTTTTTCTGCACTTACCCGCTGAGAGCTCAAAAGAACCTCAGACATTTGGCCAAATGCCGCTTTGACCGCAAATGCAGGTGCCGGAAATAAACTTGGGCGATGCACCGCTTTTGCTAGCTGCCTAGTTAATTCTGAGTTTCGGGCAGGCTGTGGTGCGACCGCATTTATGGCTCCTGAGTAATTGTCATCTCGAAGTACCGTCATAATGAGTTGAACTAGATCTGAAATATGAATCCAGCTCATCCATTGCTTTCCGCTCCCTATCTTGCCGCCAAGCCCTAGTTTAAAAAGCGGAGCGACTTCTTTTAAAAAGCCACCATCTCCTAAGACAATGCCGGTCCTTAAGTGCACCACTCGAGCGCTCGGTGCCGCGCCTTTGGACGCCGACTCCCAGGCATGGCAGAGATCGGCAAGAAACCCAGTTCCGATCGAGCTTTCTTCCGTAAGCAATTCGTCTCCCCGGTCGCCAAAAATTCCAACTGCTGAGGCACCCATGAAGCATTTAATCTTTTGCTCTGAATCTTTAAGCCCAATAAGCAAATTATTAGTCGCAGTGACCCGTGAGTCCCAAAGTTCTTTCTTTCGTTTTGCCGTCCAACGGCCCTTGGCGATTGGCTCACCCGCGAGATGAATGACCGCATCAATGCCCAGAAAGAACCCGGCCTCCGGAGCCCGAGTTCCATCCCAGAAATAGGCTTCCGATATAAACGGCATCTGGATTTTGGCTTTTTGGGGACTACGCGCGAGCACACGCACCTGATGATGCTGCTTGCTTAGAGTTTGAGCAATATGGTGACCAATAAATCCCGTGGCGCCTGTCATGAGTATTCGCATACGAGGCCACGTTAGCATGAGTTTCTAGCAAAGAAAATGGGCCAGGATTTTATCCCGGCCCATTTTTCGAGGATTTTATGCAGCTCTTAGTTACAGCGCTTCCACTGCACGTGATAGACCAGGCGCGACTTTAAATCGGCCGAATCAATCGACATAAGAGTAGGATCTTGGTTGCGGTTGGTACGAGCGAGAAGACTTGAATTCACGCGAAGGATCACATCCTCACCACATCGTGACCAAATAACAGCCTCAACACCTAAGTTGTGTTCAATGAGGAAGTCCCGATCAGTTGGGCCGTTGAATACTTGCGCCGAGCGCGGTCCGGTCGCCCCAGCAAAGAAGTATTCTACATTGAAGCGCCCCTGTGCTCCTCTGGGCACTGAGGCGAAGCCACGATAATCGACTTCATAAACCGCAAGACTATATCCTTGCGGAACATGTACGGGAATCGCAAGGTTACAACTTTTGCGATCCAGAGAAACTCCGTCACCCGCTTGGGCCGAATATTGATCAAAGAGAATGCTGAGAGCTTTTTGATCATCAGTCAACGCCACGGATGCACTACCGGCGGGACAACCTGATCCGCCATACTGCGGGTCACCTAATCGGATGCCAGCTTGCGCCTGCAATGTGAAACCAAAAACCATTACTAGACTCGAAATTAACTTTATCATTTTTCTTTCTCCTTTATTTGTTTTTGCACGAAGCTTTTTTAGCACCTGCACAGGAGCTACATTGAGCAAGGAGGAGGCCAAACTTTTTCAGCCGCAACTGTCTCGGATCGGATATTGATGTTTTTATTGCGGCACTGCCATTGGTGCCAAGCCAACACTATTAAACATAGTTTATTGAGACACAGTGACACCGCTTGCCGGCGTTTTGGTTAGTCTTGTTTTTTCGTTTGATGATTTGCTGGTGGTGCTCATGCTGAAAATAAAAAAAACGCGTCCCGAATTTCGGCGACGCGTTTTTTAAACAAGGAAGAAAAGAATTTCTTAAGGCCTATTGATTAACTTTTTTGACCTATGAAGCCGATGCACTCATCGCCGCTACGCCCAAAAGATCGGATCTCAATTCTTGTTCAATCTTTGATTGAATATCTATGCCAAGAATTGTGAGCAACCTCATTAGGTCGCCAGCTTTAAGCTCGCTTCGCCCGCGGAAGAAGCGGTTGATCGAAATCCTCGAGATCTGGCATTGCTTGGCGAGGTCCACTTGGCTCACGCCCTTGATACTTGCTAGTACCGATAACTGTTGGCCTAGTTTCTTACGTTCAATTTCGCGATCCATGACCCCTCCCCACTCTGGTGTCAAAACGTTACTCAAGTAACGTTGATGACCTATTGTGCAAGGGCCGTACCGCGAAATTCCGGATTCTTTTGTCACCACGCGGACTTGCACGCGCCGCGTCATAGGTAGTTGGTCGAGAAATTGGCCGCGCCCCGTAACACCCTCTCGCTAATACTCCGATCTATATATGCAGCAGAAAAAGGAGCGGCAACATGGCAAACGACATTTCTTCGGCGAGCAAATCAATCCCAAAGGTTCCTCGACAAATTTTACGAGCAGTTCGGTTTGAAGAACTCCCCGATTCATTCGGCTTGAACTTGAATTACGAAGACCGCCGAATTCCGATTCAAAACATTTCTGAAACCGGGATTGGGATCGTTTTCGATGGTGAGCTGTTTGAATCCGCAACGGTTGTTCCACTCGACATTCAAACTCTTAATGGCGCCAGTCTTTTTAGCGGATTCGGTCGAGTAGTGCGAAAAGAAGCATACCTAGGAAAAATCTACTACGGAGTTGAATTCCAAAATCGAACGTTATCGAAGGATCTTTTGAAACTCCTGGACCAACTCTTGGCCATCGAGCACATTGTTGTTAGAGGCCAAAATGAATTTATTGAAATTCCCATCCCTCTTCGTGAACTCGTCTATGAGATCAAAAGCTTTTTTCAGAAATTAAAATTGGAAATTGATGCTCTCGAAGAAAAGCTCGAAATTGAAAGCCCGGAAACAAAGAACAGTCTGATTCAGGCCCTTGATGTCCGATTCGGGAAATTCGTAATTAATCACCTTAACGATTACGGCAGCAGACTTCATAGACTTATGGACGCAATGCCCGACTTAGCCCGCCGTAAGACATGCATCAACTTTTTCCGCGACGAACTAAACGAATTTTATCTTAAAGGACCTTATTCGAAGCGCGCAATGTTGAAGCCACTAGGTTACGCCGGCGACTATGAAATGATGAACCAGGTCTATCGGAATCAATATGAGGGCTCAAGCCTTTTTGCTAAACTCATACATAAATACGCCATCAATGAACCCGCTGCGGCTTCCGTTAGGGATCGTCGTAAGACGCTAGCGCAGAAAATTCTTGAAGAGCACGCTCGAAAGGGACGTGGACCCCTCAAGGTTTGTAGCCTTGCCTCGGGTCCTGCGCAGGAGATAGTGGAGATCCTCACTACGTATAAAGGTGGCGGCTTAAACATCGAATTGTTCCTCGTAGATCAGGACGTGGAATCACTTCTTGATGCGAGACGCAACATTACCAATCACAGCTCCAACCCTAACGTGCAGCTTAAAATTCACTGCTTGCCAATCGCGATTAAACACATCATCGAGAAGGCACCCCAGGCCAACGATGTTCTTGCAAATAAATTCGATCTTATTTATTCAGCGGGGCTCTTTGACTACCTCACTCAACCTACCGCGAAATTCCTAACCGATACCCTCATAGAAGCGCTGAATCCAGGCGGCAGACTCTTAATTGGAAATTTCCATCCGAATAGCCCAACGCGAGCCATCTGTGAATTCGCGGTTGAATGGCGCTTGGTTTATAGAACTGCGAATGAAATGCGAGATATGGCATCAAACAGAGCAGGAATCTCTACATTTTCAGACAGCAATGAGATCGTCGTTTTCTTAGATTATAGAAAATAGGAAAAATGAAGTCGCATTCGAACATATCTATTAAAGTCCAGAGACACATTTTCAGTGTCTATAGGTTCTCTGGCGTTCGAGTAGCCGTGCCGATGTTTCTGCTGTTCGGAATCATGGATTATATTTACAAGCCAAACTTGATTCACATTTGGCTGCCACTGAGAGCCTGCTTTGCAATAAGCTTTTTGGTGGGAGTTCCGCTGCTAAGACGCGGATGGTTCAGAAAAAAGTATTCCCAGCATTTAATCGCGTTTCAACAGTTTGTCGCATGCACAATTATTAACGTCATGATCTATCAAAGCGGCGGCTACGAGTCCCTCTACCTTATTGGACTAATCCTGACCTCGCTTGTCGCAATTAATATTTTTAAAATATCGCCGCAGTTCACACTAGTAAGTCTCTTATTTTCATACGGCCCCACCATGATAATCATTGCGGGTACTGCCGGACCCGACAAGTTAGCAGTCTCGGCGCTTTACCTGTTCTATTTTATCTCCCTCATCCTGCTAAACTACATATTTAGCAGGGACAGTTTCAGATACCTACTTAAGGGAGCTAATAAAGAGATCGACCTTAAGATCCAATTGGCCCGTTACCAACGATCCGAAATATTAAAGAAGCAATTCCCCGAATCATTACGGAAGATTATTGACAGCGGAGACGATCTTCCGCAAAAAAAGTTTATCGCCAATGCAGTGGTTGGTTTCGCCGATATTACGAACTCCTCGCGACTAACCAATCAAATTGGCCTTCATGCGGACTGGCATCTTAAAGAGACCTTCATCCAAACGGCCACCGCAATTGCAACCCAACATGATTTCGTGGTGCTAACTCAGTTGGGCGATGGATTTTTGTTCTTAGCAAACTATGAAGAAAGCAATAACTGGCATTTCAATTTAGTTGGTTTTTTCGAGACTCTTCGTCTGAAGTTCGAAGAAATTAAGATCAATCAGATCCCCTCTCATGCCCGCGTCGACATAGATATAAAATGTGGCGCCGCTATCGGCCCAACACTAGTTGGTTTTATGGGAGCGACTCAAACATACTTTACTGCAATGGGCCCTGAAGTGAATCTTGCGGCGAGACTTTGTTCGCGAGCAAAGGGCGGGGAATTCGTCTTAAGTTCTCGCATTTGGTACATACTAAAAACGGTTGGAATGCCGTGGGCATTTGAGTCCGTAAAATTTGCCGACCTCAAGGGCTTTGACGTCGAGGTTGGCGCAGTAATCTTACGCCCCTCCTCGACAGATAACGCTACTCATTGCGCGACATGCAGCGAAGCTCTATCTGTTGTTCAGACGCCAGAGGGGCTCTTTGACTTGCGCTGCCCTTTTGGTCACAACATCATCGAAGAAGACAAGCGGTGGCGCGCCAGCTAATACCGTCCGGATTTAAATTGTGCGACGAACAGAAATCAAAACCCTTCGCACCCAAGATCATTCTATATAATTAATATTTGTTTACGTGTAATATATATTTATTGAGTTTTTAATTTAAACTGTTATGTTGGGCTCACGGCAAAAAACGATATTCAAAGGGAAGTTAGCGATGAATCTTTCCGGCATGACCGATCAAACTCTTCTCGAGGCGACAAGGTGTTTAGTTATAGAAGAGCGCGAGATTTTAACCTCCATATTGCATCACTTGAGAGAAATCGAGAGGCGCAGGCTTTACTGCGATCTAAAGTATTCATCGTTGTTTGCTTATGCGGTGGGGGAGCTGAAGTATTCGGAGTCGCAGGCGGACCGAAGAATTTCTGCGATGCGATTGCTTAGAGATATGCCTGAAATTGAAGAGAAAATTACGACTGGGGCGCTAAGTCTTACCAATCTTGTGATGGCGCAGACACTTTTTTCTAAGGAGCGGCAGGCTGGGCGCGCGGTTACGGTGCAAAGTAAAAAGGAAATTCTGGCGCGGCTTGAGAATCAAACTACTCGTGAAGCGCAGAAAATCGTATGTGCGATTAATCCGGAAATGGAAGCGAAACGTCCGGCGCTCGACTTTGACAACATTGAAGATGGTGCTCTACGTACGAAATTACTTAAACTCAAAGGTCGCATAGCACATACGCATCCTCATATTTCACTTAATGATTTGCTTCATAGGCTTTGCGATCAGGCGCTTTCAGAGCCGACAACGAAATCGCCCTCGGCGCCGAGGGTACATTCGGAGGCACATGCTAGGCGAGAGGTTTGGAAGAGAGACGGCAACCAGTGCGTGAATTGCGCCTCGCCGCACGCCGTGCAGATCGATCATATTATCCCACGAGCTTTTGGGGGCAGCTCCACGATCGAGAATATGCGGCTTCTATGTCGTAAATGTAATCAGCGGGCAGCGATTCGGGAATTTGGGGTTAGGAAGATGGATAAGTTTTTGAGGACGACCGTTAATTGCTCGCCGTCCTAGCTCAGCTCCACACAAGATGTGTTGCCAACCACTGTATGCACCGATTCGAAGAACTCGACCGATGGATTTATTCCCCGGAATTCCGTCAAATCCATATCCACCACTTTGCCGATTTCTGCTAATCGCACAGACAGGGATAAAGCTGTCTCACCCGGGTGCTTTTCGATGATTTCCTTCAAAGCAGCTAGCTTTTCCTGCATCTCTGGCCCAATACGAATGACCAAACGTTTGGACTTTTTCACCAAATCATCCACGCGTCGCGCAGCTTCAACCAACACTTTTTGTCCGCCGTCGGCTTTCTCCAGCTGACCTGAAACAATCAACGGAAGCTCAGCCTTTAGAATCATCTCCAACTCTGCAAAAGAGTTAGGGAAAATCACCAGTTCAATACGACCCGTTAAATCCTCTAAAGAAGCGAACGCCATTCGCGTCCCCTTTTTAGTAATGATCTCTCGCATGCCCGTGACCAATCCCATGAGATGCACTGTAGCCTTTGGAGCCGTGATCGCAGCTAAAGCGGAAATACTCGAGGAGGTCCAGCCGGCCGTGATAAATTCCAATCCCTTCAAAGGATGGTCACTCAAAAAGAAACCAAGAACTTCCTTTTCCGCAGCCAGACGCTGACCACGGGACCAGTCGGCCATGCGCTCGACTCGAACTGGCTCGCTTGTAGTAGCCCCATCTAAAGAATCAAACAATGAGGTCTGCCCAACCGCACGGTCTTCCTTAGCCCGCTCGCTGGACTCAATAAACGTCGCAAACCCAGCAACGAGTTCCTGACGATTATAACCAAAACCATCAAGCGCCCCCGCTTTGATTAAGCTCTCGATCGTCTTTTTATTTACGCGCTTGAGATCTAGTTCACCAAAAAACATCTCTAAGTTATCAAAGCGCTTATCGGGCAATCGACCGCGAGCCTCAACAATCGCTTGAACCGCACCTTCGCCCACACCTTTAATCGCCCCCAGAGAAAAGAAAATACAGTCGCCACCGACGGTAAATTTGTACTCGGAATAATTCACATGAGGTGGCAGGACCTCTATCTTATGATCCTGAGCCTCTTTCACGTAACGAACGATCTTGTCGGTGTCGCCCATTTCGGTCGACATCAACGCGGCGTAAAATTCAATTGGATAATAATTCTTTAACCAAGCTGTGTAGGCCGCAACCACGCAGTAAGCCGCCGCATGCGACTTATTAAAGCCGTACTTAGCAAACTCCGCCATCTGATCGAAAAGCTCGCCGGCTTTTTTAAGATCAAAACTATTCTTAGCCGCCCCTTCCAAAAAGCGGGACTTCTGCTTCGCCATTTCCTCTGGGATCTTTTTTCCCATCGCCCGACGAAGTAAATCCGCCTCGCCAAGTGAGTAAGACGCGATCTTCGCAGCAACCAGCTGCACTTGCTCTTGATAAACGATAATTCCGAAGGTCTCTTTTAGAATCGATTCTAACTCTGGAAAAACATAATCGGGCTTCACCAGTCCATGCTTCCGCTCTAGGTACGACGGAATCATATCCATCGGACCCGGGCGGAAGAGCGCATTAATAGCCACGATATCTTCAAAACAGTTCGGCCGGGCCTTACGAATCAAATCCGTAATGCCCTCCCCTTCAAACTGGAAAATACCGCCCGTGTCACCCCGACACATGATTTCGTAAATACCCTTATCCGATAGGGAAATATTTTTCGTCAGAAATTTCTTAGCGCGATTCTTTTCAATCAATTCCAAAGCATGTTGGACGTGGGTCAAGGTCTTTAAACCCAAGAAGTCGAACTTAATCAGTCCAATTTTTTCGGCATACTTCATGTCGTATTGCAGAACCACTTCTTCATCACTTCCGCGATAAAGTGGCGCCACGTCCAAAATATTGCCGTCGGCGATCACCACGCCAGCCGCATGAATTCCCGCATGACGAACCAAACCTTCAATCTTCTGCGCCAGGTCCAAGAGTGACGCAACTTTCGTATCTTGATCCATGAGTTCGCGTAAGCGCGGCTCGGTTTCGATCGCTTCGCCCAAAGTGATGCCGATTTTTTCTGGAATTAACTTTGCGACGACGTCCACTTCGCCGTAAGTCAATCCCATCACACGACCCACATCGCGAACTGCGGCACGAGCCTGAAGTTTTCCGTAAGTAATGATCTGCGATACGGATTTCTGCCCGTACTTCTGTGTTACATATTCAATAACGCGCTGACGACCCTCTTGGCAAAAATCGATATCAAAGTCCGGCATGCTGATTCGCTCAGGATTTAAAAAGCGCTCGAATACCAGGTTATATGGCATCGGATCTAAATCCGTGATTCCTAGAGAGAACGCAACAAGCGATCCCGCTCCGGAGCCCCGTCCTGGACCAACGGGAATCCCATGCGTCTTTGCCCAGCTAATAAAATCCGCGACGATTAAGAAGTAACCGTTAAAACCCATCCGCTCGATGACCTGCAGTTCGTAGTTTAAACGGTCGCGATACTTCGTCTCATCCTGTACTTTTTCGCCACGCTCTTCCGCCTCGCGAATACGCAAAGCAAGGCCTGCCTCCGATAGATTTCGAATCTCTTCGGAGAGCGGTACTCCGCCTTGAGTCGGATAAGTCGGCAGGTGGTATATGGGGCGCCCTTGATCGTCCTTAAGTTTAAATTTAAGCTGGCAACGTTCCGCGATTTCTACAGTTCGAGCGCAGGTCTCTGGCATATCTTTAAAGAGCTCATTCATTTGCTCTGGGCTTTTGAAATAGAACTGGTCGGATCCAAGTCTAAACCGAGAATCATCTTGCAGAGTTTTGTTGCTACCAATGCAGATCAAAACTTCTTGGCCAACCTGATCTTCCTGTCGCAAATAGTGAACGTCGTTCGTCGCCACCAGAGGTACGCCCGATAGCTTGCTCGCCTCAACCAACCAAGGGTTTACGATGTCGCAGGATTTTGTTCCTGTTCGAGTAATCTCTAGATATAGCCGATCGTCGAAAATTCCCTTTAGTTGATTTAGTCTCGCTAAAGCTTCCTCAGCTCCGCGATTCATAAATGTCCAGGGCACATCCCCCATGGCACTTCCAGTTAGTGCAATCAAGTTTGCGCCATGAGCCTTCAAGATATCGTAATCAACGCGCGGCTTGTAATAGAAGCCCTCTTGATAACCGATCGTAGAGATTCGGCAAAGGTTCTGATAGCCAACGTAATCCATCGCTAACAAAACAAGTCTGCGGTTAGGCTGACCGGCCGCCTCTTTATCTTCGCCCCTGATCAAGCGAGATTTGGGCGCGAGATACACTTCCATCCCGACCACTGGGTTTAACCCAGAATCCTTTGCCGCAAAGTAAAACTCGACAGCGCCGAACATGTTGCCCTTGTCGGTCAAAGCGACGGACGGCATTTTCCATTGATTTGCTAAATTAACTAAGCCCTTAAATTGGCAGGTCGCTTCCAAAAGCGAATACTGAGAATGAACGTGCAGGTGGACAAAAGACATTTTACTCCCATTCGATCGTGCCAGGGGGCTTGGAAGTAATATCGTAAACCACTCGGTTAATTCCGCGAACCTGATTTGTAATTTTATTCGAAACGCGCCGTAGAAACTCTGACGGAAAATCAAACCAGTCTGCCGTCATGCCATCACGCGATGTGACAGCTCTCAGCGCCAGAACGCGGTCATAGGTCCTCGCGTCACCTTGGACGCCCACCGTCTTTACCGGCGTTAGTACGCAGAATGCTTGCCAAATTTTATCGTAGAGCCCGGATTGACGAAGCTCGTCGACATAGATCGCGTCGGCTTCGCGCAAAATATCTAGATCTCTGTCGTTGACCGCACCAAGTATTCGAATCGCAAGCCCTGGGCCAGGGAACGGATGGCGCCACAAGAACTTGTGCGGTATCCCCATCTGTTCCCCAAGAGCGCGAACCTCGTCTTTGAACAGCTCACGCACCGGTTCAAGTAACTTCAAATTTAAGTCTTTCGGCAGCCCGCCTACGTTATGGTGAGTTTTAATCGTCACACTGGTCCCGCGCGGCGCAATACTCTCGATCACATCGGGATAAAGCGTCCCCTGCCCGAGCCACTCCACTTTACCGATTTTTTTAATTTCGTCTTTGAAAACATCTATAAAACTATGACCAATGATCTTTCGCTTTATTTCTGGATCTTCCACGCCATTTAATCGATCAAGGAAAAGTCGGCGCGCATCGACTCCGTCAACATTTAGTCCAAGCTCTTTATAAAGAGCCATCACGTCTTGAAATTCATTTTTCCTGAGCATGCCCGTGTCAACAAACACGCAATTCACTCTGTCTTTACCGAGCGCTTTGGTGACCAGCGTTCCTACAACAGTTGAATCTACGCCGCCACTCAACGCGCAAAGAACTCTCTCATTTTGCGGAACCTGTGCCTGAATATCGCTGATCAGTTTTGTCGCAATCTGCTCCGCCACCCAACTTGGGCGTGCTTTGCAAAAATCAAAGACAAACGCTCTTAATAAATCCGTTCCACTTTCCGTGTGAGTGACCTCAGGGTGAAACTGAAAACCCCAAGCTCTTGGCCCAATCATCGCTGCGGGATGATTGAAATCAGAAGTTGCAACTGTCGTAAATTCGGTAGGCACTTGAGAAACAACATCCCCATGGCTCATCCAAACCGCGTGTTCTCCTGGAACTTTCGCGTCGATCGACTTCGTCCACTTAATCGTATTTAATCCGTACTCACGGCGATCGGCACTCTCCACTTTTCCACCCAATTGGTGAGCCAAAAGCTGCATGCCATAACAAATCCCAAGAACGGGGGAGATTTCTAAAAGCTCCCGCACTTCACGAACCGGAGCACCCTCTTCAAAAACGGAGTTTGGTCCGCCGCTTAAAATAATGCCAGCGGGCTTTCGCGCCTTTAATTGCGCGGTCTCCGTGTTGTACGGCAAAATCTCCGAAAAGACGCCGATCTCCCGGAGTCTTCGCGCGATTAATTGAGTGTATTGAGACCCAAAATCCAGAACAAGAATACCGCTTTGAACCATGCGGGCACCATACTCTAAACCCGGTTAATGGCGCAACCAGTGCTAAGCCCCCAGAAAATAAAACCGACCACTGTTTCGTTTTGAGATTCGCCGCGCGCTACAACCCCCTCTTCTCGAATAAAACCGGTGGCTTTAGAAAAATTATGTTACCCCCGCAGACAAGTCGCTTTCGTATCCCTTACACTCAAAAAACAGGAGGCCTCCATCAAGACAATCATTCTTTCCCTCATTCTCATATCGACACCCGCTTTCGCTAAAAACCAGTGTTCCCCGAAACAAGGCCAGTTAGCCCTGACTTTCGCGCAAGTAAGAGCCAAGCTCGCCGTGGCGGCCGGCCAGTGCATGGGGTTCGCAACCGACGTTGACCCACAACAATTTGCCCGCTTCCTTCAGCGCAACAAAGAATGGGCGATTATGGGCGATGAGTGGTCAGGCACGGAGATCCTTCGGCGCGACAATGCCAAGGGCTCGCCAAAAACAGTTGGCTCAAATTATTACGCCACGTTGATTTTTCAAGAGCAGGAAAATTCACGGCAGACAACAGGCTCGAAATACTGCGGCGAAGCCATAGACAACTATAAACAATGGGTGGCGCTCGACGCCAAACACTTTAGGGAAAAACTAACCAACACCACTTGCGCTAAGGCCAGTCTCGAAATCGCCGTTACTCCAATCGATAATTAGGCGCTTCTTTCGTAATACTCACGTCGTGGACGTGAGATTCGCGCAAACCCTGTGGCGATACGCGAACAAAACGGGCGCGCTTTTGTAGCTCCTCGATATTATCAGCACCCAAGTAACCCATTCCCGATTTCACGCCGCCAACCAATTGGTGAATGATCCCGCTGGCGGATCCACGGTAGGGAACTTTGCCTTCGATACCTTCTGGCACCAGTTTTTGATCATCATGCACGTCGGCCTGACCATAGCGATCTTTAGATCCTTTTTGCATCGCCCCGAGGCTACCCATGCCGCGATAAACTTTGTACGTGCGACCCTGATAAAGAACCGTTTCGCCCGGACTCTCATCGCAACCGGCCAAGAGATTTCCCACCATTACCGAGTTTGCACCTAGGGCAAGGGCCTTTGTAATGTCGCCGGAAAACTTAATGCCGCCGTCGGCAATAATTGTTTTGCCGCGCTTTTTAGCAGCCTTCGCGCACTCCATGATCGCAGATATTTGCGGTACGCCTACGCCGGAAATAATTCGAGTTGTACAAATACTTCCCGGCCCAACACCTACTTTTACGACGTCAGCCCCCGCATCAATCAGATCAAAAGTGGCTTCTTCTGTTACAACGTTACCCGCAATCAACATAACGTCGGGATAATGCGAGCGAAGATCTTTAACCATGTTGATCACGTTCCTAGAGTGACCATGGGCCGTGTCAACACACACAATATCGGCGCCCGCAGCCACTAGCGCGGAAGCACGCTCGCGAGATGTCGGATCAACTCCTATCGCTGCACCAACGAGCAAGCGACCATGACGATCCTTCGTCGCTTGTGGAAAGGTCTCCGCTTTTTCAATGTCCTTGATCGTAATGAGACCAACTAACTGAAACTTAGAATCCACGACCGGCAACTTTTCAATGCGATGTTTTTGTAAAATGACTTTTGCTTGATCCAATGTCGTTCCCACTGGTGCAGTTACAAGCTTCGCCTCCACAGTCATAAGATTGCGAATGGGCTGCTCCAGATTGGTTTCAAAACGAAGGTCACGATTTGTGAGAATGCCAACGAGCTTGCCGTTTTGTGTAATCGGCACACCGCTGATTGAATATCGGCGCATTAAATCCATTGCTGCCGCCACGGGCTGATCTGGTGGAAGCGTAATCGGATCGCGAATCATGCCGCTCTCGTACTTCTTCACTTTCTCGACTTCAAACGCTTGAGACTCAATATCCATGTTTTTATGAATGACTCCAAGACCACCGAGTTGCGCCATCACTCGAGCGACTTTATGTTCGGTAACCGTGTCCATGGCGGCTGAAATCACAGGAACTTTTAAGAACACGTCTCTCGCGAAAAATGAGTCGGTTGCGACCTGCGAAGGTACGACCTCAGAAAAGTGCGGCACCAGTAGCACATCGTCAAACGTGAGTGCGAATTCAATTTCATGCTCCACCTTTTCCTCCTTGTGGCGTCTTGTACCAAGTTTTGTAATGTAAATAATTGTCCGCCGATTGATTTAGAAACGCGAGTTCTTCAGGCTTTAAGGGCCTAATTACTTTCGCTGGTCGCCCCAAAATCAAATGACCTTCAGGAAACTTCGACCCTTCAGTCACTAATGATCCCGCACCAACAATTGAGCGTGCCGAAATATGGACGTCGTCCATCAAAATACTGCCCATACCAATTAAGCAGAGATCGTCTACTCGACAGCCGTGAAGTACCACATTGTGGCCAATGGTCACACGCTTACCAATTACGGCCGCAGCTTTATTGTAAGTACCATGTACAGTGGTGCCATCTTGAATATTAGTTTCATCGCCGACTACAATCGGCATAACGTCGCCGCGCAAAGTGGTGTTAAACCAGATGGAGCAGTTGCGGCCAATCTTGCAGTTGCCAATGATATCCGCTGAGGGCGCAACAAAGGTGCCGTCTCCGATCTCTGGATTGTGGCCCCGCGCCTCAAGAATCATTTGCCTGGCTCTCCCTTAGTTCAAATAGGGGTGGCGGTTTTTTGCCACTCCCGGTTTCAACCGCAGATCGTTTTGCACTCCGGTCATCTCAGCATTTAAAATTTTGCTATCGTTCACATACTTGCGATCGCAAAAGAAGCGCGCCCTAGCCTGAAGCGAAAAGCTAATCGCTTGGTCGGCTCGCGCAACGACAGATCTTAGCTTTCGACTGCCGGAGAAAAACAATTCTACGTACTGATGGTGGCCACGAATTTCCGTAAAGACGCAGCGATCAAGCCTGACGCCAAGGGTTTCCATCACTTTTAACGTTAGATCGTGCGGTGAATGAGAGGGCTGGGCCGCTTGGTGCTGAGACAGCGCCACTCCCGCCTCAATCGGACTTAGCCACACCGGCAGGACGTCCTCGCCGTCTAAAGCTTTAAACAACATAACGGGACGCGAGTTATCGGCGCCGGCCGTTACACCATAGGGCTCAAGCTCCATGGTTTCGGAAATCGATTTTAGCTGTATGTCCATTCGCTTTTTCATTGAAGCATTTCTCCTCTAAGCGTGAGTGGAAAGGCTTCCGTCACTTTCACATTTACCGTCTTTCCAACAAGGTCCGCGGTACCTGAAAAGTGAGTCATTTTGTTTTGGGGAATCCGGCCAATCAGCCGGCTGTTATCCGCATGAAATTCTTCGACTAAAACTTCGACGACTTGGCCCTGGTATTGCTTGGCTAAATCGTAGGAAATCACTTTGTGCTTCGCTAAAAGCCTAGATAGGCGCTCGCTGCTCACACCATGATCGACTTGGTTTAAAAATTTCGCGGCCTTCGTAAACGGCCTCGGGCTATAACAGAAGGCATAAATGTTTTCATAAGGAACTTCATCGAGCAATGACATCGTGTCTTGAAACTGCTCTTCCGTCTCGCCAGGAAAGCCAACGATGATGTCTGTCGAAAGTGCTACGCCAGGAATCCCTTTTTGCACCATTCGGGCTTTTGCGATGTACTCTTCCCGCGTGTAGCCGCGATTCATTACCTTAAGCACTTCGCTATTTCCGGACTGAACCGGCAAGTGAATGTACTCAACCACTTTTTTGCGGTTGTCCTGAATCACTCTCACGAGGTCTTCATTAAAGTCTTTTGGATGCGAAGTCGAAAAACGAATGCGGGTAATGTCCGTTTGTTTTGCCAATGTATCAAGGAGCGTAGCGAAGTTACCCCCGCAATCCGAGTTATACGAGTTCACGTTTTGGCCAAGAAGAGTAACTTCCTTCACTCCCCGTTTGACGAGGCTGTTCACGTCCTCCACTAAGTGGCTTAGAGGCCTGGACCGCTCACGACCCCGAGTGAAAGGGACGACGCAGAAGGTACAAAAGTTGTCGCAGCCTTTGGCGATATTAACGAAAGCAGTCACTGCGGTATTTCTTATAAGTGTTTGAACATGATAAGGCTTTTGATGTTCAAACCTAGCCGAGACGATCTTCTGTTCTCGCTCATAAAGACGGCCAATGATTTCCGGCAATTGATCAATGGCATCCGTGCCTAAAACAAAGTCGATCAGTGGCACGTCCAGCATTAACTTTTCTTTTTCCTGCTGAGCC
>JAYSTF010000039.1:0-15216 GCA_043720065.1 Pseudobdellovibrionaceae bacterium | reverse complement strand
AGAAGGTTTTTGCATGGCTCAAATCCAACCCGCGTCTGGCGGTCGGAAGCGCAAAGTTGCGCGCCCGAAACCCGCTAAGCGAGCAGCGAAGAAAATGCCCAAGGCCTTGCCTCTCCCCAAAGAGATGCTTAAGACCATGCACGAGTTTATGGTCAAGTCCCGCGTTCTCGAGGAGCGCTTGATTAAGATCTATAAGTCGGGTGAGTCGTTCTTCTGGATTGGTGGCCCCGGTGAAGAGGCATGGGGAGTTCCGCTTGGCCTTCTCATCAACAAAGGTCATGGCCCTGAGCACGACTTTCTTCATTTGCATTATCGTTGCACGCCGACCCTTGTCGCTATGGGCATGCCGATGATTGATTCCATTCGGCTCATGATGAATCGCGCGACGGACCGGTCAACGGGCGGCCGCAATTTTTCGAATCACTATTGTATTCCTGAAATGAATGTCGTTCCCGTTAGTTCTCCGATTGAAGTGCAGTACCAAATGGCTATTGGTACCGCGAAGGTTCAAAAGCGCCGCAAGACCGAAGGCATTACAATCGTGACCGGTGGCGATGCTGGAACTGCAGAAGGTGATTTTGCATCTTGTTTGGTTTGGAGCACTCGCCCGAAAAATGAATTGCCTATTTTGATCACTGTGCAAAACAATAAGTGGGGAATTTCCACCGACTATGAATCTCAGCACGGCGAAGCTCGCATTGCCGATCGCGGTCGCGCTTTTAATATGCGAACCGCAGTGATTAACGGCAACGATCCCATTGAAGTTTTCCTGCAGTTAAAAGATTTGATGAATTATATCCGTACAAAGCGAAAGCCCGTACTCGTTGAAGCGATGGTTTCACGACTTTACGGTCACTCTTCTGCGTCGGGCGCAAATTTAATCCCTGAAGATGATTGCGTGAAGATTTTCGAGAACAAGCTTCTTTCTAATGGCGCAGTAAAAGAGGCGGAAGTGAAAGAACTTTGGGCTAGGTTTGAAGCTGAAGCCCGCCAGGCGCAGGAACAAGTTCGTGAAGAGCCAGCTCCCTCGGCCGATTCAGTATGGGATCATGTGTACGCGAACGGTGAGAACGCCGACTGGAGGAAGTTTTAATGGCAAACATGGCACAGGCCATTCGTATGGCCCTCCATTACGGCGAAGAAAATTTAGGAGTAACGGAAATCTTTGGTCAAGACGTAGGCGCGCCACTGGGTGGAGTGTTTACCGCGACCCAAGGGCTGAAAACTGCATGGAACACTCCGCTTGATGAGCGTGGCGTGATCGGAACCGCGATGGGCATTGGCCTTGCGGGAGAACGTTGTGTCGCTGAGATTCAGTTTTGCGATTACATTTTCAACACCATCGATCTTTTAAAAATCGCTGGAAACACGCTCTGGTGCAGCAATGGGCAATATCAAATGCCAATCGTCGTGATGACTCCGGTTGGCGCGGGAATTCACGGCTCGGTTTATCACAGTCATAGCTTTGATGCGTGGGCGACGCGCCTTCCGGGCTGGAAAGTGGTGATGCCTTCAACTCCGCTTGATGCTTATGGCCTCATGCTTTCAGCGATCGAAGATCCCAATCCTGTTTTGTTTTTGAAACCTAAAGGGCTGTTGCGGGTTCGCGGAGAAGAGTTGATCCCCGGTGAACCTCAAGACGAAAAGCAGTTGAAGCAGATGATCGACGCGCCCATTGGAAATCGCACAAAGTGGGTTCCCAAGTGGCCGAACTTAGAGAAAATGACGGTTCCCATCGGCAAAGCGAAGCTGACTCGCTCCGGGGATCAAGTTACAGTAGTCACTTATGGTCGCCACGTTCTTATGGCTAACAAAGTGGCTGATGAACTTAAAGGTGAGGGGATTTCAGTTGAAGTGATCGATCTGCGCTCTCTTTATCCCTACGATTGGCAAACGGTTAAGGAATCAATTCGCAAAACTGGTCGGGTGTTATTTCTTAATGAAGATACTGAAGTGACCAACTTCGCGGAGCATCTAACTTACCGCACTGTCACCGAATTATTTTATGAGTTGCTGGCAAGACCGAGAGTGCTCGCCGGAAAGCAATTGCCTGGTATCGGACTTAACCCCGCTCTTGAGGATGCGTCGGTACCAGTCATTGAAGATGTTCGCCGAGAGATTCTTGATCTAGTTCAGGAAATTCCATAAAAGCTCTCATGGGTCGGAAGCAGAAACAGGAATTCGACAAGTACGCCATTTATCAAAAGGCCGTGCAATCACCTGATGTCGACGTCAGGTTTTTTAATCGTCTCTATAAGAAGTTGCGTGGAAAAGAGCCGCGCTCTTTGCGCGAGGATTTTTGCGGCACTTTCGCAAACCTATGCGAATGGGTGAAGCTCGGCCCCAAGCACCGTGGAATGGGGGTTGACCTCGATCCAGAACCGATCGAGTACGGAATTCTAAATAATATGTCTGCGCTAACGGATGATCAAGCCAAGCGCCTAAAAATCGTTGTTGGTGACGTTCAGCATGTCCATCGTCCTGCCGTTGATATTGTAACCGCACTCAATTTTTCTTATTTTCTTTTCCATGATCGCAAGCAATTGCGCGAGTATTTTAGGGAATGCCGGGAAGCTCTAAAGCCCAACGGCATTTTGATGGTCGATTGTTTTGGCGGCAAGGATTGCCAAGCTCCGATCGTGGATAAGACAAGAAAGCGCGGCTTTTGGTATTTCTGGGAGCAGAGTTCGTTCGACCCGATTTCTAATCGCGCTAAATTTCATATTCATTTTAAACGCGACGGCGAAAAAATCCGCCGCGATGTTTTCACCTATGACTGGCGTATGTGGACGCTTCCTGAAATTCAAGAAATCATGCTGGCCGCGGGCTTTCGCAAAACTCTTGTTTACTGGGAAGGCGATGATGGTGTCTTTCGCCAAGCGAAGATCGGCGAATCCTGCGATGCATGGATCGCCTACGTGGTTGGGCTGAAATAATCGATTCTGATTCAATTTTTATTTGTAGTTGGTCACTTATCGGACATCGTCCACGCCATACCAGGCATATTGTGAGTTCGTGAGCGGTACAACTTTTGAAAGTCCACGTCCCAGATGGATGAAATAATCAGAAAAAAGTGGATCGAACGTCGAATTTTTTGGTTGCGTGGCCTTCGTGTTATGGTTAGCACTGACCTAGCTGAGCTATATGGAGTTGAGCCCAGAGTGCTTGTTCAGGCGGTAAAGCGCAATTCCGAGCGCTTCCCTGCGGATTTCATGTTTCAGCTGAATAATCAGGAGTTTACCAACTTGAAATCACAAATTGTGATTTCAAGTTGGGGAGGAATTCGGACTCCCCCGCATGCATTTACAGAGCTCGGAGTTGCGATGCTGTCGACGGTACTGAATAGCAATCAGGCAATCCAAGTTAACATCGAAATTATGAGAACCTTTGTTGAGCTGCGAAAACATTTGGCATCGCCTAAAGAGCTATCGATCAGACTTGATAAACTTGAAAATAAATATGATATCCAATTCAAGGTCGTGTTTGATGCAATTCGGGAAATAATAAATCCGTCTGAACCACGTCGGCGGAAAATAGGCTTTCACGCTGACGAAAAAGAATGAATTCTCTAGCGCGAAGCGCTTTCGAGTTCCGCTTTGGTGAACAACGGATGCACCCGCAGGTCATTACCCAATCCCGTCACGGGATCCGCGTCGCTACGATAGATTACACATAAAATATCGGTGATTTGAGCGCCTAATGCTCTTAGGTCTTTGGTGCTGATAACGACTTGGCCGCCGGTGGTGATGACGTCTTCGATCACGCATACCTTTTTGCCCTTTAAATCTAAGCCTTCAGCTAATTGGCAGGTTCCGTAGGTCTTAGCATCTTTGCGCACAAAAGCAGCCGGGATACCGGTTTCAAGTGAAAGGGCTGTGGCGATAGGGATTCCGCCCATCTCGAGCCCGGCGAGGACTTCAGTGCCTTTAGGGACCATTGGTTTTAAGTGGCGCGCGATCTCGGCCAAAAGCTTGGGCTGGGATTCGAAGCGATATTTATCGAAGTACTCTGTCGAGGTTTTGCCCGATCGAAGAGTGAAGTTCCCGGTGAGGTGCGCGACTTTGTAAATGGCTTGGGCCAATTCGTTTTTGGTCATGGTGCGGATTTCGTAACATAACGCTTCTTTGCTGGCAAATATGTAACTTGAATCGCTGGGGGCGTGGGCTTACAACGCGGCCCAAGGAGTACGAAATGAAACAATTAATTTTGGTCTTAGGATTTTTCGGCTTTTTAGCTCAGGCCCAAGTGCAGAATGCCACGCTCAAAGAAGAGGTCAAACAGGCGGCAAAAGATAAGAAGGGCTGGCAGAAGACGCTTTCGATCAGCTCAAGCCTTTCCTCGGGCACAAGCGACAATGTCGTAGGTCAACCTAGTGGTCAAA
This sequence comes from Pseudobdellovibrionaceae bacterium, assembly GCA_043720065.1. GTDB lineage: Bacteria > Bdellovibrionota > Bdellovibrionia > Bdellovibrionales > UBA1609 > JAIBAM01. The sequence goes on along the minus strand of JAYSTF010000039.1, from coordinate 10,835 downwards.
CTAACAACTTCGGACTCAACTTGGATGGGCAGTTCACAAACATCAGTGATCGGGATGAATGGCGCAACACTTTAAAAATCGGTGAGTCAGCGAGTAAAACTCCTGCGATCCCCAAATACAGTAAAGTGAAAGACGAAATCAAAATCGAAAGTTTATTCCTCCATTCACTAAACGATTATCCGTGGATGGGACCTTATGCTCGCGTTTCAGCGGAAACAGCGATTTTCAAAGGTGAAGACATTCGCGGTGCTCCAACGACTTATCTTTTGGATGATGGCTCCACACCTACTTTAACGACACTGCGATTAACAGATGGATTTAGGCCATTGACCACTAGGGAGTCGGTCGGTGCGTTTTTTAAATTAAAGGACGAGGAAACGAACAAAGTGGAATCCCGTCTTGGTATTGGTGCTTTGCAAGTGAACGCCGATGATCAAAGGGTCATCAAAGACGTTGCTACCACGCCTCAAATCGATGTCGACAACCTGTCAAGCTACGAGCAGGTTGGAGTAGAAGGTGCGATCAGTTGGAAGGGACCAATTGATCTTAAAACCACTTATGCGTTAGAGGCGGAATTTTTATCGCCGTTTGTGGCTGACATTCCTGCAGCCGATGATCGTAGCAAATTTGAACTAACCAACTGGGAAGTCAAAGGGCGGATTACGTCGAAAGTTTATGATTGGATGTCGGTGGATTACACGGCGAAAGTATTCAAGCAACCGCAATTGGTCGAAAAGACGCAAAGTCAAACATTGTTGATGGTAAATCTGACTTATCAAATTTTTTAGGAGTTTTTCTGATGTCTAAAATGATGCACGAATTTCGCGAATTCGCGGTTAAGGGAAATGTTGTTGATCTGGCCGTCGGTGTGATTATAGGTGCTGCGTTCGGCAAGATTGTGAGCTCGTTTGTTACTGACGTCATTATGCCACCGATTGGAATGATTATCGGTGGGATGGACTTTGCGAAGCTGCGATGGGTGTTGAAAGTCGCGGAAGGTGACGTTGCGGAAGTCGCCGTACGCTATGGTGCTTTTATTCAGGCTACTGTTGATTTCATCATTGTGGCGTGGGTGATCTTTATGATGGTGAAACTGATCAACCATTTGCGGCGCCAACCTGCGCCTGCTGGTAGCGGTGCGCCACCACCTCCGCCGGCCGATATTCAACTATTGACGGAAATTCGCGATCTGCTTCGCAACAAATAGATCCGCTTCACTACTGCTTTTAGGGTTTAACCCCGGTGAGCTTTTGCTTTCGCTCGCGCCATTGCTCAAGCGCAAGTTGGCGAAGATCCGCAACAGAATCAAATTCATCGACGATTTCAACGCCAAGGAGAGTTTCGATCGCGTCTTCAAGGCTTACGATTCCGGTGGTTGAACCGTAATCGTCGATGACAACAAAAATATGTTCGTGCCGTTTAATGAACTGATCGAGCGCGGCGGCGACAGAAATGTTTTCCGGGATTGAGTGAATCGGGGTCATGAGAGCGTCCACTAACACGTTGTCGTGGTCGTGCGATGCTGCCTCTAGAACTTTATAACGATGAACGACTCCTAGAATATGATCAAGGTCATTTCTGAAGATGGGAATGCGGGAGAATCTCACTGGCTTACGCTTGGCCATTATGTCGCCAACGGAAGTTCCAGTTTCAAACGAATACATGACAGAGCGTGGAGTCATGATGTCGGAAACCTTCATATTGTCGAGCATGAGTAGGTTTTTTATGATGGCACTTTCTTTGGGCCGAATAGAGCCTTCGTCAGCGCCCATTTCGGCGGTAACGATCACTTCTTCTCGCGACACCAAGGCATCGTCGTTTGTTCCGATAAAATTCGCTAAATGTTCTGCTAACCAAACAAACGGATACGCAATAACAACCAGGGCCCGCATTATATAGGCGCAAAAAGGAGCCAATGTTTTCCAGTAGGAAGAGCCTAATACTTTTGGAATGAACTCACCAAAGACGAGAATAATAACCGTCGCAAATGCCGAAATAATCGCTAAATATTTATCACCATAAAGCTTGTTCACCTGGGCGCCGACCGCGGCACCGCCGGCCGTATTTGCCAAAGTGTTGATGGTCAAAATCGCCGAAAGTGGCCGGTTCACATTGTCTTTTAAGTGTTCTAGAACTTTGGCGAACCGGCGGCCCTTTTTCAATTCGACCGCTATATAAGCATGCGTGGTAGAAAGAATGACGGCTTCAAGTAGAGAGCAAGTAAAAGACAAAGTCGTAGATATAAGGATCAAGAGGACAATTAGAGTCATGCTTGCTCGCTATTACGGCCACGCTTTGAGTCGAGATCTTGGCCAATCTTACTGCCGGTAGTTCGACGCTGACCCTGATATTTCCCACGATAAGGCATAAGAGCAGCCTGGTCCATTCGGCAAAAAACCAGCTGGCAGATACGTCGGCCGGCCTCAAGGCGAATCGGCAAAGAATTGGCGTTATAAAGCTCCAATGTGATCTGTCCTTCAAACCCTGGATCAACCCAACCAGCGTTTTGAATGAATAAACCAATGCGCCCAATAGAGCTACGGCCTTCAACAAAGGCCACCAAATCATCGGGGAGCTTTATATATTCCATAGTAGTGGCGAGCAGAAACGAATGTGGGGGAATTGTGATCGTGTCACCCTCACATTCCCGGTAAAGTACCTCGGAGCTCATGTCGATGACTTCCATCATGCGATCTTCAACCATCAAAAAGTTGCGGTCGAGGCGGCAGTCGATGGAAGCTGGTTGAATCGAAGTGGGAGTGATGGGTTCAACCACCAAAGAGCCCTCTTCGATCATTCGCTTTAATGAGCCGTCGGAAAGAATCATTATTTGTTCTTCAGCTCTTCAGCACGCTTGGCCTGATATTTCTTTACCAACTCTTCTTGGAGGTTACGCGGCACTTGAGCGTAGCGAGAGAATTCCATTGAGAATTCGCCCTTACCTTGAGTGGCCGAACGTAGATCCGTCGAGTAACCAAACATTTCCGAAAGTGGAACTTCCGCTTCGATCGTCACAAAACCTTCGTTCGTGTTCGAGCCTTGGATAATTCCACGTCGCTGATTCACCTGACCCATAACAGGTCCTTGGAATTCTTCAGGAGCGGAAACTTCCAGCTTCATGATTGGCTCCAAAGCAACTGGCTTAGCAGACATATAGAATTCGCGGAACGCAGTCTGGGCGCAAATTCGAAACGCCATTTCGCTTGAATCCACCTCGTGATAGGAGCCGTCCGTGAGTTTCGCTTTCACGCCCACCACAGGAAATCCGATCAACGGACCTTTAACCATTTGTTCTTGGAAGCCGCGATCAACGGCTGGAATAAATTCTTTTGGAATCTTACCGCCGACAACTTTATTTTCGAATTCGTAGGTTTTGTCTATGCTGTCAAATGGTATGAACTCGCCCACGATTTTCGCAAACTGACCCGAGCCACCCGTTTGCTTCTTGTGAGTGTAATCATAAGGAGCCGTCTGTGAAATTGTCTCACGATAAGCCACTTGCGGTGCACCAGCTACGACTTCGCAATTGAATTCACGCTTCATGCGCTCCATGTAAATTTCTAGATGGAGCTCGCCCATTCCGGAAATAATGGTTTCGTTGGACTCTTCGTCCCGGTGAACCCGGAACGTGGGATCTTCACGACGGAACTTTTGCAAAGACTTAGAAAAGTTCGCATCACCTGTTTTATCTTTGGGTCGGATCGCCAATGAGATTACCGAATCAGGTACGAACATCGAGCTCATTGCCCAGTTCAAAGTTCCGTCCGTAAAGGTGTCGCCAGTGGAGCAATCCACACCGAACACGGCAACGATGTCACCGGCCTGAGTAGATTCGCAATCTTCCATTTTTTCAGCGTGCATATGTGCGAGCCGAGGTACTTTCACTTTCTTCCCATTGGTAGTGTTGTGAATGAAATCGCCCTTTTTCATGGAACCTTGATAAACCCGCATGTAGGTCAGCTGACCGTAACGCCCCTCTTCCAACTTAAACGCTAAGGCGATAAGCGGCTTTTCGGGTAGGGAAGCCAAGTTCACCGGAGCTTCTTTGTTGTCTAAATCGAGAGCGGTGTTCTGCACTTCGCCTGGATTTGGCAAATATTGAGAAACGCCATCAAGCAGCAGCTGAACGCCTTTGTTCTTGTAAGCAGAACCCATAAACACAGGAGTAAGATCAAGTTTGATGCAGCCCTTGCGAATCGCAGCCCGAATCTCGTCTTCAGTTGGAGTTTCTTCCATCAAGAATTTTTCAGCAACTACGTCGTCGAAATCCGCGGCTTTGCCGATGAGCTCGTGACGGTACTTTTTCGCCTCTTCCAGCTTATCTGCTGGAATCTCTTTTTCTTCGATGGTCTCACCGTTGGGACCATGGAAGTTGTAAGCTTTCATTTTGAGCAGATCGATCACACCTTCGAATTTATCTTCAGCGCCAATCGGAATCTGCATCAAAACGGCATTGTGCCGAAGCTTCGAACGAAGTGCCTCAATAACACGAATGGGGTTTGCACCAGCGCGATCCAATTTATTGATGAACGCTAAGCGCGGAACTTTGTACCGGCGCATTTGACGATCAACCGTAATCGACTGTGATTGAACACCAGCCACGCCGCAAAGAACGAGAATGGCGCCGTCAAGAACGCGAAGAGAGCGTTCCACTTCAATCGTGAAATCCACGTGTCCGGGAGTATCGATAATGTTAATTTCAATGTCTTTCCATTGAACGTTCGTCGCTGCCGACTGAATCGTGATCCCGCGCTCTTGCTCGAGTTCCATGTGATCCATCGTCGCGCCGACGCCGTCTTTGCCTTTTACTTCATGGATCGTGTGAATACGGCCCGTGTAAAAGAGGATGCGCTCTGTGAGCGTGGTTTTACCTGAGTCGATGTGGGCGGAAATGCCGATGTTACGGACCTTATCCAAGACCCATTCGTTAGCCATATGATCTCCCAAAATTACGTATGAATTTCGTTGGGTTGTATAAAATAGTCGAAAATATGTAACACGCGGGAAGAGCCTGCGCAACGATTAGGTGCTGCCGCCGGGGCCAATTTAAGGGGTTTTTTGACCTGGCTTTAGGTTGAATAGGTAGTACAAGCGGATTTTCTCCAGCCATGAAAGCTGAGCTTGGGGCGCGGCAGGCTGTGCAGGCAGCGGGGAATGCTTCTTATAGATCGCTAAAACGGTTGCAAATCGCTCAACGGAAAGTCGGCCTTTCAGCCGCAAGATGGATTTTTGCGGAAGACTTAGATGTCTCACCGCATAAGTGACAGTTTTTTCCAAAAACGGCGAGTCGGAATAGCAAGCTGCAATGACCACGTCCTCTGCAAAATTTGACGCGTAAATATTAAGTTTCTTAAAATCAAACTTGGCCTTAGCGAGCACCTCCAGCGGTTCGGTGCCATAGGTTCGAATTTGACTGAGAATGAAATCCTTCAGATTGGAGTACTGGTAATTTGGATTCTCATCCACCTGAATAGGTGGCGCACCGTTTTCAATCATAAATCGGAAGATACCGAACGCGGTAGTCTTGTTATAATAATTGGAATGCGCCCGTGCCATTTCATAGGCCGGCTTATCCGAAGCGGTTTCGCCCTTGCTTAATAAAAGCTGGAGGAATTCCATCCCAGCATCCCGCTTGAGTGCATAGCGCATGTAACTTCCCATAGCGTTACGGTCAGAGTTAATCTTAAATATCTCACGAACATCAGTAACATCTTTTAGGACCCACTCAAGGGTTCGAAAGTGCCGGTTTTCAATCGCATAGCGAATGATCAGGTCCCTGTCTTGAAGGGTAAGGTTCGGTACGTAGCCTACTGATTGCAAGTATTCGACGATTTCGAAAGCTTTGTCCGATGGAGACCAAAAAATATCCGTCGCTATATCCCAAGTTTTAGTAGTCTCCGACTTATTTAACGGTGCACCCTTTTGCACTAGAAATTTGACCATATATAGTTTTTGATTTTTTAGAGCCGTAATCAAGGCAGAATTCTGGAAATGGGACGACCTGAGGTTAATATCAATGGGAAGCCGGGAGATTAATTCCCAGAATTTCATTTCCAGGTCTTTGTTGTTAAAATTTTGGTTTGCGAACTCTATGAGTAGCGAGCCGTCTGGAACGTCGATTGATGCGCCTTTGCGAAGCAAGTATTTAAAACTCTCATATTGCTGATTTCTGAGCGCAACTAGTAAAAGCGATTCGTCCCCCTTGGTTGTAATTCTGAGATTGCCACCAGCTGCGCGAAACAAAGCTAGAGTTCCTCGATTTTGATCTCGGATCGCCGCTCTAGCGATTAAACTCGGCATACGCGCACCCAGGCGAAGCAGAAGTTTGAGAATTGAAGTGTTCGGGAGCAACATTGCACTTCGAACGCCAGCGTTTGGATCCGCCCCGAGTCCCGCTAACAATCTAATTAGCTCTTGATCCCCTTTTCTTATTGCAGCTTCAATGAACCATTCACTTCTTCCATCTGTTAATACCCTCACGCCATTAGGATCTGCGCCTTTTTCAACAAACAGACGTACAACGTCATAGTCGGTGGCGTTACTTACGATGTATCTACCCAGCGCTTCGGTAAGCATTGAACTTTTTCGAGCACCTTCGCCAGGGTTCGCCCAAAGGTTAAGAAGGATCTTCATTTTATTTGGGTCTTTAGAGCTCTGATTGACCATGTAGTGATTCAAAAGACCGTAAAGCACTTTTGGTGAAAGGTTCCATTTTCTGTTCACGAAATACTCGAAAACAGCGCCATCATCCATTCCAATACTTTGTTCAAAAATATTAATTATACCGTCGTCATAATGAGTGCTTTGAACCAGGTTCTGCAGGATCTTTAGTTTTTCATCGTTTGATAAAGTTTCGAGAACTTTACCTTTTAGTTTTCCCGCTACGATGTGTTGCCGTACAATGTAGTATTTTAGGCGGAACTCTTGATTGGAATCCTGCAACCAGCTCTTTAAGAGAGATTGAAAGTTAGGGTCAAAATTAAGCAGGAACTCATTGCCCCAAAGAACCTGAACGTATTTTATCTTGTCGTCCGTACCGCCATTTTTGAGACCAATGGTTTGATCGAGTACCTTTGCAATGGAAAGATTCAGTGCAGGAACGTGCCGGGTCCAGCCTGCGGATTCGAATTTAACTGCTTCGAAGATTTGGGGCTTTAAGGGGTAGATTTCAGTTTCTTGGATCATTTCCAATCTAGAGTAACCAAGAGGGCCTTCGAATTCGACTGGATGTGGAGTGAAATTCACAAAGGCTTCTGTTCTTTCCAATTCGACATTCTTATCAATAAAATTTCTGATCGGGGAGTCGTTCGAAATTTCCCCGTAACGCCGGCTTTCTAATTCAGGATCCAGTGATAGAGCATATCCTTGAGAGGCGAGAATTTGCCGAACGCCTTCAAGCATGACCGAGAGTTGAGCCAACGGAACATTCTGAATTTTATCGATGGCGGCTGTTTTCTCACCCTCGGCCAAGAATCCGCCAGATTTCTTTTTGGCTGTGCCGAGAATGATGGTGATATGGCCCGAGGAATGCCCCTTCTCGTCGGTCAAAGTAAAGTAATGGTAATTAGGATTTAAGGCTCGTAGCAAATAGGTGTCCGTAGAGCAGTCAGAGCCACCAAGACAGGAGCGATAGCCGGCCTCCATGATCGAAAGCTGTCGGATCGTGACCTGCTGAGTGCCTTTTAACTCAAATGGACCGGCCAACATTTCTTCACGGATGCGAGAGAGCACTTTGGTTTCTTTTTCTGATTTATAAATGCTGCCACTCGGAAGAACGGCGCCGTAGGTTTTGAGCGCGTCTTGAAAATGTCCGGCAAACCCGCGGGTGATCGACAGAGCATCGCGCTCTTGATGCATTTTGGCGATACCATCAAAGACTTCTAGTCCATTTTGACTTTTAAGATGTTGTTGGACACTTGGAAGGAGAAAGGCCTGCAGCTGAATCATATCCACTAAAGCTTGCCCGAGGGCTTGAGTGGGAAGTCCGGTCTTTGCTCGTTCAGCAAAAGCGGGCGCCAGAGCTTCGAAGAGTTTAGTTAGCCGCAAACTCTCGAGGCTCTCGGTGCTGGTCTCGCTCAAAAAGGTAAAATGTTTTTTCTTGAACTCCTCAGGTTTTAAACCGGCGCTCTCCGGAAAAATCTTTTTCCAATAGCCTAAATTGGCATCCACGTTCAGGAGATTCGACTTTACCCGAATCATTGAATTGGTAAGTGACTGGACAAAATCTTTTAGTTCCTTAGGAACAACGAAAGATTTATCCAGATATTGAATCGCTAATTTAGGAAATTCCTTTTTGCGGAGCCCGGGATATTTCTTTAGGGTCTCAGCAATCTGTGTGGCTGTCTGGCTATAGATCGCTCGATTTGGATTGCCAAAAAATCGGGTCCGATAAAGTTCAAATGCGGCCCGATGCTCAGGATTGGCCAGGTCTAAAATCAAACCATCCGAGATGGCGGCCAAGAGTTGGTCTACGTCGGTTAGGTCCTCTACCTTCCAGTTGGGAGTCAAGATCCCGGTACAGTCGCGTGCGTGCGCCAAAGACGCAATACTGAACAAGGCGATCGCTAGGATCATGTGGATGGTTGGACGACTTCGCATACCCGTTGAAATGCATGCTAAGTGCCATGATTTCTTTGCGGATTCTCGCCTATAGTTGCTATCGATCATTCCGATGCCCATAAGTGGCGTTCCGGGTTTCAATTTGGGACACTTTTCGGTCTGCACCCTTACCCGCCAACCTTTAATCACTGACGAGTTGGTCGACACTTCAGGCGCCCAGCCCCCCCACAGATTGTATCTGGAGCGGCATAGACCGTGCGAATACAAAGACTTGGGTGCCCGGGGGGGACAAATGAAAAATAGGAACTTAGCTACAGGCCTTTTGGTGTCTTCGACGCTCGTTCTCGTTCTATCCTTTAATAATTGCACTTCTAGCATGCAATCCGGGACTTCCGGGACTGCCAGTGACTTAGAAACAAGCACTTTAAAAATCGCCGGAATTCAGCCAGTGCGGCCCGCAAACGCATCACTTAATTCAACCGATGACGAAGTGTTTGCGGCGCGCCGAATATTAGTTAAAGCGCGAGTCGGCGTCTCGGAAGAAGATTTGGCAAATGAGCTTTCCGCTCACGGTGGAAAATCTCTCCGAAAAATTACTGGCATTGATGTTCATGTGGTTGAGCTTCCGGAGCGCGCTAATGAAAAAGCAATCGCCGCACTTTTGGCTCACAATCCGAAATTTGAATTTGCTGAAGTGGATCGCATTGTTCCGCCAAATGGCACGGTCAATGATCCCTTGTTTCCGAACCAATGGGAGACACGAATAGTGCAAGCTCCTTTGGCTTGGGATACGGCAACGGGCGCTAGCCAAACGATAGCGATTTTAGATACCGGAGTAGACGGGAACCATGTGGACCTCGCGGCTCACTTGGTTGCGGGCTGGAATACTTTCGATAATAATAGTGATTCTAGAGATGTTCAGGGCCATGGAACAGCAGTGGCCGGGACTGCGGCAGCGATCGGGAACAACAGCGTAGGATCGGTCGGCGTGGCATATGACGCGAAGATTATGCCGATTCGGATTAGTGCATTGGACGGTTGGGCTTCGTGGAGTGACATGGCCGAAGGCGTGACTTGGGCCGCTGATCGCGGAGCGCGCATCGTAAACATTAGTTACGATCAACTTCCATGCAGCGGCACGATTCAAAGTTCGAGCAATTATTTGAATGGCAAGGGCGGAGTTCTCGTGGTTGCCGCGGGCAACTCTTCAATCGATCTCGGCTGCGCGGATTCAAGCATGGTTGTTGTGTCCGCTACAATGAGTGATGACAGCTTGGCGAGCTTTACCAATCGAGGAGCCGCTATAGACGTTGCGGCGCCAGGAAACGGCGTGACGACAACAATGAACGGCGGCGGTTACGGCTCTTGGTGGGGAACGTCGTTTTCTTCGCCGATGGTGGCTGGGGTAGTGGCATTGATCATTGATGCGAACCAATCACTTTCCGTGCCTCAGATTATCGAGGTACTGCGCCAGTCCGCCGATGATTTGGGAGCACCAGGTTTTGACATCGGTTATGGTTACGGGCGGGTAAACGCGGCTCGCGCGGTGGCTCTCGCTCGGGCGACTACGCCTATCGCAAATGACACTCAAGCGCCGAGCGTGTCGATCGCATCGCCAACGGCCGGATCTAAAGTTTCGGGAGTCATTTCAGTTGGTGTGTCGGCTGCGGACAATGTTAAAGTCACTCGCGTTGATCTTTATGTTGGTGGAACTTTCCTTGGGTCTGACTCCGTAGCTCCATTTGAGTTTAACGTCGACACCTCGGCGCGGGCCGACGGTGCGCTAGCTTTACAAGCTCGCGCGGCGGATGCGGCTGGCAATTTGGGATCATCAAGCACAGTGAATGTAACGGTGGATAACGTTCCAGATCCAGTCGATGCGCAGGCGCCAGTGGTTACCATCATTAGTCCAACGAATGGCTCTACTATTGGTGGTGGCAAGGGAGCAAGTTCAAACCTATCAATTTCCGCGAGTGCGACGGACGATATTGCCGTCACTGGCATGAGAATTTTCGTTGATGGAGTTCTTAAGGCGTCTTCAACGAGTGGCTCGATCTCCTTAAGTTTAAGCACAAGAAAGATGTCGAGCGGCACCCACACTATTCGCGTCGAAGCTTCCGATGCTTCGGGCAAAGTTAGCGCTGCTAGTGTTCAAGTGACGAAGTAACTTCCGCACGGCCGGGACGGAGAACCGTCCCGGGCGGGCTTTACCGGCTTCTTAGTCCGGCAGCGACCGCTGGTTTTTCTACTGCCCAAAGTAACGCTTTTAGGCGGTT
>JAYSTF010000038.1:0-5226 GCA_043720065.1 Pseudobdellovibrionaceae bacterium | reverse complement strand
GGGGAGGTATTCCTCTTCGGGAGTCTGATTAACGTTTTACTCAAAGGAGAAGTCCATGTTGAGAGCAGCACTTATGTTTTTCGTATTAGCTTTGGTTGCAATGGTTTTGGGAGCCTCTGGCTTCGCTGGAATGTCGATGGAAATCGGCCGTATCCTGCTAGTGGTTTTCTTGGTCCTCGCGGTCATCAGCTTCTTGATCAATATGGTTTCAGGCCGCAAGCCAAATTCCATAGTCTAGAGATCATTGACTGAAGTTTTGCAGGCATTTTAGGGCTTCTCGAAAGAGAGGCCCTTTTATTTTTAATTTCGGTCCGCTGTGATGATCGGCTCTTGTCGGACCAACTTGCCTTCTCTCACTAACTTATCGGCAATGTAATAGGGACCCTCAGCCCGCCCTTCGAGGGCAATGGTTCCAAGCACCGCAGAACTCGCTATCATACGGCAGTGGTGGCCACTAACGAGTCCTTGCTTGGCAACGGCGCACACCAAGACCTGTATTGCGCGACTTTCTCCGGGCAGCGGGGTTAGGAAATTTTCCTGAAGGAACTTCACCAAGTAGAGTTGGCCTGCCACGAGCGGAACGAACTCGGCGCCCAAATCGCCCACTGGCGCTGCTTTTAGGGGCTTGTCTTTAAGCATTCCTTGGAATTCAAATGGCGGTTTTTCAGTGTCCTCCAGGTATTCTCCGCCAGCGAGCACCGCAAGGCTCCCATCCTCCATTTTATTAGCAAAGGTAACAAGGGCATAGCCCTTAAGATCTGGAAACAAGCGACTAGAGTAAATCGCTTTCTCGTGGAGCATTTCAGCTTTAGTATATGCCAACACTTTAGACTCTTGATCGGCCATGAGTTTTTCGTAAATACCTTCAGCCATTTGATCGACCGCATCGCTCAGCGGATGTTCAGCCTGGGAAACACTTCCAAAGACTCCGACTAAAACTGCTATGACTGCTATTTTGCCCATCCCAGAATCCCCCTCATTTGAGATCAAGGATTACCAGTAGAAACTGACAGCTGAATACAGCCTGATGGCCGGAACTTCACTCTGCGGGCAGTTTTAGTAAATTTTCGCTATTCAACAGTATTCGGCGATTATGAGACCTATAAGCGACTCGCCTCACAAACTAAAATCCATATTCTCAAAATGAGTCGGTAGCCTGCAAAAGCACTTAACCTTAGCGGAAATTTAACCGAAAAGTACTCACATGAAATATTTGAGAATGGTCAGATTGTGGATCGGGATTGCGGGAGTCACGGCGGCATTGATTTACGGAAATGCCTGCTCCTCCGGATTTGATTCGAACGTCGACGGTGGATCAAATAACGTGATTAGCGGTGATCCCAATCCCCCACCAAATCCCCCGTTAGACGATACGAAAAACTGGTATCTAAATAGTGAGAACGGCACTAACCAAAATGGGGTCTGGACGGCTTCAACTTATCCAGACGGTAAGATCCTTTTGGTTTCCCGCAGTGCGGTTTACAGAATTAACTCTAACTTTACTACAGATTTGAGTTTTAGTGAGGACGGCAAAATCGAATTAGGGAGTGCTACTGCAACTAGCACCGTGAGCCGCATGATCCAGGCCTCAGTGGTTCAGCCTGATAGCAAAGCACTCACTGGAGGCATTTTTTATGACAACAGTCGATTCAGCGCTGATACCAGAAGACTTGAAGTAACTCGTTATAATTTAAACGGTTCTTTAGATGAAACCTTTGGTATCGCAGGCAAATATTTTTATCCTGTACCCGCTGGCGTTACGACGCTTTATAACTGGCAAGGCATACAGGGCATGAAATTACTGGCAGATGGTAAAGTCCTCTACCTGGCATCTGTAGTTTTTAATACGGGCGCCCCTGTTGGTTCGACGCAATCAGAGAATGTAAATAAACTTGAGCTAGTTGTTGGACGCGTAACTTCTGCCGGAACTGCTGACACGACTTTTGGCAATCAAGGGATTGTGCGCATTCGCTTCGGCCTAAATCTATATCCACAATTCATGAAAGTCCAAAGCGATGGGTCCATGCTCGCGTCCGGGCGCGCTGAAACCCTTAGCGGAAATCAATATTTCCTCGCCCGATTTAACTCCAATGGATCGCCTAGTTTGGATTTTGGCGATGCTGGAATATTCTTAAGCGATTTGGAAATCAGAGATTTTAAGACGCTGCCCACTAATGATATTTTAATTGTCGGAAACGGTAGTGTTTTGTCACTTTCTGCGGATGGCACACAAGTGCGGCCCACGCTCGTACAAAACTTAGATCTCTCAAAATTTGGCAATGTTAATAAAATTTATATCGGTGAGATAAATGAGTTTTATGTGCTAGGCGCTTCAATGGTCGCGCCACTTGTAGATGCCGATGTTTTGGTGGCCAAATTCAACCCTGACGGTACTAACGATTTGTCTTTTGGCGACAACGGCTATTTTAAGAACGACCTCGGTGGAAATGATTTTGCTAGCCGCGCGATATTTTCAACCTACCTGTTAATCACAGGCTATGCTGAAACCGCCGCCTACTCTGGCAAGGGCGCCCTCGCACTAGTGAAGCTTAGCACAGCCGGCATCAAACAGGTCCCGTAGCCGGCGGGAATTAAATATCTTTAGTAAATTCTTGCTGGGCTTTCGAAGCCAGTGGTGTCAAAAGTTTTGGCACCACCGTTGCTAATAGAGCCGTTGTCGCCCAAGTGGTGTCACGGTGTTGCATTGGTAACGATATTTATTAGGGGAGCCTTAAGCCATGGTCCGAAGTCAAATCGCCTCATTCGTCGTACTTTCATTGATTTCTACAAACAGCTTCGGGCAGCCACTGCCCCCGCCTCCTGCACCGCCTAAAAAGGTCGCCGACCCTCGGCAAATCCACCGCGTGGCGGTCGAAGCGGGCACGGACTATGCGCAGAGAATGGTGCGCTCTTTCGGCGTCGCCTCTCAGGTTAGGTATAATTTCCGCGAGGGTGTATTGGCTCAAGTCCGAGAGATCGGCAACCACGACGATGTTTCCCTGGTACGCTCGACTCTGTTATATAGAGAGAACCTGTCCTCTGGCACGGCCGAGGGGCGCGAAGCTGGACGAGCCACAGGCATAAGCGATGCCAGATATTCAGCCAACAGCCTTGCAGACCACGACATTAACTTGGCTATCGATGAGGCAATGGCCTCTGGCCGCCCAATCCGGTTCGCACCCAATCCCCGATTGGTTCCCTATTCCGGTGCGCGCAATCCTAAATCGCAGCCTAGCGGTGTATTGTCGCGCATGGAGGCCAACCGTAACTCAATCCGCCAAGAACTTCGTAATCTTTTGATTGATTCGGTGTCAGATTGGCATCTTGATTCACTTTGGCGAATTGAATCCATGTACCGCGCGCATGATCTCTCTATGCCTTCTGACATAGGCCGTAGTGACAGTTTTTCGCGCTGGCAACGGGACAGCAATTCCAATCATGGCGAAGAAAATGCAAAACGATACTTGAGAGAAATCAGCACTAGTGACTACGAGAATCCGACACAGAATCGCAATCTTTTCGAGCGGAACTTTGAAGAAGCCTACTCTAACCGCCTAAACGGCGAATGGCGGCCCACGGTCCAAGACTACAACCGAGGAGCGGATTCCGTTGGTCGGGACTCCTATTACTCAGCGGCTACAGGTTTCGCTAGGGACCTTGGTGCCTTTGATGGATATGCGGCTAAATTTACAATCGCTTCCAAACGGAGCTTCGACGAGTCCTTTATTAGCTTTTATGAATCGAGTTACGAATCCATCAAGCACCGAGTGATGAATAGCTCCTACATGACCCGTATTTCAGCGCGAATCTTAAATTCCAATTCCAGCAATCTTAACGGCACCAGCGGTGACTTTATCACTGTCATTGTGGACCAGATGTCGAATCGAGGAATGAAGGACGGAGTGGCGAGGATTTTAGTTCAAAGTGGCTCGCTAGTGCGCCCACTTAAGGAAGTAAGTCTTCCTCTTAAAGGGCTGTCGCGGTTGAGCCAACCTGTCGCTTTCGAATTCATGGCCCAGCTTATAGACGTGACTGCCCCGGATCAGACCATCCCGGTTAATGTAACGATCGCTGACGACACTTTCAGCTTTTCCATCAACGCTACTTTTGAAGAGCTCCTGCGCCGGGCCGGCCAAGTTCAAAACAACCTCCCCTTCGCACAAAGCCTTGCGGAAAAGGCAGCTGGCTTTATGAAAGTGCAGTGGGACGATATGAGTGGTTGGAATGACCAGTACGAAAAACGCGAACCCAATATGCTGCTCGTCCGAATGCGCGCAATGTTTGATGCACTAGCTGACTCCGAGAAAACTCAAATGCGCCGCTTCGGCCAAATCATCCGCAACGCTTTCGGCGGCAAACCCTCTCGCCTCGACACCAAGCGCGACGACTGGGAATCCGTCCGCAACATGATCAACGAAATGGGTTTAGAAGGCAAAGACCCTGAATACGTCCCACCACCGCGACCAGATCCAGACCCGGGCGGCGGGAACGGTTGAATCTGGTAAAATGGGCGATGATAAGTTATAAATGTTTTAAATGGCTAAGAAGTTGAAAAAATGCGAAAACTCATAGTGTTGCTTCTTTTAGGGTGCAATGTTTCGAAGTCAAGAATACTCGAATGACTTGTGAACGCGGAAAATATGATCCCCATGAAAAGGTTGTCATGTCCATATTGGTTGTCTCGGGTACACGTAACGGAGAGTTACACGAGTTCATCAGTCGCCGACCTATTCCTCTTTGGTCGTGCCGACTTTACCAAAGAGATTGGCTGAAATTTACTAAGAATGAAAGATATGTCTGCGTCTCTGGTGCGGATCATTCAAAAGAAGTTCGAGAGACAAAAACCGCATGGGTTTGGATTTTCGGTCGTTATAAAACCCGAAAAGGTTGTGAATCTTATTTCGACGGCGAATGCGATGAAAAACGGACCTGCGGCTAGCACAAAAATAATGCTTCTTATAGAGCGGCTAGTGCGATGAGGCTTTCTAAAATTCCCGCTTCAGATGTGCTACTCGCCTTTTTTAGCTTTGCTAGTTTTGAGATAGTTTCTGGCTTTAGTCTGAAAGTCTTCATGACCTTCTTTTCCTCAAAACCCTTTACCCGTCGGTCCTTTAGGCGAATATTTAACCAAGGCCTAATCTTTTCGGCAGGGATACCAAAGAACTCGCCTTCACGATTTTGCTCCAATGCTTCAACAACCTTCTTAAGCTCAATGTGAACCTCAGG
>JAYSTF010000037.1:0-43638 GCA_043720065.1 Pseudobdellovibrionaceae bacterium | reverse complement strand
ATTGATCTTGCTTCGTAACAAAATCAAAACATGGGATCAGTGGATGGGCTACTTTTACCTATTTACCAGGAAACACCCCGGTAAAAACCGGGGAACCTGCTTTCTACTGGGTCAAAAATTAGATGGTGATGCACCGAATAACCCGGGGAATCGAAAATACTTAATTCGATTTTGTACGCAAAGATTCTGCTTCAAGCTTGCGCTGAATGTTCACGCGAGACTGAAGGTCTTCACGCTGCTTCTCGAGATCAGCTTGTTGAAATTCATAAGCGTCTTGAAGAGCGCCAAAGTTCACAACTGAGTTGCCGCTCGCCAAACGCATCGCCTGTGCAACTTGTGCCTGATTTTGCGCCACCACGCGGTTGTTTTCGACGGTCACGATATCGCTCTCAATGGACTTCAACACTTCCGACTGAGTCGAACCTTGAATGTCCTTAAGGCTAACTGAACTGGTGCCCGCAGGAGTTTCCGCTGCGTTGGCTTGAATTGAAGAAAGAATTAATCCGGCTGCTAAAATCGCTGTTTTCATAAATCACCTTTTAAAAGACGTTCGGATAGCAGGCCGACTTAAAGCAAGGCCTGTGCCCTTGAGAATGCACGCGGCGACCGATTTAATTCGATCTGGCGCGAGCCGAACGCTATTTTAGCCGCTCTAAAGCGGCCTGGAGCGACTGAATTTGGCTCTTAAATTCGCCTAATTGCTGCTGTCCCTGGGCCACGATTTCCACTGGTGCGTTCTTTACGAAGTTCGCGTCCCCTAAACGTTTAGCCAAAGAGCCTGATTCTTTCTCGTACTTTTCCACTGCCTTTTGGATGCGTTTAATCTCTTCCTGAATGTCGACAAGCCCCTCAAGCGGTACAATCACATCCAAGTGCATATCGCCATGGCGGATTGGAGCTACCGCACACTTAAGTAGCGAACCTGTTTCCGACACGTCACAGGATTCAAGGCCCGCAAGGCGCATGATCACAGCTTTATTGCCCAGCACGATCTTCTGGCCGCGTTCATCGTAAGGCGCGATGCGAACTTTCATTTTTACGCCGGGCTTAATACGGTTTTCGCCACGGATATTTCTGATTGCGGTGATCACTTCTATCACAATATCCATTTCAAGCGCCGCGATTTCATTTCCTAGGATTAGAAATGCTTTGTCGTTTTTCAGCGTGGGATACGCGTCCGTGATACACGCTGCTTTTTTGATTGGCAGCTTTTGATAAATCTCTTCGGTGATAAATGGCGCAAAGGGGTGCAACAATCGCATGATGCGATTCAGTACTTGAGCCAAAACCAAACGGCTTGCGGCCTTTTCATCTTCAGAAGTTCCTAGGAAAACGGGCTTTAAGAACTCAATATGCCAATCGCAGAACTGATGCCAAACAAAAGTGTAGATCGAGTTCGCTGCTTCAGAGAAGCGGTGATTCAGTAACGCCTGCTCTACATCTCTTTCGCATATGCCAAGCTTATAAACAATCCACTGATCGGCCGTTGAAAGATGCGCCTTTGCAGGAATAGCGTCTGTGCCTTCCTTCGGCGCCTGAAAATCACCAAGATTCTGCAGCGAAAATCGGGTCGCATTCCAAACCTTGTTCATGAAATTGCGATGACCTTCCAAGCGCTGCTCGGAGAATTTCATATCGCGTCCCGCGGCTAATTGCGCGGCCAACGTGAACCGCAAAGCGTCCGCGCCGTACTCTTCGATCAGCTCCACGGGATCTAATGAATTCCCCGTGGACTTTGACATTTTCTTGCCCTCGGCATCGCGAATCAGACCGTGAATGTAAACCGTGCGAAAGGGAACGTCTTGTTTAAATTCGACGCCCATCATGATCATGCGCGCGACCCAAAAGAAAATTATATCGTGCCCCGTGACCAAAACATTCGTTGGGTAAAATGTTTTTTGAGTCTCCGATAAATTTGGCCAGCCCATTGTGCTGAAGGGCCAAAGTGCGGAAGAGAACCAAGTATCAAGTACGTCTTCGTCTTGTTTGATATTTGCTTTTCCGCAATGCTCACATGCGGTGGGATCTTCTTCTGCGACCGTCACCTTCTTGCAGTCGGCGCAATACCAAGCCGGAATTCGGTGTCCCCACCAAAGTTGGCGAGAAATGCACCAATCTTGGATGATATTCATCCAGTGCAGGAATGTCTTCGTCCAACTCTCTGGTTCAAATTGAATGGTGCCGCTCTCAACGACACGCTTTGCTGGCCCAGCTAAAGGCGCAGTTTTAACAAACCACTGCTCCGATAAGAACGGCTCAACCACACAACCCGTGCGTGAACAATGACCAACCTGATGCGGGTGCGGTTCGGTCTTTACTAGAAAGCCTTGCGCTTCAAGATCGGCAAGCACACGTTTACGTGCTTCATTTACGCTAAGGCCCGTGTACGCGCCGGCCTCTTGGTTCAATGTGCCGTTGGTGTTTAAAATATTAATCAAAGGCAGTCCATGGCGCAGACCCATCTCGTAATCGTTAAAATCATGAGCGGGTGTGATCTTCACGGCACCAGTGCCGAATTCTTTGTCAACTTTAGGGTCTGTGATGATTGGGATTTCGCGCTTGGCGAGCGGCAACATTAATTTTTTGCCGAGCAAAGCCTGATAGCGCTCATCATCGGGATGAACAGCCACAGCCGTGTCGCCCAATAAAGTTTCAGGACGAGTCGTCGCTACAACGACCTCCCCACTTCCATCGGTCGTGGGATAACGAATATGATAGATCGTGCCGCGAATCTCTTTAAATTCCACTTCCAAATCGGAAATGGCTGACTCTAGCGCCGGACTCCAGTTGATGAGCTTTTTCCCTTTGTAAATTAACTCACGCTTATAAAGGGAAACGAAAACCTTACGAACGGCCGTGGAAACTCCTTCGTCCAAAGTAAAGCACATGCGATCCCAATCGCAGGAATCGCCAAGTCGCTTCATCTGCTCTACGATGCGCCCGCCATACTGATGCTTCCAGTCCCAGACGCGTTTGACGAACTCCTCGCGGCCCAATTCCTTGCGCGATAAGTTTTGTTTTTTCAATTCCCGCTCAACTACACTTTGCGTAGCGATGCCGGCGTGATCGGTACCCGGAATCCAAAGCGCGTTGAAACCAGACATTCGCTTCCAGCGAATCAGAATGTCTTGCAGAGTGTGATCGAGTGCATGCCCTAAGTGCAGTTGGCCGGTCACATTCGGGGGAGGCAAAATAATGCAGTAAGGGGGACGAGTGGAAACATCTTGAGCTTTAAAAAAGCCCTGGCTCTCCCACCATTTGTAGGTTCGGCTCTCCACCTCTTGCGGGGAATAGCGATCCGGTAGAGTCATATGAATGTGCCTCCAAAGAGGAGGATTCTTACATGATATTTAGCGCTGGGACAAGATGGAGCGCTGCGCTGTACGGTGGGAATCGATCGTCTTGGGGAAGTCTTTTGAGTTTTCCGTCTCTCCCACTACGCCAACACCACTTGAGTCCATTTTTCCAGAGTTAAGCTGGTGGATGACCGCGAGATTTTCGATCTCTTGAACCAAGTTATCTTTAACTGTGATGCTCTGAGCCTGTGACGTCGCTTGGACACCAGACGTGACGAAAATCACCGCCACGGCCCACATTAAAAACCAAAATATTGAAAACCGACTAGCGGAGGCCATTAAGGGCCTCTAAAGTTGGAGCGTCGAATGGGACCACTTCGTCTTTGCCGCGAATGCGCGTCGTGATTTCGACGTTTGAATTTAACGGCGACTCCGTCTTCCGTAACTCTTCAGTGAGACAATTCATCGCAAGGTCATAAGCTTCCAGTTCAGCGTCAGACATTTCGCCAATTCCCGACGAAGCGCCTTCATAAGATGACGCCAAAGATTCGGAAGCGATGAAAACCGTGAATCCTAAGACTGCTCCCGCCAAGCCACCACTTGCCGCCATCGTGCGCCCACTTTTCAATGAGCGAACCTGCCCCTGCACACGCTCAAATCGCGCTTCAAAAACGGCGCTTTTCGAACGGACCGCTGCCATTCGTTCCGTCTTAGAGGCGGCTGTAAGAGGTGAGGTATTTGGATGCACGTCATCGAGATGGGCAATCGCGTACAAAACATTCTTAAGTTTGCTATCCGCGCTCATCATAGTTGCTAAAGCTTGTACGCGATTATGTCTCAACGTATTAAACTGCATAGTGATCTTTTGTTTGAGCTGCGCGCGCTTTTCCATCTCCTCTGGAGCGGAGGTAATTTCTTTAAATTTCTGACTTTCTGTTTCCAAGAGGTTGTCGGCATTTACTTTCTTGGACCGTCGCATTTCGCGAAATTTATCATAGACACCATATTCAACCATGAACTGAATTAACTCCCTCTGGGCTCTCGAATAAGCCAGTCTCGCATCGCGACGCGCGGCAGAAGTAGCGCTGTACTCGGCTATCTTAGAAAGAATCTGACGCTTTTGAACAAGCTTTTCCGTCTCCGAATTGGTCACTGTTAAATAAACCACCGCTGGAAAGGCCGCTGCAGTTCCAATTGCCACTCCCGTTTTCCTAATCATGCCCTGCTCAGCGGCTTCGATAGGACTAAGTTTAAGCACTTCTTGCTCTTGCGAGGCACAAACAACTTGCGGCCCTGGCGTGGCCAGCGACTCTCCCGCAAATGCGGCTGCGCCATAAGTTAACGTCGCGATAACTAATACTATTTTGTTTAATTTCATAACACCCTTATCTGAATCTAAGTGCCGCATTGGCGGCCCAAATAGCCGAATACTCGTTCGGTCTATGCCTTTGCTGCACCAGCCGTTCCAAGCCCCCTATGATTTGAAACCAAATGGCGACGGCTTTGATTTCATCTCAGCTGTAGCGATTTCACGATCGTTTAATTGCTGGTCCAGCAAGAGAGCCGTAAACTGTCACCCCTTACCATTTTGGTCACTTTTCGGCCGCCCAATTGATTCCGCATGCACTCTCAAAAGAGGTGCTTTGTGGTATTCATCCTGCACTTTAAGCCCTCGCCATGGCTCTCATTTATCGCCTTTTAATTATATTTGGCCTACTCGCCGCAACCGGCGTCTCATCGGCGTTTGGTGAGGGCCCATATAGCAATTGTAAGGGCGTACCTTCAGCACCGCGCCCAATTCGCGGTACCATGAGTTTAAAGACTCTCAAACTTGTCCAGGAACAAAACTTAAAATTGCCCGTGCTTGCTCAAGCCATCGCTTTTGAAATCAACTCCTACTTAGAGGATAGCAAAGCAAACCTTGAAGAGTTGATCGAGTGGCTTGCACCACTAAAGAACTGGGAGTCAGTGAAAACTTGCGGCGCCGATCAGCGCTGCATCTTGATCACGAAACTTCTCCCCTACGCTCATGGTCAGTTTCGCAAACTCATTAGCCTTTCGTTGAGCAGCGACCCAATTGGATGGCAGCTATGGAAGCTGGACGTCGCCGGCAATCCTAACTTATGGCGTGGACCATTCATGCCAGAATTCGAAAAGCAAATCCGTTTGACCCCGAGGGAATCTGAGCTAGCCCAGCAGGCTTTGACTCGGTTTTGGGATGGAGTAATCGAAGATTTCATGAACATCCTCGACCGGCGAATCGATTTGCAGATCGACCGTTTGATTCAACGTGCGAATGATAAACGCCTTCTTCAGGCGTTTGAGCAAACTCGTAAACAGAGTTCTTTGCAAAGAAAAGTCGAAGCCGCAATGCTGATCGCGGACCAAGGCTGGGATTCGTATCGCAGATCAAGGCTTACAGAGTTTCAAAGAAAAAACCGCCAGGAAATTTGGCGCCTTATCGATCAGCTCCGTCCCCTTGCCTACATCACGGACGCAATCGGAGTCTCGCCAGAAAACATTGGGGTCGCGCTGCAAAAATCCATTCGAGATGTAACAGCATTCCAAGAAAAAATTCGACAGGCGGCGGAAAAGACAGATTTAGTTTATCTTTCTGAATTCCCAGTGTTTATTGACGATGCGCTAAAGCGACGGCCTGACCTCTGCGATATCGCGACCAGTGAAATGGGAAAAATCGCCACGCAAGAACGAATGAAAATGACGGCCATCATGATCGCGGTTTCAGCGCCGCTTGTTCTTATGGTTCCCTCCGTAGGCGCTCTGGTCACCAGCGGGCTCGCGCGAGGAACTGTGGCTAGCATTGGTTTGACTGGCTCTGCCGCATTTACTCTTGATCTTACGACTCGCTCCGCGAAACTTCAGGAAGCCTACATGGGCGAAGGCAAAATGGACAGTGACCCCAATGGTTGGCTCAATAGCAATGTCGTGGCGCCGGCGCAGATTCGCGCGGCGGTCGCACCGTTAATTTTTTTCGTTAATCTTGGTCTTCCCCATGGCCCGGTCTCTGGATTAAGAAAACTACTTCAGTGACCTTTGGCACCCTTAGGAATTTTATTTCTCACTGAGTAGCCGACAGCTACTCCTACAATGGTGAGGAATCCCGCGATCAGAAATGGAACCGACATGCCGTACTCGCGGTAAAAAAGTCCGCCCAGTGCAGGTCCGATGATTCGCCCAAGAGCGGATAGACTTTGATTCACCCCTAAATGACCACCCTGACTTTCCGCGGGACTGAGTAAACTCACACTTCCTGAAAGTGCCGGATTACTTAAACCGTTGCCAACGGCAAGGGCAGTGACAGCTAGGGCCAACGTCCAAACATCAGGAGCAAGAGCGATTCCGATAAAACCCGCTGCCATTGCGATAAGGCCAATGATGAAAGATTTCGCCTCGCCCCACTTCGGTAAAGTTTTGCGGATCAAATATCCTTGAGTGAAAGCGATCATAAGTCCGACGTAAGCGAAACCCATGCTTGCTTTTGTCATGCCCCAATTGAAACGATCTTGAACTAATAAAAATAACGACGCCTCCATATGCGCCATCGCAAGCGACGCTAAAAAGAAAACAGACATCACCGATCCGAGCACCGGCTTTCGCCAAGTGTTGATCATAAGCGTCCAGCGTGCTGGTCGCTTCGTCACAGACGCTCTCGCACTTTTAGGATTTGTTTCAGGCAAAATAAAATAGGCAAGTGCGAAATTCGCAAAACAAATTCCAGCTGCGATCAAGGCGGGAAAACTCCCACCGAACGGCGGATGATCGCCAAGCTTATGTCCAACCACACTAAAGATTCCGCCAAGAAACGGCCCAAGAATAAATCCAAGGCCAAACGCGGCTCCGATTAGGCCCATGCCCTTTGATCGCTCTTTAGTTGAAGTAAGATCAGCCATTGACGCCATGGCAGCTGAAATATTTCCGCCAAAAAGTCCCGCGAACCCACGTGCAAGGAAGAGTCCGGCCATGCTTGTCGCAAATCCAAACCCCAAATGAGCTACGCCTGCACCTAAAACACTAATCAGAATAATGGGTCTTCGACCCCAGCGATCACTGAGATGGCCCCAAATGGGTGAGAAAATAAACTGCAAGAGTGAGTAAACGGTCATCAGCAATCCGACCTGCAAGGGATCGGCACCGAATTGCCGGCTTAAAAATGGATTTAGCGGAATGATGATTCCAAATCCGACCAAATCCATGAACACGGTCAGAAAGATAATTAGAAAGGGTTTCTTATTCATAACTACTCAGTGATAACATCAATACCTGCCATGCTTTACACGTGCAAACTGATCTTAATTTCCATTTTTACTGCTGTTTTCGGCTCGCAAATAGCCTACGCGTTGCCCCGCCCGACGTCCACGCCAGAACGCGACACGCGACTTTTCACGGATTTAAGCTACTTTACGACCAAGGCGAATTACGACGAGGGTGGGGGAAGCTTCTCCAGCCTCCCAAACGGGCAATATTATAAACTGATTGAAGTCCACCTTGGCGGCGAACACTGGATTTTGCCCCATATGAGTCTATTCACGGACGTTGGTTTCGCCCGTGCGGAATCATATGACGGAGGGTTTACTCGAACCAATTCGGCGCCTACAGAAGTTTTGGCTGGCCTTCGCTACGTAGCCATTCGCTCTCCTCGCTTTGCTCTGATTCCAGAACTTCAAGTCGTCTATCCCTTAAACCGCGTCGATACCGCAACGGATGATGTTTTAATGGATGAAGGGGCGCTTAAAATTTTTGGCGGCCTCTGGGCGGAGACTTGGGTCTCCAGTTTTAACCCTTACCTCCAAGTTGGTTATCTTTATCAAGATGAAAGCCGAGCCCATCATATTCTTTATTTGTTGGGTCTTGGGTACGGTTCTGAGGCCTTCCGTATTGGCGCGGAACTTTACGGTAACGTCGTTGCGGTTCAAGATGGCAATTCGGCCAACCGAATTTACCGGGATGCAGTGACGGCCCGGGTGAACGGTGACAGTTGGAAATTCTTTGGTGTAAATCCCTCGACATTAGGTGCGCGCGTTGTGACCAACATCGCTGTCAGCGACGCTTGGGCTTTGAATTTAGGTTTTGATCACACCATCAACGGCAAGGCCTCGGCCGCCGGCTGGACCGCACTTGTTGGCCTAGAATACGGCTTTGATTTCCGCGAGAATTCCGTGGTCGAAGAAGTGCCGCGGCCCCGCGCCCTTGAACCTGAAAAGCGAATGCTGCAAAAGTTCGAACCCGAACAGCCGACTTACGATCCCACATTGTTTGACGAGCCAAAGCCTAAAGTAAAGGCGCGTAAGATGGCACCTAAGAAACCTAAAGGCCCGACCAAAGAGTCCATCGATAAGTCGCTAGAAGATGTTCAGAAGTCTTTAGAGCAGTAGTTTCTTTCAGGCGATGCGCACATCGCCTGAAAGAAACTTTAAGGTGTTGGGTTACGAAAAGCCTGCTTTACCGCATCGGCGACTTTGGATTTGATTGCGGGCTCTTCGCTGTCCTGAATTTCCATGTTCAGGCGCGGCTCGATCCCTGGGCTTGGCATCACTTTGTTACCTTGCTCAAGCATGGCGAGGTGAGATTGCACGAGCGCTCGCACGTTGTTTTCAAACTGCATGCGCACTCGCTTTAGTTCCGTGATTTCTTGATAGATCTTTTTGAGAGAGTCGCGGGCGTCGCGGACAATCATGTCAGACTTTTGATTGGCATCGTTGATGATGAGACGCGCTTCACGATCCGCATCGATCTGAATTTTTTCAGCCATGCGGGTTGCTGTTGTGATCGTGCTTTTTAATAAATCATCGCGCTCACGGTATTCGCCGATTGCGAGTTCGCGCTCACGAAGATTCTCTCTGAGCGAATTGCGCTCACGAATGACGGTTTCAAGCTCATCCGCAACGTGACGAAGAAAATCCATCACCTCTTGCTGATCCAAACCCATCATTTTCCGATTGAACGTTTTGTGAGCAATGTCGATTGGCGCGATCTTCATGAATTCCCCCTCATGTCTCTCTCTATAAGGGTAAGGGCGTGGCTGCGCTGAATCAAGAGGCTAAGTTGAGTTGGCGAATTTTGCGCTGCGTCTTTAACCGAAATGTAGTGTTTCCGGGTCTAAGGAGCAGAATTTAAATTCCGCCTACATTCACCAAATAAGTATGGCCATCCATCTGATCCTCAATCGCCGTAAGCACTTCGGGCCATGTGTGGTCTTCTACATCGGGATCTAAAACATGCTCTAGAAACGTAGTTAAACCACCAAGGCCTGTGTCGAAATAAGCGGAGAGGCCGTTCGTTACGATATCAAGTCGGGCGCGGGTCTTCTCTGCCCGGAAAGGCCACAGGTAGTAGCTATAGCTGGAGCACGAGTCGAAGTAGAAGATCTGCCTTTTTTGCGAATGAAATTTGAAACCGCCGGCTTTTTCTTCAAGCAGAGCAATGTCGAGCGTGCCGCCTAGCCCTGAGTGGCCGGTGTAATAAACAACGTCCGACTCTTCCACCGCTGCTTTAAAAAACTTAGCGAATGTTACGCCTTTGGAATCGATATTGCTGTCGACGAGAAGGGTGTTGATTTCAACTTTGGTGGGATTGTTGTTCAGGTCCATAGATTTTGTGAAGCGAAGTTGGGTGCGGCTTGGGTGCGCCTGAAGCAGTTTGCGCTCGTATCCTTGTGCCGTGAGATATTCTTGCAACCCTTCAAAATTTTGCCGGCCTATATCTTCCGGGTCCTGCGCGGAGTCCGAGAAACCTTGGATTATATCGATTCTCAATTTTTCGCCATTCGCATTGTTTCCCCGGAGGAGATCCAAGCGCAGGTTGAGATCGAGCTTTCGTTTTTGCGAATGGGTAATTTCAAGAGTGGCGGTTTCCGCAAGTGGCGGTCGGCCTAAGTACTCACAGCCGTCGCGGTAAGGATCGTAAAAGTACCAGAAGTCGGTGATAGAATCGTAATGTTCATCGGTACATTTCACGTCATAATAGTTTTCGAGATGCACCGGCATTGGGATTTTTAATTTCCGTCCCGATAATATTTGTTTAGCGGCCGATTTATGAAGAAGGATGCGGCCCGTAGTTTGAAACGAGATGAGGTGACTGCCGTTTTTTTGTTTTTGAGTATTTTTAATGGTGTGAGTCATGGGATAAAGTGGCGCGCCGATACCGCCCACGAGCGAGTGAAGCAGGCGATAATCTCTAACCACCTTTGGCGTTTGGAAGAGGCCAAAAAGATGGCTGATCTGTTGTTCGGCGAGAAGAAGATTTTCGTCTATGTTTTTGGTTTTCGAATAAACCTTAGTTTCGATTTTAAAGGCGAATTCTTCGGCTTGAGGCCCATAGATCTGGGCCGCGGCGGAAAGCCCCCAAATCATGAAAATGAAAGACCATTTCATGAACCCTCCCTCTTTTAAACCGATGGTGGAGGTTCTTCTTTTGAAAGGTGGCTAGCAAATGAATTTTTCGAGTTGTAAAGGGTTCTATCTGATTTTTTTGGATGATGTCTGGCGGGTTCCAGGATTACCTTTGGGATCCTTGAAGGGGGGTCATATGAGAGCAAAAATACTATTAGCCTTAACGATGTTGTTTACTGGGCCGGCGTATGCGGGCGAACTTCCGTTTGCTTGTGAACAGGAAGTAGAAGGTTATAACTACATCTTTATCGTCACGATGAATGAAGGCGAGCTTACTGGCATCTACAATTTTGGCCGCGGAATTCGCAGTGAACCCGCCAAGTATGTGAACCATTCGAAAGCCTCGGCGATGAAAGATCGATTTGTTCCTTCGATGGCGAGAGTGCTTGAAGTCGATTGGGACAAGGTTCAATCTGTTAAAGTTTTTGAGGTCGGAAACTACGAGGACGATGCCACCGGTGTCATTGGGATGAAGTTTTTAGATGTTCATGGAGCCCTTTTGGCAGAGGGAATGTTTTTCGGTTGGGCCGGTCAGCTAAGGTGCGCCGTCAATCCGTAGTTAGCGTTTTGGTTCCTTAGAAAACCAATCCGAATCCTTCGCTTCACTTCCCTCGATATGTTCGTCGAGGGTTTTCTTCGCCGACTTCCCCGTAATCCCCACCCACTCTGGGAAAAAGATCATCAGAATCAGGTAGCTGACGAGACCCGCGATAATTAGAAAGATGGCTACGCCAGCGGCGACATTCATCATGCCGCCGCACTATAACTGATTAGGGGCGTCCGAGCTATCCGGTTCCCGGCCAGATCCGCCGGACATTTCGGATCTACTTCCGTAGCGGAAGCGGTCCGCGTCATAAATGGGTGCTGATTTACACGCTTTCTAAACGTTCGTTACGATATGCGAATGGAATTGCTTATTGAGCCGCATACGTCCCAGCCAGTTATAGAAACATCGCGATTGGTATTGAGCGCGTTTACTCTTGCCGATGTTCCGTCGATATTTGCTTATGCCAGCAACCCGGCTGTTGCATCGACTACCACTTGGCCGGCGCATAAGGCTAATGAGGATTCCGCTCAATACCTGAATTGGATCGCGGACAGCACGTCATATAAGTTGGGTGAACTATTTTATGTTTGGGCCATCCGACGGCGCGAGGACATGGTCGCCATTGGTTCAATCGATTTCAAACAACCTTATCCACATTCCGGCCAATTCGATTACGCCCTAAAATTCGAAGAATGGAATAAAGGCTATGTCACCGAAGCCGCCCGTGCGGTCATGTCTTGGGCCTACTCTTCTGTCGCGGGTTTGCAGCGCTTTCAATCTTCTTGTCTCGCGGACAATATCGGCTCTCGGCGAGTAATGGAAAAATGTGGGCTTTTGTTTGAAGGCGTTCGACTTAAGAGCGTGGTTATTAAAGGAAAAATCGTTGATACGGCCCACTACGCACTGGTCATCTAAGCCAAGCATCGTATTCTACTTCCGCTGCGGAAGCGATGCGCGTCATAAATCCCTAACTTCTCTGTTCTTCCCCGATTTCACGGTCACGCAAAGCGGCTTTTTCAAAGGAATAGCGCAGCAAGCGTTCGATCTCGAGCTCGCGCATGGAATTTAAGCCGGCTGAGGTGATGCCTTTTTTAGAAGTTACTTTGCTCTGCAAATCCATAATAGGAACAGTGCTCGACAAATCCGCCATAGTGGCGGTTCCCAGAAAAGTCTTCACCGTCATCAGCCGTGCCTGATCGGGCGCGAAGTCATGCTCTTCCAACCACTCCTGCCAGTACTGCATGAGTTCGTAAACGAATCCGACGCCCGCTGAACAAGCTACTGACAACGTTGCGAACTTGTCTTCATCGTCAACGGGAATTACCGCGCCCAATGGCGCTAATAAAATCTCAACCAAACTTTTTAAATGAAATGATTCCTTGGGTAAATAATAACCGCTTACACCTTGGCCGACGCGAACCGGCGTGTTGGGCATGATCCGGGCCCACTGCTTCACAATCGGTAGCAACTTGCGAAGGCGCACCAAAGACAAACCAGCAGCGAGACTTAGAACAATATGATGCGGACCAAAACTTGAAGAGATGGATTCAAGGGCTGGCACCAAGTCCTGAGGCTTCACAGCCAACACGATGATTTCAGCTTGTTCGATCAGTTCTTCGTTGTTTTTAACCCCGATAATACCAAGATCATCAACCAATCGTTTTAGTTTACCCTCGGTGCGGTTGGTTCCTAAAATATCCGTTGGCGACACTGTTTTCGACCCGAGCCATGACGAAATCATTGCCTGAGCCATGTTGCCGGTGCCGATAAAACCTATTTTTTTCTGAATTAATAAATCCACAAAATTCTTAAGCCTCGTAATTGCGGTCGCCAAAGAGAGCGGTGCCGACGCGCAAAATCGTGGCCCCCTCTTGGATTGCGACGGCGAAATCCTGGCTCGTTCCCATTGAAAGTTGATTCCAAGGGTGGCGGTCGCCGCGCGATGGGCGCCAATCTTCAAGCCACTTCTTAGCGTTTTGGAAAAAGGGCCTGGACTCTTCGGGATTCATCGTCGGTGGTGGCATGAGCATCAGTCCGCATAAACGAATTCCATCGATATTGTCCCACTCGGAAATCAAAGTTTTCCCGGCCCGGGGATTGATTCCGGCTTTTCCCGCTTCGCCAGCGACATTCACTTCAATCAACACGTCTTGCTCAATACCTAAATCCTGAGCGAAACGCCCGATAGTATTCAACAGTGAGGGGCGATCCGCAGAATGAATCAAATCCACATTGCCGACAACGGCCTTCACTTTGTTCGTCTGCAAATGACCAATAAAATGCCAATCAAAATTTACGTCGCCAAGAGTTTCACGCTTTGCTTCCCACTCTTGCACATAGTTTTCCGCGAACGCCTCAATCCCAACGGCCGCCGCTTGGCGGACGAGTTCAGCCGTATGGCCTTTGCTAACGGCCAAAAGTTTAATGGTCTTAGGGTCACGGCCAGCGGCTTTCGCTAGCTCGTCACGTTTTAGAATAAGGGCCCGGGCGCGCGCGGCGAGGGAGTTTCCATCCATGCTCTTTTATCATCCTCTCGAAAAGCTCTATCGATAGTCCGACGACATTACTCCATGAGCCACGGCACTCAATCACAAAATCTTTCGCCCCACCTTGAATCGCGCATCCACCGGCCCGATCGAGAGGTTCACCGGTCGCCACATAGGCGGAAATTTCCTCTTCAGAGAGATGTTTCAGTCGGACAAAGGTCGTGTCGTGACTGTTAAAAAACTGACGTTCGTCCACGTCGTAGACAGAGACCGCGGTGATAACGCGATGCTCCTTACCCGATAAATCACGCAAAAACTGATGGGCTGCCGCCGCATCAGAAGGCTTACCAAAGACTCGGCTCCCCAGCACCACCTCGGTGTCGGCGGAGAGAACTAAAATGCCAAGTCCTTTCGGATACTTACGAAGCCCGACCAAAGCCTCGGCCTTGGACTGGGCGACGGCCTCAAGCGCGGTCTCAACGTTCAGGTTTTCATCAATAGTTTCCGATACTTTAACTATATCCACCTTGGGGTCGAACCCGGCTTCTTGAAGTAACTGAAACCGGCGGGGGGACTGTGAGGCAAGGATGAGTTGGTGCATATGACGACACTTCTTAGCTTCAATTTTATACTTTTGCTGAGTGGCCTCGGCTTGGCGGCGCTTGCCGTGTATTTATTTTCCTCTGCCATCTTTAGCAACAACGCGGATGCCGACGCTTTAGCATGGGCGTCAGGCGACGAGCCAGCGAAATCCAAATCCGGCCTGATCAATTTCTCTAGACCACTGGTGCATAACTTCACTTTGCAACATGCTCTTCGCGTTAAAAACCCAAAGTACCGTGAAAACGTACGCCTTAAGATTTTAACTGCAGGTTTGTCACGCGAGTTAAATGTCGACGAATTCATTGGACTTCAAATTCTTTGGGGAGCGATGTTCCCCGTGTTCCTACTGATTTTAAATTTCGCTCTTCGCTTAAACTACCCACCGGCCTTCTGCTTAGCGATCGGCGCGTTTGGGTTTTATTTTCCGCACATGTATTGCAACAACGAAAAGAAACGGCGCTACGTTTCTATCACATCCGATCTTCCCTTCTTCATCGACCTGATGGCGCTTTCAACTGAAGCAGGGCTTGATTTCATCGGCGCTATTCAGCGCATCACTGAGAAGGCCGAGCAAAGCGTTCTCGCTGATGAGTTCAACATTGTGCTTAAAGACATCAAGCTCGGCAGTTCGCGCAAAGATGCCCTTTCCGCTTTCGCTGAGCGCTTGGGCGTTCAGGAATTAACTAGCTTCGTCGCCGTTGTTCGTGATGCCGATGAAACGGGCGCACCGGTTTCGCAAGTCTTGAAAGACCAATCGATTCAAATGCGCCTTGAGCGCTTCGTTCGCGCCGAAAAAGCGGGAGCGAAAGCTTCTCAGCTTATGCTACTTCCGATGATGGCGTTTATTCTGCCTGCGGTTTTAATTATCGTTTTCGGTCCCGTTATTCTGCAATTCATGTATGGGGGCGGCGTGTGACAAAAACCTCATTGATCAACCGCTCAAAAAATTTGGTCCTTGTTGAATCTGTGGAAGACGCAAAGAGTCTGTGGTCACGCATGCGTGGCCTGCTTGGCCGCACTGAACTTCCCGCAGGCAAAGCTCTATGGATCAGCCCCTGCAATAGCATTCATACGTTTTTTATGAAGTTCACGATTGATGCCGTGTTTGTGGACGATCAACTCGTGGTAAAAAAAGTTGCGCGCCAAGTTCGCCCATGGCGATTGATACCACCAGTTTGGACCGCACGATCCGTTTTTGAATTGGCCGCCGGCCAAGCCACTCAAGATCGCGTTACTGAGGGAGATCAGCTGCATGTGGGGCATTAGGGTTTTAGCCGGACAGCAAGCGGGTCAAGTGATTCCGCTTAAGGCAGGAGCTAACGTTCTTGGCCGCGCACCGTCTTGCGATATTAAAATTCTAAGTCCCAACGTTTCTAAAGAGCATGTCAAAATTGAAGTGCTCGAAGGAAAATTCATCGTCTCAGACATGGGCTCGCGCAACGGCACATTCCTAAATGGTACCCAAGTTCGCTCAAGTCGACTGCGTCCCGGAGACCGCATTGGAATGCACGATGTGATCGTCGAGCTCGTGCAAATGCCGCATCAGCAGGCTTTGCCAGGAATGACTTCATCGCACGCTCGGCACGCGCCGCAACAGATGCCGCAGCAAAACTATGCTGGCAATCTGGCTTACCAACAACAGATGCCTTCACATGATCACCAGCCTCAGGCGCAGGCCCAAGCCAGACAATCACCTCACGCGATGAATTTAGTTCAAGAGTACATGGACCGCGTGGTTCTCCCCGGAGTTTACCGGTTGGCTGAGATGGTCGAGCTTAAGTGGCTCCTTGGCATGTTCATGGCGGCATTTATTTTACTGGTGACTTCACTTTCAACCGTGCCACTCATTCGAATTCTTCGCGATAGTGTTGAGAATCAAAGCCAGGAGCACGCGCAGACAATTGCTGCGACATTAGCGCGCGTGAACGAAGCCGCTGTCCGTGATGGAATTTACACCGCCGTCAATATGATCCCCGCCCAACGCAGCGGCGTAAAGGAAGCGATGATCATCCAAGCGTTGGATGGAAAAATCATCGCGCCCTCCTCCAGAGCTGAAACTTATCCTGACATCGCTTTTGTTCACGACGCGAGAAAGCTTTCCCGCGAATCGGTCCAACAAGTCGATGGCAGCACGGTCGTTGCCGTTCATCCGATTGAAGCATTTAATGCGGAGACTGGCGCTCGTGGCACCGTGGCCTATTCGGTCGTGGTTTACGACATGGCGACACTCGCCGTAGATGACAGCAAAACGATAAGCTTGTTCATCATCACTTTGTTCATTGCTTCTATACTCGGCGCGATTTTGTTTTTCTTCCTTTATAAACTCATCGAATATCCCTTAAGGTCGTTGAATCTCCAGCTCGACACCGCTCTCCGCGAAGGCCGGGATGATCTAAAAGTCACCTTTGATTTTGAACCCCTGCAAAAACTAGCAAACAATATTAATAGCGCCCTCACCCGCATCCTTACCGGCGGTCAATCTGCCGTCCCCAGAGCAATCGAACACGATCGCCGCGTGGAAATGACGAACCTCGTGGAGATGGTGGGCTTTGCCGCCATGGCCATCAGTGCCCACGACCGCACCATTGCACAAGTGAATCAAGGGTTCGAAACCCGCACCAGAATGAACGCGAGCACATTGCTTAATCAGCCTGTGACTAACATCAATGATCAATCATTAAAGTTAAGCCTCCTCGATCTGATTGACCGCGTGGAACAAAATCCCGATCAGCTCGTAACAAATGATCTTGAATTCAACGGTGAAAACTTCCAAATCATCGCTCAGGGAATTTTTGGAACCGCGAAACTCGCCTACTATTTAGTTATCCTTGTGCCGGCCGGAGGTGAAGGTTGAGAAGTACCGCCCTCGCCCCTCAGGCCTCAATTGAAGCCACTTTAACCGTGATGAGCGGACCGTCGCGCGGCACGGCTTATCGTTTGGTTTCAAGCCGCGTGAAACTCGGGCGAGGCTCCGACAATGATATCGTCATCGATAATGATCCCAAATGTAGCCGTCATCATGCCGAAATCGTTGCAACTCCCCGCGGGGTTGAAATCCGAGACGTGACCGATCGCAATCAAATTCTCGTCGACGGTCAGGAATGCAAGGCCGCCTTTTTAAATGATGGTTCCGTGTTCACTCTCGGCGATACGCAGTTTCGATTTTCGGTTAAAGCTCAAGTTCCTGCCTTAGCTCACGATCAAATGCAACCCACTGGTGGATGGCACCAACAGCAAGAAGCCAAACCCGGTGGCGGCCAAAAGCGACCGAAGAAAAAACCCGCCGGGCCAAAAGTTATTTTGGCCGTGGTAGGAGCATTCGTCGCATGGATGTTTTTAAGTGATGCTCCAAAAAAATCGGATAAAGCGCTGACCGCCGATGAACAGGTTGAAGCGGAAATGAAAACTGCTCAAGAAATTAAGTCCGCGGCGGAACAGCGCCGCCCTAAAGACCCGACCCAGTCCCAAGTCGGATACGTCCAAGCGCAACAAGCTTTCGTTTCTGGGTTTCGCGATTACCGCAAAGGCCAGTTCGAGCGTGCGATGGAATCGTTCCAAGCCTGCGTCTCGCTTGCGCCCAATCACGATCTTTGCAATCGCTATTTACGACTGACGCAACGTCGATTCGATGAATTGGTTCAGTATCACATGGTTTTGGGCCGCAAGTATCGTGACCAAAATCAGTTCTCCGCGTGTCGATCCGCTTTTAGAAACGTCATGGTGATGGTTAAGGACCCAAGCTCCAAGCGCTACAAAGAGGCAAAGGCGAATTATGATGCCTGTAACGCCCAGCTGGAGGAGAGGTTCTGATGGCTAAAATCGTCATTCGCCTTCACGGGCAAGAAATCACAGCGCTCACTCTCGAAGATGGCCAAGAATACATTGCTGGCCGTGCAGAAGACTCCTCAATTGTACTTCCTAATCAAAAAGGCATTTCCCGCCATCACATTAAATTCTATCAGCGCGATGGAATTTGGGTGGTTCAGCTGCTCGCGCGCTTTGGCGCGCTCATGCACGGTGGAAAAGCTCAAGACGTGATCGAGCTTAAAGAGGATTGTGGATTTTCCGCTCATCCTTTTGAGTTCATATTTACTTTAGTAGAAGCCAAACTTGTAAAAGCTGCGACGCCTGATCCCGCGGACGACCAAGTTGAATTGGACGACAAAAGCGCTCTGATGCCTGCAATTGGAACGTCACTCACGCCGGTTTCACAGCCCGACGAAATGACTAGCTCGCCAAAGGAGCCGGAAGGCAATAGCGACGCGACAATTGCAGGGAAGAATCCCGTGATGCCGTTCTTAAGAATTTCGTCTAAATCTTCCAAACGTGAAGACATCCTACGCCTTGAAGGAATGGTCTGGGTCGCCGGCCGCGACACCAATTGCGAAATCCATGTTGATGACGGCAAAGCCAGCCGGCGGCACTTCGAGATCACCAGAACTGTCGAAGGCTTCTTTATTACCGACTTAAACAGCGCCAACGGCACGCACCTGAACGAAGAACAGCTACCACCGAATGAGCCCTGGCAATTGGCGAGTGGCGATAGCATTCGTGTATCTGGAGTTAAACTCGTGTTCGAAGTGCGCGATGTTGGATTTAATTCGCGAGTTCCAGCTATCCTGCCTGCCGTCCATAAACCCCAACAGATGCAAGATCCTGGCTTTGGCCAAGACCCCGGCGCTCAAGGTTACAACATCCCGGCACCTTATATTGAACCCGGTATGGCTGGGGATTTCGGTTATGGCGCGGCCGTTGTAAAAGTCCAACCACCGAAAGGGTTGGTAGCGAATTTAACGAAGAATAAGCCGCGTATGATTCTCATGGTATTGGTTCCACTTCTTCTCTTTAAACTCTTCACTGATGGCACGGATCCGGCAACCCCCCCGGTAGACCCAGACAAGGCAGAGAATTCAAGCAGCTCTCCAACTTTTGACCAGCTGTCAGAAGAGAAAAAACGCTGGGTTAAAGACTCATTTAATCTTTCAAAGACGATGTACATGCAGGGTAAGTTCTCTCTTTGTTTAGCTGAACTAACTAAACTTCATGACGTCGTTCCAGCCTATGACAACTCAACGGAGCTTCAAGTTTTCTGTAAACAAGGTCATGATTTGACTCTTAAACAACAAGATGCCGATCGCAAAGAGCGGGAAAAAACAGAGGCGGTGCGCTTCATTACTCAAGTAGTAGAAGATTGCCGCCGGCAAATGGACAAATCAACTACCCTCGACGACGTTCGAATTTGCTTATCGCCCGCAATTGAACGCGACCCTGAGAATCAAGCCCTGCTTGATTTGCAGTCGCAAGTGCAAATGAACCAGTCTGAGCGGGAGAGAAAGCAACAAGACAAAGTCAACGCCGTTGCCCACCGCGACGCGGGAGAACGTCAGTTTCAAAAAGCCAAAGCATTGTTTAAAGCCGGAGAGTTGACGAAGGCTCTTTCGGCATATCAAAAATTCCTCGATGGCGGATACCCTGAGCTTGAAACTCAACGCTCTGAAGCCCAGCGCGACGTCGCACAAGCGCGCAAAGAATTGGACGCCAAAGTGAGTGGCTTGCTAGCCACCTGCAGAGAGAATCTGGATAAGTCGCAGTTTAAAGCCGCTTACCTCAGCTGCGATAAAGTTCTAAAAGAAAATGCCGGCAATCCCGAAGCTGCGAAAATGAAGGCCACAGCGCTTTCCGAGCTGCGCCGCGAACTGAAATCCATGTATGAAGACAGCGTGCTCGAGGAAAGCATGGGGAATATTGATAGCGCGAAAGATCGTTGGAAACAGATTTTAGAGAAATCCGTACCTGGTGATGAGTACTTCAACAAGTCGCGCCGCAATTTACAAAAATACGGAGTGGGAACTTGAACATTCAAGAGCGCTCCTTTAGCGGCCGCGTTTTTAGACCACGACCAGAGATTCATTGCGAAGCCAACGGCAATCTCTGCGTTATCGCTACTCCTTGGGGAGCAAGATCCGCCGCAAAAAAAGCCGTGCAGACGATTGTTGATTTCTTTCACTCTGCCCATAGTGATAAAGAGGTTACGTCCCCTTTTCAGACAATGACTTGTCTTTCGCCAATGGCGAACAACCTCCGCGTTTCAGTGATGCTTGCCAACGATCTGATTTACCGTGAGGACAATCGCGCCGAATACCAGGTGGGCGTCGAACTTTTCGTTGCCGCACGCAGCGAATCCGATTGCATTTGGGTACAAGTCGGTGGTCCGCATGTCTTACTTGATCGCAAAGGCTTTGATTTGAATCATATTGGCGCCTGCGCGGACTTGTCCCTTGCCCATTCTAATAACGAGGGACTCCTCGCGCCACTTCCTGGGAATTTCCTTGGAATCGCGTCCACGACCAATTTCGCGGTGCAATCTTTACGTTTGAATGTAGAGGATCAAATCGTTCTCGTGCATCGTACGGTCGTGCCGCCAAAGATGCTTGCCATGAGCCCCAAAGAGCGGAGTCTGCAAAGTTATAGCAATTGCTTAGCTCGTCAATCAGCCGACATGCCTTTCTGGCTTGGAATTTTAAATTTCGACTGAGGAGCATCATCACTTGATTTTACTTCGCGAGCCCGCAAAATAGAATCATGTCCTTTCCTCCTTCTTCACCTGAATATTCCGAATTTGAAGCTCTCACAGGAGAATGGGGCATC
The DNA here is from genome assembly GCA_043720065.1 of Pseudobdellovibrionaceae bacterium. Lineage (GTDB taxonomy): Bacteria > Bdellovibrionota > Bdellovibrionia > Bdellovibrionales > UBA1609 > JAIBAM01. Next base: position 22,649 of record JAYSTF010000037.1, on the reverse strand, counting down.
GCTTACGGCCCAGTTCGATCAAGACGACTGGGCTCGAGTCTAGGTGTGAATCTGTTGGGTGCGGTTAAGATTTGCTCCTTTGACTGCCCTTATTGCGAGTTAGGACTTACCCAAATTCGCATGAACCAATTAAAAGCAGATCTTCCCTTCCCGTCAGTGAGTGATGTCGATGCTGGAATTAGAATTCGCTTGCGTGAGATCATCAACAATCAACAAACGATCGACGCCATCACAATTGCCGGAAATGGTGAGCCAACACTACACCCGGAATTCTTGGAATGTGTTGAAGCCATCCTCGCGGCTCGCAACGAACTTATGCCTGCCACGAAAGTTATTGCCCTGACCAATGGTGCTCACTGTGATAACAAAAGAGTCGTTCACGGTCTCAACCAATTAGATGAGCGCATGGTAAAGATCGATGCCGGGAGTGAAGGTACTTTTAAGCGCATTAACAAACCTCTCGTCCGCGCAAATTTAAGCAAAATCACCAACGGCGCCCGCAAGCTTAAAGACATTGTCGTGCAAAGCCTTTTTGTTCAAGGTTCCGTTGATAACACTTCATTAGAAGACATCGAAGAGTGGTTGGAGATAGTTGGTATTGTTCAACCGCGTGTCGTGCACCTAACCACCATCAGTCGTATTCCCGCAATCCCCGGTCTCAAGCGCGCGGATGAGGATACGTTATATACAATCGCCTCTCGGCTAAAACGAAAACTACAGGTCGAGTGCCTTGTTTTCCCGTGAGAGACGGGTCTTGATCGTTGCTGCCAGCGGCCGATGATTCGGCAACGCCAAAAATAAATCTGAAAGCATCAAACCATGAGGTGCGGACGTTGAGTTATCCCAAGGCAACAATCGCGCGTAATTCGCAGAGCCGATTTCGGTCTCTAGTTTGTGCGCCCGGTAAAGCGCGATGAAAGATTCTAACGCGCGCGCGCGCCGATCTTCATCGTCGCCATTCGCCCATTCGGCCAATCGAATGAGCATCTCATCATCACAGCCCGCTCCAAGACGCAGATTTGTTTTGGAGGCCGAAGCAAAATAGCGGCCGCAGCGGCCGGCCGGCTTACGCGCACTCTGACCAAGATTCTGTTTCGCAACATAAATAAACAGTGGATCTTTCGCTGCCTCGCCAATGCTTAAAAGTTCAGTCCAATTTTCCTGCAGCACAGCGCGCTCCGCCCGCCATCTTTGGGACTGCGCCTCATTCAGCGGCAAATCTTTGCTCCTTAAGTCGTCGCCAATCCCGCTCCACCAATGTTGAGCGCGCTGAATATGATTCCACGCGCGCTCGTCGCGGATTGTCCATGGTGCTATTTGGAGTTCATCGAAAAACGAAATCATGGTGAGCTTAAGCGCGCTCCACAAAGGATCTTTTGGCGGCAAAGGTGAAGATTCTAGTCGATCAAGAAGCGTGTTGAAAATTTTCGGCCGTGAATCGTGAACATAAAGATATTGGCGTCTGCGGGCGGCGTAGCGAATATTTGAAACCCATCGCCACTCTCCCCAAGCCGACTCAATGAGAATCAAGCGATCATCGTCCCAATCCGCATGTGCTTGATCGACAAGTTTATAGAGAGAAATCCGCCCAAGCTGAGGCATGACGGGATTTGGCGCGCGGCCGCCGACGAATTCAAATAGACTTGTTCCGACATCAGCAAGAGTTACGTTTTTATCAACCGTCCATTGCGGACCCAGATCTTGGGAGCGCCGGGCTGGTTTTAAAAATAAACTAACTTGAGTATTATCCGCAAAAACATTCAACGGTTTCACCTCAGTGATGTGCGCGCTCTTAATGCCATTTAATCCGACAAGGACCACATGAGTTCGGTGCCAAAGGCCTTTCGATTTTAAATAGCGAATTAGTCCATTTAAGCTTTCAGCAATTTCTATTAGCTGCGCATCGGAGCTCCGATCGCGAACTTCGCCAAGGTCAGAATTCGTCGGTGACTCTGGGAATTGCAGGTCGCTAAAATACAAGGTCGCAAAAAAAGAATTCTTCTCCACTTCCCGATGGTGCCAATTCGTAAATGCCTGAACTACGTCTCCCGCCGGCCGATAAAATTTCGTCGGGCTGATCGGGAAGTTATCGTCGAAAGTTTCGAACCCTTGACTGATTCCGGATTTTCTAAAAATCGGCGCGCCGCCGGAAAACAGCGCGGTACGCAAACCAGCGCCGGCCGCGACCTCAGCGACGGTTGAGAAGCGCGGCGATAAAAAATCACGGCCGTTGCTATGGACACCATGTTCGATGGGATAAAGCCCTGTGAACAACGACGCTATTGCTGCCTGGCTAAGAGTCGAGGTTGTGTAAGCATGCGTAAACCGAACCCCCTCGTCACAAAAGGTGCGAAAGTCTTCCGATTCGCAGCTAATGCTTTCAAACGCTAAGCTTTCTACCGCAATCACTAGAGTGCTTGGACCACTGCGGCCTTGCCAGCTGCAGCTAGCGCAAAATACGGCTATCAGTCCAGTGAGACACAATCGCGTTAGTTTCATTCCGCCCATAACGATACCTTGACCACCACCTAAGGCTCCAGAGAGAATTTTTATTAGTCCTTTTAGAGTTTTACGAATGAGGTCATCTCCATGTTTACAGACAAGTTTTCTATCATCGCTGAGGTCGGACACGAAGCCACACTTTGGCTTTTGGGCATTTTAAGCGTTTTAAGTATCGCTTTTATCCTGGAGCGCTATTTCACCTTGTCCAAAGCGCGTAAAAGCAGCGAAAAAGCAGCCGGCAAAGTGCGTGAGACACTGCAGAGCAACAATCTCACAGAAATCGAAGATATGGCGCGCGACAAGGAAACCTTTGAGGGGCGCGCCGTCGCTTACGGAATTCGCCACATTAAAGAGCGCGGAACTGAAGGTTTGGAAGAAATCTTTAATAGCTATGCTCTCGTTGAACGCTCAACCATGGACCGCTATTTAAGCTTTCTCGCGACTGTTGGCTCAAATGCACCGTTCATCGGTCTTTTAGGAACTGTGTTTGGAATCATGGATGCGTTCCGTGGGCTTGCAACAAGTCATGGCGATGCGACGGCTGTAATGGTTGGCATTTCCAATGCGTTGCTTGCAACCGCAGTCGGTCTAATGGTGGCGATTCCCGCTGTTATCTCTTACAACTATTTCCAACGCCAAGTTCGCGGCATTATGCAAAACCTAGAGAGTGTGCGCGACCTCTGCCTTGCATATGCTAAAACACTTAAAGCCCGCGCGGGTGGGGATAAGGCGTAATCATGGGAGCGAAGCTCGGCGGCTCTGGTGGCGACGAACCGATTTCGGACATCAACATTGTTCCTTTCGTTGATATTATCTTAGTTGTTTTAATCATTTTCATGGTCACCACGCCCATCATCATGAAGCCTTCTATCAATGTGAATTTGCCCCAAGCTGGCAGCTCTGATGAAACCACGCCATCTGATTTTTCTGTGACGATTCAACCATCAGGCGAAATTAGCCTCAATGGGAAACCATCTAGTGAGGCTGGCTTAAAGGCCTACGCGAGTGAGATGATCACACAAAAGCCCGATATTCAGGCCATTATCGCGGCGGATAAAGACGTTCCGCACGGAAGAGTGGTTGCCGCGATTGATGCGATTAAAACGGGTGGCGTAAAACGCTTTGCAATCACCATAGACAAAAAGAAATAAAACGCCGTCTCAGAATGAGATTACCGTTCGCACTCCCAGCATAAACTGATAATCTTGATGGATATTTATGGTTGCTTTGCGAAACTTCCTATTTCTTGGCCTACTCTCGGCACTCGTTTTAATTTACTCGAATTGCAGTGGGACTGGCCCAGCGTCGAATATAAATAACGGCCAGGGAAATCCTATTATCAGGGGCGATCGTGCACTTGGTGCGGATGTTCTAAACACCACGCCCGCAAGCAGCTTTCCGCAAAATATAACTCATGCTAAATATTTAGGTGCAGAATATTTAATCCTCGATGTGGTTTGGAATTCCGTTGAATTCGGTGGCACTAGCAATTGCACACCCGGAACATATGTTGATCCAGGTGGAATGTTCGCCGCTTTCAATTCTACACTTCCGGGTCTTGGGTATAAAATGACTCTGAATTTTAGCCCATCCACCACAAATATCTGGGCCGCTCCGAGCCTGTTTTCCGAGAGCGATCTCCTCGCCGATCCTAATTTGCCAGCCACTCAGACGAAAATCGATCTAATGATCTGCCGCTACAACAACGCATTGGCATATGTGCTGTCGCGGATGCCGAACGTTGAGATCGTTGGCATCCAAATCGGCAATGAGATTGACTACCTCTCGTCTGCAGCTATGACTAATTTTTGGGCGAACTATTGGCGGTTTTATGCCGGCACTTCCGCTTATGCGAAAACTCTTCGAACGCCAGTAATCACTTCGGCACTTTCGGTTGGTGTCACGGCTTCCTTAAAGGGCATAGTCGGTGGGCGCGGTGCAATTATCAAAAGCGGCCTCAATACTTTGAACCAAACTATTAGTAGTTATGTGGCAGCGAACTACTATCCATTTGAAGATGGCGGATCCAGTGTGAAAGTGAGCGCGATTGGCAGCGACCTTCAAGCATTGGTTGCCCAGGCGCAAAACTTGAAAGTTCGCCTTCAAGAGTCCGGCTGTCAGAGCGGTTCAGTCTCAGGCAGCTCCGAGTCGCTCCAATCGTCCTGTTTCTCAGCCCTTTTCACGGCGTGGGACACACATGCAACTCAGATTTCTCACGTTAATTTGCTTCGGATGAACGATTTATCAAACGCCGACGCTTATTCACTTGCTGCTTCGTACACAGCGCCCGCTGCTCCACCGGCAGCCTTTGTCGATTACATAGAAACTCTTGGACTACGTAGCTATGGAGGCTCCGCCAAGGCGGCATTCACCGAAATTAAATCCGCGACGCAGTCGCGTGGTTGGTAACGAGAATTACGTGTTTTTAATATTTTTAATATTAAGCTTTCTACCACAAAGTTTCGGCGGGGAATCGTGCGAACCAACTTCGCCGCTTAGAGAATCCGCTCGCGGGATGCTGGATCAAGCGCAAGCGTCGACGAACATTGTTTTTGAATGCGTCGATCAAGAAATCGTCGACGTGGTACTTGATCCCTATCGCTTACAGGACGTGGCAATAAAGGCGTGTGCTGAGCGCGCTGATTGCGTTCAATTCTTAAAAAATGAAGCTGTTCGAATTTCCAGGCAACCCACAGAAAGATTTGAAAAGTTGAATTCGGTTGCTCTGTGGGGAGAGATTTTAAAATACAGCGGCATTCATCGAATTCCGCCTACTCGGCTCGAGGACCTCCCGCTCAATGAGGATCCCAGGGCGGTATTTGAAAAACTCAAAGAAGCCCGGCTCGCTGCAAGGGAATTAAATAAAAATGATAGCCTCAAATTTGCGTGTGCCGGCCTGGCGGCTATAGTCGGGCCGGGTAAGTTCAAAGCCGTTACGGCCGTCAAAGCAACGGGCAAACTTTACCGTGTGCAACCCAGTAGCAACGTAGAAAAGCTCTTCAACAAACATTTATTACCTGAAGGCGTTAAGGAAAAATTCCTAAGATGGGTAAAAGACGTCGAAAATAAGGGGCTTGAGGAAGCCCGACGTACACCAGGCTATCATGACAAATCGGTAAAAGGACTCCCTAATAGGAGGTCTGTCCGTCTAACGGATGCTTTCAGAGCTTGTTATGAGATCATCGTGGAAAATGGCATATCGGTGCTCAATGTGATTACGATATCGTCAGATCACAACTTCAATACTTACTGTCGTTAACGCCATCGCGGGAGCAAATTTCTTATGAGCTTTGCACTGCTTCCGTAGCGGAAGCGGTCCGCGTCATAAATCACTAAAAATTGACGCGCATCGCTTCCGCTGCGGAAGTCGATTGCGGAAGTGGGAGCGGCTCAAATCGATAAGACTTCCTTGAGATGACGAGTTAGCTTTATCTCTACTTCCTCGCGATTGATCTTAAGACCCAAGGCTTCTTCCATCGAAGTCATTGTAGACGGACTAAACCCGCAAGGCTGAATCCGCCAAAAACCCTCTTCGCCCGAACTAACGTTGAGTGCAAGCCCATGAAAAGTTACCCACTGCCTTGCCGCTACCCCAATAGATGCGAGCTTTCGCTCGCCAACCCAAACGCCCGTGATATGTCGGCTCGGCGTCCCATCAATAGCGTCGGGCAGCGCGGTGCTTCCAGGAATGTTAACCGGTACCTTTCCTTGTTTGTATTCGGCTTCCAGCCCAAAGTCTTTTGCGCTCAATACAATCGCCTTACCCAATAGACGCAGATAGGTGTGTAGATCCCGCGCGGGCAGATGGGCTCGAACTCGGTTTAGGCTAATGACTGGATAGACTACAATCTGATTAGGGCCGTGATAAGTAGCGCGCCCTCCGCGCGATACTTCAACCAGGTCTCCGGTCCATCCTACATAATCCGATTCAGGCGTAATACGACCGACCGTCACGACCGGTGGGTGCGAGCAAAGCACGAGGGTGTCGGGACTCTCGCCACGTGCCACCATACCAACTAGCTCTTCTTGTTTTTTTAAAGCTTGGCGGTAATCCACCAAGCCCCAATTCACGGTTTCGATTAAGCGTTCGCGCGAAGCCCTGAACCGGTCGCTTTATTCAGAGGTTTCTGGATGATGTGTACAGCGTGGCCCAGAGCCGCTTCCGCGGCCTCCATCATGGTTTCACCCAAGGTTGGGTGCGGGTGAATGGTCAATGCGATATCTTCAAGGCGAGCCGCCATCTCAATGGCCAAAGCCGCTTCAGAAATTAAATTGCTCGCCTCGGGTCCAACAATATGAACCCCAAGAACGATATGAGTCTTGGCATCCGCAATAATTTTAACAAAACCATCCGTTTCCATCATTGAAACCGCGCGACCATTAGCCGCAAACGGAAAACGGCCGATTTTGAGATCATTATGCCCCTTCGCTTTGCATTCAGCTTCCGTCCAACCAGCTGAGGCGATTTCAGGATCAACAAAGATAACGGCAGGAACCGACTTCGCATCGTAAACCCGATTTTGGCCTGAGATAACTTCTGCGACCAAAACGCCTTCGTGGCTCGCTTTGTGCGCCAGCATTGGCTGTCCGGCCACGTCGCCAATGGCGTAAATTCCAGGAAGATTGGTTCGGCGCTGCGGATTTACTTTTACAAAACCGCGCTCATCAATCGCAACGCCAATTCCCTGTAAGTTTAATGTATCTGAAATAGGTTTACGCCCAACGGTTACCAAAACTTTATCAGCTTTAATGACTTCCGTCTTACCGCCAATGTCAGCGCTGACTTCAACGCCCTTGCCAACCTTCTTAAAGCCTTTGGCTTTTGCTTCGAAGTGAATCTTCACGCCAAGCTTTTTTAATTTCCGTTCTACGACTTGAACGCAATCCGGATCCGCGACACCAGCGAGTAAACCCTTACCCGCTTCAACGATTTCAACTTCAGTTCCAAGTTTCGCGAGATAAGTACCTATCTCTAAACCGATATACCCGCCGCCAATCACAACCAAGCGCTTAGGCAACTCAGTCAAAGCCAGCGCACCAGTTGAAGACAAAACATCTTGTTCATCAAATTTGAATCCAGGAATCTCAATGGGCTTGGAACCGGTCGCAATAATAAAATTCTTAGCTGAAACTGTCTTCTCCCCGTCCTTACCCTTTACAGAAATTTCTTTAGCCGTTTTAAACTTGCCCTCACCGCTAAACACCGTCACGCCGTTGCCTTTAAGCAATTGCCCAACTCCGCCGGTCATTTTGTCGACGACGGTTTGTTTCCAAGCTTGCAGCTTCTTCATGTCGACGCCAACCGTACCTTTGATCTCAAAGCCCATGGTCGGCGCATCATGCTGCATGCGAGTGAAAAAATGCGAAGCCGTGATCATCGCTTTCGAGGGAATACAACCGACGTTCAAACAAACGCCGCCTAAATATTCCCGCTCGACGATCGCGGTTTTCAAACCCAGTTGTGCGGCGCGAATCGCCGCGACATAACCACCTGGACCGGCACCGATCACGCAAACATCAAAAACTTCTGCCATTTTTTAAAACCTCACATCATGTCGAGCAATAGGGCGCTTGGATTCTCAATGCGGTGAATGAAGGCCTTCATAAAGTTCGCGGCGACTGCGCCATCGATTAAACGATGATCGCAAGTGATCGAGAAGTTCATGAATTCAGCAGGAACAAACTGTTCACCATCCCAGACCGGCTTCGTCTGGATCTTATACATACCAAGGATTGCGACTTCAGGGTGATTGATAATTGGCGTCGCATACAGTCCACCAACACTTCCAATGTTCGTGATTGTGATGGTCGCTCCCCTCATATCCTCGAGAGCGAGTTTACCCTCACGAGCCTTCGCCGCAAGATCCATAATCTCTTGGCTAATCTGAAGGATGGTTTTGCTCTCAACGTTTTTAATGACCGGAACAAGCAATCCGTTTGGAGTATCTGCTGCAAAACCAACGTTGAAGTAATGCTTCATTACGATTTCGCCGGCCTGATCATCAATGCTCGCGTTGAAATTCGGGAATTCCCGGATGGTGGCAACCATCGCCTTCATCACAAACGGCAAATAAGTCACCTTAATGCCCGACTTCTCAGCGATCTCTTTCGCTTGAGTGCGGGTATGCACTAACTCATCGACATTCGCTTCATCAACAAGCGTGAAATGTGGAATAATTTGCTTTGCCATTTGCAAGTTCTCGGCGATCTTTTTGCGAACACCACGAAGCGGTATGCGATCTTCCGCAGCGCCAGGCGTTCCCTGGTAAGCGGGCCGAGCTTGCGGCATGATCGGTGAACGCGTCGTCGTTGAACCTTTGCCTTGCACGACATCCTCACGTGTCACGCGGCCTGCGAGACCCGAGCCCTTCATTTGATTAATATCCATATTCATTTCACGAGCTAAGCGACGCGTGGCTGGAGTCGCCAAAACATTTGAATCCGCTGGTGGAGGATACACATCCATTCCAGCTCCGGCGTAAGCGGGGCTCGCCGATGCGCCTGCAGGTCGACCATTTGGAGCCTTAGCTGATGTTTGCTCAACAATCTTAGCTGCTTTTCCAGTGCCGTCCGTCTCAACGAGCAACATCGTGGTCTCAATGGGAATCATTCCGCCTTCTTTTGATTTCAATTCTTTCACAACACCAGCAACCGGAGTCGGAACTTCAACCGTGGCCTTGTCGGTCATCACTTCAGCAACCGCTTGATCCGCTTTGACGGCATCTCCCACCTTCACAAGCCATTTCACTAATTCGCCTTCAGTCACGCCCTCACCAATATCCGGAAGTTTCACTTCTTGAATAGCCATTACGATATGCCCCCTATTTGCCTGCTTTTTTCAATCACACCACGCATAAAAAATTCGCCCGCGCGGTAAGAGCTTCTCACCAGCGGACCACTTGCCACATACAAAAATCCCATGGCTTCTGCCTCCGCTTGCCACTCCTTAAATTTTTCAGGAGTGACAAACGATTCCACAGGAAGGTGCCGCTTTTGCGGCTGCAAATACTGACCAAACGTAACCACGTCGCAACCAATCGCGCGGAGGTCGCGCAAGGTTGTGCGCACCTCTTCGTCAGTTTCCCCAAGTCCCAGCATGATCGAAGTTTTTGTGTAACGCTCTGGCGCGTGTTTTTTCGCAAACTCTAAAACGTTTAACGATTGCCGGTAATTCGCTCTTGGGTCGCGAACGCGCTTTTGCAAACGCTCAACCGTTTCGACGTTGTGGGCAAACACATCTGGTTTTGCATCTACGATCTTAGCAACGTAATCCAAATTGCCTTTAAAATCCGGCGCCAAAACTTCAACGATTAGATCGGGTGAAAGATTTTTCAACCGAAAAACCGTTTCCGCAAAATGCCCGCTGCCTTCATCAGGCAAATCATCCCGATCGACACTCGTGAGTACCACATAATCCAATTTCATTTGGGAAACCGCGTATGCCACTTTTTCTGGTTCCTGTAAGTCCAGTTTGCCTTTAGGATTTCCAGTTTTCACATTACAGAAGCGGCAACCACGGGTGCAGACTTCGCCCATCAGCATAATCGTGGCGGTCCCACCGCTCCAGCACTCGCCAATGTTTGGGCACTGGGCTTCCTGGCATACGGTCGCAAGCTTTAACGATGACAAAAGTTCTTTAAGCTCCAGATAGCGCTCACCAGCTGCTGGCCGAATTTTAATCCAAGCTGGCTTTGGTAAACGCTCTTTTTTTGATTTGGGGCTGGCGGAATTCGACATACCTCCAAGTTTTAGTCATTGCGGAGTCGAAAGTCTAATGGCAATTTTCGCCTATGAAACCAGCTGTATTTCTCCGCCGCTATAAACGGTTTTTCGCGGACGTAGAGTTCGAGGGCAATGTCGTCACCTGCCACGTGCCCAACACAGGAAGTCTAAAGGGCTGCCTCGAAGAAGGCGCGCCCTGTCTAATTAGCATCAGCGGTGACCCTAAACGAAAATTCCCCCACACACTTGAGCTGGTCCAGTCCGGCAAAACTTGGGTCGGCGTGAATACGATGGCGGCAAACGCAATCGTTTGGCGAGCCTGGCAAGCCAAAGCAGTGCCGGCGTGGAAGGAGTTCGACGCCTGCCAGAAGGAGGTCCGACTTCACGCCAAAACCCGGCTCGATTTAGCAATGTGGAAGGGACACCCAGAATTCCCCGCCACTGATAAGATCACCCTCACCCATTTGACTAAGCACAAACTTCATTTTGTTGAAATCAAAAGCGTCACTATGGCTTACAACGGCATCGCCATGTTCCCCGACGCAGTAACGACGCGTGGTCAAAAACATCTTAAAGAGATGATCGAGCTTAAAAACCAAGGTCATTCGGCCGAACTGGTATTTCTAGTTCAAAGAAACGACTGCCGCGCGTTTACGCCAGCTGACAACATCGATCCTGAATATGGCAAACTTTTGCGCCAAGCGATTCGCGCCGGAGTCAAAGTCTCTGCATTTCCCTGTGAGATCGCACCAGAAGGGATCCGCCTCAAAGCGAATCCCCTGGTCTTAGACATTTAGGGTTTTGTCCCGAGATGACGGTCGATGATCTTTTGGAAGAACTGGGGAGGATAAGCTCCCTTCAGTGAAACTCCGTTGATCAAAAATCCGGGCGTTCCGCTAAAGCCAAAGCTTTTCGCCTCTTCCATGTCCGCGGCGACTTTCGCCTTAACCGCGTCAGACTCGGCGTCCTTGGCTAGTCGAGCGACGTCCGCACCAAGCTTCTTGGCTGTCGACTTTAAGAATTCTTCTTTCTTTTCTTTCAACTCACGCTGATTTTCGAAAATCTCGTCGTGAAACTTTTCGACCTGGTCTGGCTTCTGCATCGCCATAGCCTCAAAATACTTTGCGGCGGGCATTGCCATCGGGTGGAAGTCCAAAGGCAAGTGCTTGAACACGATGCGAACTTTATCGCCATACATTTTGCGCACTTCTTTTAAGTTCTCGTAACCCTTGGTGCAGTAGGGGCATTCGAAGTCCGAGTACTCTACAATCGTGATAGGAGCCGTCTTTGGCCCGAAAATCACTCGTGCTTCGTCCACTTTTGGACTCTTTGGGCTTTTGAACTCTTCTTCCATGCGGGTAGATTCAGCCTTTTCCTCGTCCCCGCGGGACTCTTCCTGAGCTTTTCTAGCCGCTTCGTTCACGACTTCGATGAACTGTTTGGGGTTTTTCTTTATCGCGTTAAAAACGATATCGGGATTTTGCTCAACGGCCTTTTCCAATGCCTTAGAGCAACCCGCCAACATAAAACACGCGAGCAACAAGCTCAGATGTTTGATCTTCAAGGTCGCACTCCTCGTTCGTAGGTTATTTTTTCGGTCCGCTGTCATCCTGACATAACGCAATATGCATGGCAAACAAACTTGGTCTCCATATAATAGCCGTATGACGCACCAAATCCGATTTTTTGTGACGCTGATTCTAATGTTTGCCTTTAACACCACTTCACAAGCCGCTGAACGCTTCAAGTACAGCGAATTGCAGATCAAAGACTATGATGAGATGCAAATCATGGTGAAGGCGCGGCTAAAAAAGTCGCAAAAGCTCTTTAAGGAGAGCGATCCCGATGCGGCAGAAGAAGCGGCGCCAGACCAAGGTGCTGTTGAGGAATTACGCACAGCGCTCCTTTTGATTTTATCCCGGCCGAATCAGGACAATATGCTGGCCAAGCTTATGCCCGACGTTCGCAAAGAACTTTCCAACGTAAACGCCTTTGAAGACAGCCTCTCAAGTCTAACGGCCGAGGCAATTGGTGGCCTTAACAATGAAAAATTGCCCACGGTCATCCGCAGTACGTTTCTCTTTGTATTAGAAAACATCATTAGTGAATTTAAGCCCGAGGCCCGCGACAAAGAGGAAATTCGCAAAGTGTTTGAAAAAATCCGCGACGCGAAACTGAAAATTCCAAAAGACGTGCGCAAGGATCTAAAGCTCCGCAGCATGCTCAAAGTTGAATCCCCCTCCGCGCGCGCTAAACACATTTTAGAGAACTTGGACCCTAAGAACAAAAGCCGATAACGAGATCTCATTTTGACACGCCTAAAGTCGGGAGCTCTTTTGACCGATGCCCTTATAAGACAGGGGGATCGGCGTGGCCTCGACAGAAGGACAGCAAAGTCTAGTCAAACTTATGACGGGCATCGTGGTGCTCACGGGTGGCCTCGTCGCCTTAAGTTTGCTGGCAACAAATCCAAAAGAGGAAACCTCGTCCTCTCTCACGGCGATGGCGCGTGCTCCAGCTAGTCTCGTTGGAATGGCGCTGGCGACAACCAAAACACCAAATGTCTTACTTGAGCGCACCTCGGTTGTAGAGTTCGATTGCGCTCCGCCAGAGAGCGCAACTGTGACTTTAGAAACCAAGCAAGTCCGCATCCGCGGCAAGCTCTGTGGCGCGGCCGAAGTCATTACGACGGAAATTTTAAATTTAACCAATGGTTTTACTGCGACCGTATTTACACCCACAAAAGACAGCTTCACGAGTGACTACATTCACTTGGCTGATGGCGCAAACCGGTTGCGCGTAACCTATGTCATGGCCTCGGGTGAGCGTCTCGAGCGCGAGTTCGGCGTCAAGCGCCCCTAAAAAGTCTTCCTTTATTCCGTCCAAGACAAGCCAACGAGAATCAGATCGTTGCGTGGCGACGTTAATGGTTGGTCTCGATCCACGGGCGCATTCTGCGAGAGTGTCACCGTGCTCGTTAACGAACGCGTGAGCTTTCGCGCACAAACAACAGATGTTGATGCCGCATTATCGATTTCATGAAAAGCAGAAACCGTTACTATTTTCGAATAGGGATATTCAACGGCGAAGATGGCTCTCTCGACGCGGCTTGGTCCGATACCGCCGTCTTTCATCTGGAGAGTGATCTTTGAACCTAAGTTGTAGGGATTCTCTAACTTTGCATCGAGATAGTTACCGCTATAAGAGTAATGTAAGCGAAGTTTATAGCCCTCTCGCATTTCCACGTTCACGTTTGAAATTTTATCTTTGATTTCATAAATCGGGCGAATATCCGGATTTGATTTCGCGTATTGGTCGACGTGATGTTCGGTCAATCGCCGCACCATATACTCACCAAACCGGCGCTGGCGATCAGTGTGCGCATCAATAGTTTCTGTCTTGCCCCCCGGGTATTCAAAAAACGCAAAGCGATTGGAGTTACTTAAATTCCGTTCCGCATCGGTTCGGCCGAATTTAAGGTCATATTGAGTTTCAAATTCTTTAGTCATCTTGGCGTCCATAAGCGGGCGCCCAAGAAGGCTACGCTGTTCCTTTGGAGGCACCGAAATGAGGACCATTTCCACTTCTCGCCAGTGGCGTTCTTCACTCACATCGGTCAGATAGCCTGGCCGCATGCCTACAGCAGGACTCAACTCGGCTTTGGCCGAAGTAGCCGAGAATAGGGCTAAAATATAAAACAGGACGGGCATCGAACACCTCAACCCACTGATTTTGCAAGGGCCGAGCCCAGCAATACGATCGCAAGTGCGCGAAATTATTGACAATATCTTGCTGCCTCGAAGTGGCCGGTTTGCCTCTTGAACGGGGGGCCAACAGCTCCTCTAAGAAACTAATAATTCATAAAGAATTCAGCGACTTAGGCTGCCAAAGATTTGGCCATTGCCATGGCCCCCTTTTGTTCAATAAGCTTCAAAGTCATGTCAACACACCGGAGCGCCAGCTTGAGCCTAGAACCCTTCCCGTTAAAACGGAGGTCCGATCTCCACTTGGCGCGTAAGCTCTGGCATTGTTTGGGCGTGTTGTTAGTTGTCGGCGTCTATTCCGCAGTCTCTAGCGACGTGGGATTAAGGCTTATCGCTCTCGTCGCTTTTCTTTCGGTTTTCATAGATGTGGCCCGCCACCAATCTTTATGGCTCAACCGCTTAACGGTTCGAATTTTCGGCGGCGTCATGCGGGAACATGAGCGCGAAGGACTTGCCGGCACGACTTATCTAATGGTGGGAACTTTCCTTATTATTTGGTTCTTTCCCCGCCCGATCGTCACTCTTTCCCTGATTTTTTTGGCAGTGGCGGATCCTTTGGCGAGTTACTTCGGCATTTGCTATGGCAAAGACAAGCTGATCGGCTCTAAAAGTTTGCAAGGCACCATGGCAGCACTTGTGGTTTGTACGTCAGTTTCATTTGGGTACCTCTGGTACTCAGGAATAATGACAGAGCGCTTGCTTATTGTTAGCCTTCTTTCCGGAATCGTCGGCGCCCTGGCCGAGTTACTTCCAATAGGAAAACTCGATGATAATTTCACTTTTCCGGTCGTGAGTGCCCTTGGCCTGTGGGGTATATTTACGGTGTTCGGGGGGCTCATCGCTTGACAGACCGATCAATAAAGCTTCGCCGCCGAATGGGCGTTCACATTTATGTTTTGCCGAATTTGCTGACCACGGGAAACATGTTTTCTGGTTTCTTCGCCGTGATCCAATCCATCTACGGCAACTACCTGTGGGCAGCTTACGCCATCGTCGCCGCTGCGGTTTTTGATTTGCTCGACGGCCGAGTGGCCAGAATGACGAACTCCACTTCAAAATTCGGCATGGAGTACGATTCACTTTCCGATTTGCTCAGTTTTGGCATGGCTCCTGGAGTGCTTTTGTTTTTATGGGCACTCGAACCTTATGGCCGGATAGGCTGGCTTGCGAGCTTCTTTTATGTCGCGTGCACGGCCTTACGCCTTGCCCGTTTCAACGTGCAAATTGGCGTGATCGAAAAAGCTTATTTTCAAGGCCTTCCCAGTCCGATGGCGGCGGGAATCGTTGCGAGCTCGGTTCTCGCATTCCATGACTTGCAACTTGATGGCTCGCGATCTTGGATCCTGCTTGCGATGACGTTCTTGCTCGGGTTTGTGATGGTAAGTACTTTCCGTTATCGTAGCTTTAAGGATTTGGATCTTCGCCACCGCCTCCCTTTTCCCTACTTAGTTTTGGGCGTGTTCTTATTTGCGATCATCGCGATTCGCCCCGAGGTCATGTTGTTTGTATTATTCCTCACCTATGCTATTTTGGGCGCCCTCTTCGGGATGCTTCGCCTTGGCCGCAAGGTCAAACCTCCACAAGCTGTTATTTTGGAAGGTGGCGATGATCTCCATGAAGTGGTGGAGGACGAGCAAAAGTGAGTTTAAAAATAGGTGTGGTCGGCGCCACCGGTATGGTGGGCGAGTGCTTCTTAACGATGCTCGAGGAGCGAAGTTTCGCTTTTTCCGACTTAAAACTGTTCGCTAGCGATAAGAGCGCAGGGCAAACGCGCACGGTCTCAGGTCGCGAATTTCCAGTGACAAGCTTAAAGTCCGGCGCCTTCAAAGATCTCGATCTCGTGTTTTTCTCCTCTGGTGATGACGTTAGTTTAGAGTGGGCGCCAAAGGCGGTTGAAGCCGGCGCGTTTGCAATTGATAATTCGGCCGCGTTTCGCATGCACCCGGACACAGCGTTGGTTGTTCCGGAAGTAAATCCCGAAGACCTGCCACCAAAAGAATTGCCAGCGATCATCGCTAATCCGAATTGCTCGACGATTCAATTAGTCATGGCCCTAAAACCTTTGCGCGATGAATTCGGCGTTAAAGAAGTGCGAGTGGCGACATATCAGTCCGTTAGTGGCGCCGGCCGCCCCGCGCAAGACGAGTTGGTCGAGCAAACTAGGATGCTCGTTAATGGCGGCAAAGAATCCCCGCCAAAAAGTTTCCCCTATCCGATCGCATTTAATTGCATTCCACAGATCGGCAGTTTTGGCGAAGACGGTTTTTGCTCTGAAGAACGAAAAATCCGCCTTGAGACCCGCAAGATATTAAATCTTCCCCATTTGCGAATCAGCGCTTGGACGGTTCGTGTTCCAAGCATGAACGCGCATTCCGAAGCAGCCTGGATCACATTGGAGAAAGTCGCCTCTCGGGACGAAGTTGTAGCAGCACTTCGCGCTATGCCCGGCGTCGTAGTGATGGACGATGATCAAGGAAAATACCCCCTTGCACGCACAGCTTCAGGCAACGATCCCGTTTACATCGGCCGCATCCATCAGGATCCCGACGATCCCCGTACCTGGCTTATGTGGATCGTGAGCGACAATCTGCGCAAAGGTGCCGCCCTCAACGGCATCCAGATCGCCGAAAAAATCTTCGTTTAATTTTTCGACCCACCTAGTCGCGGAGTCCCTGAGGTTCACGAATTTGTTATGTCGGAAAAATTGACAAGTGTAAAGTTCCCTACTTTGATCTTCCTTTCTCTGGGAGGGGATTATGTTGCGTTATTTCGTGCCGCTTCTGCTTTGCTTTCCGTCAGTAGGTTTTTCGACCGTCAAGGTAACAGGTGTGGCTGGTGCTTCTCATTACGATTTATTCGGCGGCTCCGTACCTGTGATTTTAGGTGGCCGCGGGGGCAGCAGCGGGACTGCGGCTGATTGCGAAAGTGGCGACGGACTCAATACCTGCAACGGCTGCGCACTGGCCAACTCTCCGATGGTTTGTAACCGCAATCGTATTTATCCCTCGCTCCGTTTGCGTATCACCATTGTTTCGGACTCGAAAAGTGGCCGACCATTCCTTGGAAAACCGGGTCAAACTTCATTTATTGAGCTCGAAGCCCGTTCGATTCCAAAAGGAAGCTCGGCGACGATCGATGTTCCCTGGTCGACTGTTTGCTCGCAACTCAGTGGCGGTTCCTACAGTTGTGATCCCGCTGAAGGGGCCTTCAGTGCAGAGGCGCGCCTAGTTGTAGGAATTGATAGCAATAACGATGGTGCGTTTTCATCGGGCGACGAGTCCACTGTTGTAAATATTCAAATATTAGATCCTGATCCAGATGGAGTCGGCGAAGTAAGTGAAATTAGCGACTGCATTGAAGAAGCCCGCTATGGCAACGCCTCAGGCATTTGTGGCCTTAGGGCATTCCCGGGCGATGGTCGCGCGTTTCTTGAAGACGTTGAAGGCGGACTTGGATTTCCAATGTCCAACACGGGGGCCTTTAGCTCGGTCCATGTTTATTATCAGACCGGTAGCTTTGAGAATTTTTCTCCCGCTTCTACTCCTTACGTGAGTCTCGCGATCGAGCATTCGGCAGATGGCCGTCTAGAACTGGCGAATAGTGTCCTAGATGATTTAGAAAACGAAACCCCTTATTACCTGCGAGTCTCCTCCGTCGACAAGGCCGGCAATGAAATGTATTTTACGAGTGACCACGCGATTCAGTTGGCTTGTGGTTCATTAAACCCCAACCTGCCCTTCAACGGAATTGACGAGGGCGATAATTGTCCCTTTGCAGTTATCCCCTCTTCTACTCAAGAACTCGGTCCAAAAGTTTTGCGGTAACCAACACTCTTTAAGGAGGTCTTATGTTACGGACGATAATTGCACTCTTGGTTTCTTTACCCGTATTTGCATTTGCGGGTGAGGGCGTACGCATTCAACACCGCGATGGCGGATATGATGGCCCAAAACACGAAGGTCGCTACAGCGACATGGAAGAAATCGATGATTGCGACTCCAACGCGAAGTCCGCTTATCCAAAGCCCAGCATCTGCCGCTTCGCCGTTCATGGCGGATATCGTTCTGTGAGTTTGTCAGATGTTGAGGCTGGCTGGGGATTTCCGCAGATGCCAAACGGCGGCTGGATCATGGGCTACAATTTTTATTACTCCACCGAAAGCTTCGCAAACTTTTCGCCGATGCTGACGCCCTACAAATACATCCGCCTCGTTCAGAACAATGGCTATTTGTTTCTTGAAGACGCCGTTATCCAGGGCCTGCCCAGTAACGTTCCAGTTTATTTCCGCGTTTCCGCCGTCGACGACCGCGGCAACGAATTCTATTTCACAAGCGACGCCGCTATCGAAGCCGAGTGTGGGAGCTTGTATCCGCTTCCCCCCTTCGACGCTACCAACGGCGGTGACTTCTGCCGCTTCGCCGCCGTCCCCTACGGCCGCTAATATTTTTTGCCGTTGCTCCTAGAGCGGCGGCAAATTCTTCCCTCAACAAACTCCCTCCGGAAAACAACCGGCTCTATCCCGCCCTTCCGCTTTCGGCCGCCCCTTGTTTCGGCCCTACTCCCGAACAAGGTAGCGTCTATGCTACCTAGGTTAGCGCCGATTATTTCTCTATCGCCTAAGCTGAAACAGGTAGCTTGGAAGCCACCTCCGCTAGTGCAGCGAAAATGGCGCGACTCTCCTTATCCGCTTTGCCTCCGATAATTATTCCGGAACTCGGACTACAACTTCTGTGGAAGAACCCATTTGCTTGAAACATTAGTTTCCGTTTTTGCAAGTCATCACCCGGTAGCATCCAAGCTACCTTGTTCAGGAGTTAGGCCGATGAGCGATATGCCCGATTTCAAAAAGGCTTACTTTCTTTGGTTAGAAAATTACCACCACCAAGAGGCGGAGAAATTAGTCCTGCCCGTCCTCCAAATTCCAAAGAGGCGTGGCTGGCTAAAGCTGGTTCGAGAGGCCCTACTTACGTCGACCAATCAGGCGGCAAAAGCCTGTGGAGTTTCAAAGACGACTTACATTCGTTTGGAGCAGAGCGAAGCTGCAGGGACAATAAATATGGCAAGTCTCGAGAGGGCCGCGGAGGCTCTGGGGTGTGAGCTTGTCTATGCTCTTCGACCGAAAACGCGACTCTCGTTTTCACAAACCATTTGGCAGCGCATTCAGCCCTTGGCCATCGATCATACGTGGGTTAAGTCCCGGCCGCAGAACAAGAAGCCGTTGGCGCTGGCGGCGGTGGCTAAATGGCGGATGTTAGAGCCTAAAGTGCGAAGGCGGTTGTTGTGGACGGAGAGGAAAAATAATGGCCAGCCATAGGCCTTGGTCCTGAAAAAGAGACCTTGGCGACCCTAGACCTGGTGCTGCTATAATAATGATTCATGATGAGCAAAATAATTGTCAGTGTCTTTCTTTTTGGATTGGTCGCGTCGCCGGCACAGGCGGTGGTAAAGATCACTGGAGTCGCCGGCGCGTCGAGGTACAGTATCGTTACTGGCGTCACTACTAAGATTTATGGTGGCCGCGGAGGTTCGACGGCAACGCAAGCGGACTGCGAGGCGTCCACATCCAACACGGAAACCTGCAATGGTTGCGCTTTGGCCACAATCTCGCAGGTTTGTAATCGGAGCCGAATTTATTCAAATCTTCGACTTAGAATCAGTTTCACTTCCGACACGGCGGCGGGAAGACCTTTCGTCGGAAAGCCTAATGTATCGTCTGTCCTTGAAATCGAAACGGGCTCGGTTGCTAAAGGTGCGACAGCTACTGTTGATGTGTTCTGGTCTGTGATTTGTGCCGCGCTGACGAATGGCACTTCGACTTGTGACCCGACTTTGGGCAATATTTCATCCGAAGGCGATTTAGTCGTTGGCATTGACGGGAATGGAGATGGCGTCTTCTCAACCGGCGATGACTCTGCGGTGATTAGCTTTAAAATCTTGGATCCCGATCCCGATGGCACGCTCGGGCTCGCTGAAATCGCCGACTGTACTGCGAATGCACTGCTAGCCTCACCGGAACATGGGCTTTGCGGCTTCCTCGCTTATCCGGGAGATAAGAAAATTTATGCCGAAGACCTCGAGGGCGGCGGAAGCTTTCCCACGACCAACGCTGGAACTATCAAATTTATTAATTTCTATTACCAAAAAACGGACTTCAACGGCTTCTCCCCTTCCGTTATGACGCCCAAAACCGTGGAAGTAGAATTAACGTCGAGCAACCGGTACGAGCTTGTCGATAAAATCATTGATGGATTGGACAATCTCTCGCCGTATTTTTTCCGGGTGTCCTCTTCTGACGAAGCCGGTAATGAAATGTATTTCACCAGTAATACGGCCATTACTGCCGATTGTAGTGCGGCGGCTATTCCACTGGCACCGCTACCGCCCTTTGACGGAACTTCGGGCGGAGAATTATGCCCATGGGCGGCTGTTCCAGACGAAGTTCTTGGCCTCCTCAACGACGACATCAATTGTTTTATCGCGACCGCAGCCTTTGGGTCTTCATTCCACCCTTTCGTCGAAGACTTGCGGGAGTTCCGCAATAAATTTCTAAACCCATTCAAATTTGGCCGTGGTTTTGTGAATTGGTATTACTCCTGGAGTCCTCGCGCGGCTCACTGGCTGAAGGATCATGACTGGGCAAAGCCCGTCGTTAAGGGAGCGCTTGTTCCTGTTTGGCTCTTCACTCAAGCAATGATTTGGTGGCCTATTACTTTGGTTGCGCTGATCACCTTCTTTTTGATGAGGCGGCGGCGTGCATAAGTTATTTGGCGTTTTAATAGCTTCCTTGATGGCAGCTGCGCCCAATTCGTTCGCGCAAACAGCCCTCAAGAAGCCGCAATCGAATGTTCCACAAGAGGTGGAGCCGGATTTTTATGGCGATGAAGAGCCGCCGCCCGAGGAAGAAGAAGCTCCGACGATTGACGAAGACCCTCTAGTTGAGCGCTCGGAAAGTCCTGATGACGAGGGAATTCAGTACGCGGACGAAGCCGAAAAGCATGAAGCCGAAGACGCGCAGAAAGCTGAAGAAACTCGTCGGCGAAAAGCACGGGCGCGAAACCGCCCCCCAGTGGATGAACCCATGCCGCTTATCCGCAGGCAGCGAGAAAAAATTGAATTCTCAAATAAAGTGCCCACTAAGCGCATTCGCCATCCATTCGCCGCTAAGGGCCTCACTAAAATCACGCGCGAGAAAACCTATATCTACCGGGTAAAAGAATCCGATCAGAAAAAAGCATCAAGCATGCGCTTTGGCCCATTCACACCGACTAAACTTGAGAACACTAAAACTAGGGCGATTTTCGAAGACTTCTACCCGTCGAATAACCCCGCTTTGCTGTTTGATTACGAGTGGCAGATTTTCAGTAAATTCGGCAAGCTTGGACTTACGCTTGGGTCAGGCGTCGCCATGGCGAGCGGCAATGGACAGTTCGCCACAGTGAGCAACGGCGCTGTTGTACCGCAAGAAAAATTCACCTTTGTCGTCTTCCCAAATTCTGCTGGCGCGATTTTGCGATTTCAATTTATGGATAACCAAATTTTTGTTCCTTATGTTTCTGGTGGAGGAACAGCATTTTTATTTGGTGAATTCCGCGATGACGGCGGCAATCCCAAATTTGGCGGTGCCGTCGGTGGTTACGCGGCTGCTGGACTGAACTTTAGCTTGGATTTCCTCGATGACGTCTCCATGCTCGAACTTGACCGGGAATATAGTATCAACAACATCTACTTAACCGCCGAATTCCGCAAAATCGTTGGCGTGGGAACTTTCAATTTTACGTCCGACCTAATTAACGGTGGAGTCACCATCGAATTTTAGGTAGGCTCCCCGGCCTTATGTCTTTTGGAAAAGTAAAACTCCTGATGAGCTTTGACGGCTCTGCCTTCGCGGGCTGGCAACGCCAGACCGTTTCTAATAAGCCCACCATTCAAGGCACTGTGGAGCAGATTTTAAGTCGCGTCTTCGACATGCCAGTAAAAGTGATTGGCGCAAGCCGAACCGATGCCGGAGTTCATGCTCTGGGACACGTCGCTCACTTTAAAGCGCCAAAGCCTCTCGCTAATTACAAACTTATGCGAAGTCTAAACGCAATGGCGCCAGACACTTTAGTTTTTAAGAGCCTTTGGGAAGCGCCTGACGATTTTCATGCGATGGCGTCCTCAACGGGGAAAACTTATCGTTATTGGATTCATAACCATCCAATCCGTAGCCCCCTTCGCCACAATCACACAGCTTGGGTTTCAAACGAGCTGGATCTCGGCTATTTAAATAACGCCACGCGGTTTTTGGTCGGTGAACATGACTTTAAGAGCTTCCAAAGTGCCGGCTCGGATGTGAGGACGACGGTCCGCCAGGTCTATTCTAATAGCTGGCGCCGAAACCGGCAGGGACTCGTGGAATTTTCTATCCAGGGTTCCGGATTCTTAAAACAAATGGTTCGCAATATTGTTGGGACCGCTTTGGACCTCCACCGAATGGGCGAACCTCCTGAAATGATGAGGAAAATCCTGGACGCCCAGGATCGCCGGAAAGCCTTAACCACGGCCCCTCCGCAGGGTTTGTATTTAATGAAAGTCCATTACCCCGAGGTTCTTGACTTAAAGTGCCGAAAACTTTAGAACTATCGCCTTCTTAAAGAGGGACGATAACGATGATGACCTGGT
>JAYSTF010000036.1:0-15439 GCA_043720065.1 Pseudobdellovibrionaceae bacterium | reverse complement strand
TTTTGCAATAGCTCGAATGTTATTGCCGTAATCAAAAGTGATTGCACCTTGCTTTTGCAAGGCCAGCATTCCGCGAACATGGCGCGCGATCGATTCCTCCGCGCGTGAGAGGTAACCTTGCGGGTCGGACTTTCTTAAAGTCGCCGCTTCTTCAACGTTCAGACCAACGGGAATATAGCCGTTTAGCGGATCGTGTGCAGAAGTTTGATCCGTTAAAAGATCTGGTGTGAATCCAGCTTTCGCCAAATCCTCAATCACCGTCGCCATATTGCCAAGCAACGCGATTGATTTTGCCTGGCCGGATTTTTTGTATTTCTCAACGCGGGCCAAAGCATCTTCTAAATTCGTGGCTTGCTCATCGACGTAGCGGGTTTCAAGTCGGCGCTTTATGCGCCAAGGATCCACATCAACGACCAGCACAACCGCTCCGGCAAAGACTCCGGCTAAGGGTTGAGCCCCGCCCATTCCGCCAAGACCTGCAGAAACAATGCAACGGCCTTTAAGGTCGCCACCAAAATGGCGGCGGCCCGCTTCAGCGAAAGTTTCGTATGTGCCCTGAACAATTCCTTGGGTACCGATGTAAATCCACGACCCCGCGGTCATCTGGCCGTACATCATCAGACCTTTGCGCTCGAGCTCGTCGAAAACTTCCCAGTTCGCCCATTTGCCCACTAAATTCGAATTGGCGATCAATACTCGGGGAGCATCTTCGTGCGTGCGCAATATCCCAATCGGCTTTCCCGACTGGACCAGCAATGTTTCGTCATTATCCAAAGATTTTAACGACGCTAAAATCTTATCAAAAGATTTCCAGTCTCTCGCCGCTTTGCCTCGTCCGCCATAAACAATCAATTCATCAGGAGCTTCAGCGACGTCGGGATCTAAGTTGTTTTGAATCATGCGAAAGGCTGCCTCTTGAAGCCAACCTTTACATTCGAGTTGATTACCTGTTGGGGCCCGAATCACTCGTTTAGACATAAAAACTCCAAACTACCATTGCAGGTCGCCGGTTTCATTCTCGACTGCCGCAAGCAATTCGCCGCTACGAATGAGATTTCTAATGGCGTCGATGTCTTTTGAAAAGACTCGATCACTCTCCGCAAACGGCACGACTTTTCGGATTGCTTTGTAAGCCGCAGCGACAGCGCCGGCCGGTTTTAGCGGCTTTAGCAAATCAATTGCTTGAGCCGCACACAAGAATTCCATCGCGACAACATTTTCAACATTACGAACAATTTGGCCAAGTTTCCGCGCCGCGATTGTTCCCATACTGACATGATCCTCTTTGTCTGCCGACGTAGGAATGCTATCCACCGACGCCGGATGCGCCAAAATTTTATTTTCACTCACAAGTGATGCCGCCGCGACTTGAACTATCATCATGCCACTGTTTAATCCGCCCTTAGGCGCTAAGAACGCCGGCAATTCGCTCATCGCAGGATTGATTAATTTTTCAATGCGACATTCCGAAATGCTGCCCAAAGCTGAAACTGCAATTCCCAAAAAATCTAATGCAAACGCAACAGGCTCACCGTGAAAATTCCCGCAAGATAGAATTTTTCCCGCGGCCGAAAATACCAAAGGATTGTCAGTACTAGAATTAGCTTCTATCTCTAAAGTTCGAACTGAGTTTCGCAAAGCATCTTTCACTGCACCATGGACCGCCGGCATGCATCGCAATGAATAGGCATCTTGCACCTTATTGCAGTTTTCATGGCTATCTGAAATTGGGGACTTTTCCCCTAAGAGATTGCGCAAATTATCCGCGGTCTTCGCTTCGCCAGGATGCGGGCGAGTTGCAAAAATCAATGGGTCGAAGGCTGACCGGGAACCGCGCAATGCTTCAAGCGACATTGCGCCCGCAGCATCGCCCAACCAACAAAGCCTTCGCACTTCGAAAGCATATATCATTCCGGCCGCCGTCATCACTTGGCAGCCGTTGATCAAAGACAAACCCTCTTTGGCATGAAGCTCTAGGGGCTTTACTTTGGCTTTTGCCAATGCTTCCTTTGTGTTCATCACCTGACCTTGATAAAGAGTTTCCCCTTCACCCATCAATGATAGCGCCACATGAGCGAGCGGAGCCAGATCTCCACTAGCGCCTACGCTCCCTTGCGAAGGGACAACAGGTAATAAATCGTGATTCAAAAATTCTATGATCTTCTCGACGACGATGGGCCGAATCCCACTATGCCCACGCGCTAAAGCATTCGCTCGCAAAAATAGAATCGCCCGGGTTTCCGGCTCAGAAAACGGCGCTCCAACTCCAACGCAATGAGAACGAATTAGATTTCGCTGAAGTTCTAAAATTTCATCCGGGGAAATGCGAACGCTGCTGAACGCCCCAAAGCCTGTGTTCACGCCATAGATGACATCGCCATCTTTGACTTTGCCTTCAATAAATTTTCGGCTTGAGAGCATCTTCTTTCGCGAACCAGCAGAAAGTTGAATTTCCTTTTCCTGCCGGTAAGCGACTTTCCAAATCGTGTCTAAGCCAACGCCCGCGCCTGTTAGTTCAATCATTTCTTAGCACCCTTAAGCTGGGATATCGCAGTTGCATAGTCATTTTTAAAAATAAAATTGCCCGCAACCAAAACATCGGCCTCTTGCACTTCCCGCGCTGTCTCGGCGTTAATCCCGCCATCGACTTCAATTAGCGCGGAAGATTTAATTTTTCCAAGTTCCGTGCGGACTTTACTGATCTTAGCGACCTGGTCGCTCATAAACGACTGCCCGCCAAAACCCGGATTCACTGTCATGATTAAAACCAAATCAACCAGTGGTAGGAGCGGCAATATATCTTCAACTAGAGTTGCGGGCCGCAAAGTGATGCCAGCTTTTATGCCGGCCGCACGAATCTTCTTCAGGCAACTAGCCGGGTCGCCCGTGGCCTCAACATGGACAGTTAAATAGTCTGCGCCTGCCTTAATGAAATCATCGATAAAGCGTTCGGGCTCGACGATCATCAGATGCACATCCAAAACAGTTTTTGTAATC
Source organism: Pseudobdellovibrionaceae bacterium (assembly GCA_043720065.1). GTDB lineage: Bacteria > Bdellovibrionota > Bdellovibrionia > Bdellovibrionales > UBA1609 > JAIBAM01. Next base: position 12,442 of record JAYSTF010000036.1, on the reverse strand, counting down.
GCCCTTAAAGATTTAACAACTGGCGCGCCGATCGTAAGATTTGGGACAAACTGCCCATCCATCACGTCGACGTGAATCCAATCGGCGCCAGCACGAACCACCGCCTCCACTTCCCGCTGCAAGTTCGCAAAATCGGCCGAGAGAATCGATGGGGCGACCAGGAATCCGGGGGAAGGCATTTTGCTCTCCTATTGCAGCAGCTCACCTTTGGAAATTGGATAGCCCTTTAGGTAATCGTCGACTCGCATCCGGGATCTAGATTCCGGCTGCACTTCGCTCACCTCTATAGCTTGATCTCCACATGCCACGGTGAAAGAACCCGCGTCAACGTGAACCACTTCCCCGGGTTGGCCGGAGCGAGCTAGGGAAATCTTAGCCCGGTGAATCTTTAAAGCCGAGTCCTGGCGGCGACAAAAGGCATAAGGGCCAAGGCCTAACCCACGTATTAGGTTAGCGACTCGCTCAGCAGGCCATGACCAATCTATTTTGGCTTCCACTTTTTCGATCTTATGGGCATAGGTGACCTTGGATTCATCCTGTGGCAGAGGACCTAGATTCCCCCTCAAGTAATCCATTAAGTTTTCCGCTAGAAGGTCTACGGCGAGCGGCTTTAAAGCCTCGTGAAGGTCAGCCGCGTTCATTTCTTGGGAGAGCGGGATTTGCCTAAGCCCTAAGAGGTCGCCGGCGTCCAATTTTTTAACCATCACCTGAAGCGCTACACCTGTGAACTTGTCGCCGGCCATGATCGCACGCTGGATTGGCGCGGCCCCTCGCCAGCGGGGCAACAAACTTGTGTGAACGTTTACAATCTTTCGTGGAAAAAGATCCAGCAGATCCTGTTTCAAGATTTGACCAAAGGCGACCACGATCGCGACCTCCGCCCGCCAAGCATGAATTGTCGCGATACTTTCCGGAGTGTTGACGCTTTCAGCGGCAAAAAGCGGAATCCCTAAAGGCTCAATTAGGGCTTTCACCGGCGAGGGCGTTAGTTTCATGTTACGGCCCGACGGGCGATCCGGTTGCGTTACGACGCCAACCACTTCGAAGTGATCGTCCTTAATTAAACTTTCCACGCAGTGTCTAGCAAAATCTGGCGTGCCGAGGAATGCAACCCGAATTCGACTCACGGTCGGACTACTGATTTTTCTTTTTTCTCTTCCACATCTTCGTCTTCAGTTTCAGTGGAAGGATCGGGATAACCGAATTTTTTGATCTTTGCTTTGATGCGGGTGCCACGAATCGTGGTCAGTCGATCAATAAATAATTTTCCGTCGAGATGATCGATTTCATGCTGCATGCAAATTGCTAAAAGTCCGTCCATCTTTAAGCGGAACTCTTTGCCATTGATATCCAGGCCTTTGACTTCAATTTCTTTAGCGCGCTCGACGGTTTCAAAATACGTTGGCACACTTAAGCAACCTTCATCGTAAGTGGTCTTACCGTCTTTGCTTAAGATCTCTGGATTGAAAATGATAAACGGCATTGGTGCTTGCTTTTCGAGATCCGTTAAATCGTCGATATTATACCGCCCATTTTCTTTTGGGCGGATATCAATCACGACTAGGCGTACTTGCTGATTCACCTGAGCGGCGGCGAGACCAATCCCCTTGTTTTCATACATGGTCTCCAGCATGTCTTTAGCAAGCTGCTGAAGCTCTTGGGTCACCTTTTCGACAGGCTGACCCTTTTTCCGCAGACGCGGATCGGGATATTTTAAAATTTCAAGTTTTGCCATTACTCACCAGTGTTAAATACGCGAGTAGTATATCATTATTATTGTCGGAGGCGCAAGATCAGCCACCCGCCCAAAGTACCCATTAAAGCGCTGGGGCCCCACGCCGCCAATATCGGCGGTAGGGACCCGTGCTGGCCAAGCGTCACTCCAGAGCTATACATCGCCCAATACGCAAATGCGAGCGCCAGGCATAGACCAATCGACATGACATTTCCACCCGATCGCGCTCTTCGCACACTAAAGGGCACTCCCAAAACCGACATCACAAGGGCCGCACTGGCAAATCCGAATTTAGCGAAGTAATCGACTTCGTAGCGTAGGGTATCAAGCCCCGCCTCTTTATTGCGATTTATAAACTTTCTTAAGGATTTCAAACTCATAATTTCCGAGGAATTCGCGGTTGACTGAATGTCAGCTACGTCTTCGTTCATCACTAATATTTTATCGTCAAACGACTTGGTTAAAGGGAAGGACGTGTCCACTGCAAAGAGGGTCACGGTTCCGGTACTTAAATTCCACTTGGTACCATCAATCTTCACTTCTTTCGCCGTAACCAACTGAATTAAGTTCCAGGCGGAATCGAAATAATAAAGACTGAGCCCTTGTGCTTTGGCTGCTTTGGCATCCAAAGTTTTAATGTTAAAAAGGACGTTTTCCGAGCGGTACCAAATCTTGTTTGTGTTTACGGTGGAATAAAGACCAGGCTTCTTTTTGATCTCGACGTACTCCACGTAATTTTTCTTTTGTGCGAGCCTTGGCAGGAGTTGATCACTTACGAAGAATGAAATCACTGAGATGACTGCGACTAACACTAGAATGGGGACGGCGACGCGGACAAGGCCCATACCGACGCTATAAAGCGCTACGAGTTCATTGCCCTTATTCAATGTCGAGATGGTAAATACGGTAGATAGCAAACAGGCGACTGGCACCATCTGATAAATCACTGTTGGCAAATAAAATAAGTAATAGCGAATCAAAGTGGCCGCGCCAGCATCCGCGTGGCGGAGCGCGAACGTCATTGCGTCCACGGCTAGAAAAATCGTGACGAACACGATGAGGCCCGCCGCGAAATACAGCAAAAATAAGCGGCAGATATATCGGTCGATTAAACTCATTAGCTTCCTTCAGGAAACAGTCATACTAGAAAGACCAGGAAGACCAAAGCAAACTCAAAATCTATTGACTGGGGTTTCCCCTCATCGTTAACTCGACTCATGGCATTGCGCGTCTTACTGGCTGATGAGAGTTCCACGATTAAAAAGGTTTTTCAATTGTCCTTGCAAGATTTTGCAGTGGATGTTTGCGCCGTCAGCCTAGGACTTGATGTACTGCCGGTGTCGCGCCAGTTTAAACCTGACATTATTTTCTGCGACGTTCTTTTACAAAAGAAGAGCGGCTACGATGTTTGCGCGGAATTAAAGAACGATCCCCAGTTCAAATCCGTTCCAGTGGTTTTGATGTGGAGCAGCTTCATGGAGGTGGATGAAGATAAGCTTCAAGCCGCTCGCGCTGACGGGCAGCTCGAAAAGCCTTTCGACGTTAAAGACCTAAGAAAAGTGATTCATGATCTTGTGCCGCGCACTCGCAACCAGCGTTTAAGTGGTTTTTTAAGCTTTCCGAAAATGCCTGAAATGCAGGAGGCCGGCGCAGGCGCTCCTGCGGTACAAGCGGCTCCCGCGGAACCTTCAAATTCCAACTGGAACATGGAAAGTTTTGACCCTATTCCGCTTGCGATCAACCCGGATTCGGTGGAAGAATTTGAAGAAATGCCGCTCCCGCCACCGCCAAAGATGGATCAAGACGAACGCGAGGACACCCAGTGGTCCGCTCAGTCGCTGGGTCGCTTTAAAGTCAATGTCCCAGAGGGCGCCGATGACGAGCTCGCCGTAAATATTGATGAGCTCGAGGTCACGCCCCCTCAGGTGGCACCGCCTCCTGTAGCTCCAAAATCCGCGGCGCAGTCTCCGCAGCTCACTCTTTCTCAAGCTGAGTTGCAAAAGTTGGTGAATGAACAGGCCCGGGCGATTATTGAGTCCATAGCGTGGAAAGTCGTTCCTGACCTCGCGACTCAAATTATTGAGCGCGAGCTCAAACGCCTTCTCAGTGAAAAGGGCACACCGCCCTCGCTTTAATTGGGGAGTGGCTCTGTAGTGAATACCAAAGATTTAGTAAAATTCGCGCTCCAAGAGGACATGCCCCAAAGCGATGTCACAACCGATGCGATGGACCTTGGCGCGAAAGTTGGCCGGGCCCGCTTAATTGCGAAGGAAGACCTGATCCTCTCCGGAGCTGAACCGTTCACGGAAGTTTGGCGGCAACTCGATCCAAACATCACCATCAAGTGGCAGTTTGAACCCGGCCAGTTTATATGGGCAAAGCAAACCATTGCGCTGATTCAAGGCCCTCTCGCCACACTCCTCAAAGGGGAGCGCACGGCGCTCAACTTCTTGGGACACTTAAGTGGAATCGCTACATTGACCCGCTGCTTTGTGCAAAAAGTCGAACACACAGGATGCAAGATTCTAGACACGCGAAAAACAACTCCCCTTTTACGGGCGCTTGAGAAGGAAGCCGTACGCCACGGCGGCGGCCAAAATCACCGCTGGAGTTTGAGCGATCGAATTTTAATTAAAGACAATCACATTCAAGCTGCCGGAAGCATTAAAACCGCTATCGCTAAAGCCAAATCAAAAGGCACTGGTCCCATTGAGGTCGAATGCGCGACGCTCGAGCAAGTGGATGAGGCCGTGAAAGCGAGAGTCGAGTGGATACTTTTAGACAATTTCGATGACGAGGGGCTTAAAAGCGCTTTGTCTAAGATTCCCAAGGTCATACAAACCGAAGCCAGCGGAAATATGAAACTAGAGCGCGTCGCGCGCGTCGCCGAAATGGGCGTCAGCGCCATTAGCGTCGGCGCCTTGACTCATTCAGCTCCCGTAGCGGATATCAGTTTGGAAATGGAGGTCCCATGACCGCAGAGACTTCTATTTTCTCTTGGACAGCAAAATGGCTCTCAGAAAAAGGTTGGCGCTACGAGGCATTGCCGGTGACGGGCAGCACGAGCGATCAAGCCAAAAAAGGTGCCTTTATCGACCAAGAGTTTATGGTGTACCTCGCCGGGGAACAACTCCATGGTCGAGGCCGCGGCGACGCCACTTGGTCTTCGTCTGACGTGGGCACAAGCCTTATGGCGACTTGGTCTTTCTCCGTCGATCGAAGCCCCCAGCCTTTGACAGCACCCCTAGTAGGGCTTGCCGTTTACCAATCTGTCATCGGTGTGTGGCCAGATCTCCCTTGGAGCTTGAAAGCGCCAAACGATGTTTATCTTGGCGAAAGTAAAGTCTGTGGTCTTTTGGTGGAGTCGATCTCCCGCGGCAGCCTACACCGCTTGATGATTGGCGTTGGGATGAACGTGTTCTCATCGCCAAGAGATGTGCCAGCGGCGGGTCATCTTAGCCAGTATCTCAGGAGCGCGCTATTAGAGTCCATATGGTTTGATTTTCTTCACCGCTTACATCAGGGTTTTCTTCATGTTGCTCAGGAAAGTGCGAACGTCACCTTGGGAGCAGCTCAGCGCCTGGCTCTCGCTGAAGCACTTCGTCGCCATCCTACGAGTAGCGATCTCAAGGACGTAACGACGGAAGGGAATCTCATTTTCCCTCAGCGAAGCGTCAGTTGGAATTCACTTTAGTGGCTCTAACTTATACGCCAAAAGGAGAGATCGGCGCTCCTCTGCCCACCTTCCAACTGCCTGCGGTGGACGGGAAAACATACGCTGGAAAGGATTTTGCGAACGCTCACGCATTGGTCGTGATGTTTATCTGTAATCATTGCCCATACGTAATCGCCATCGAAGACCGGCTGCTAAATCTAGCCACTCGAATGCAAGCAAAAGGCGCTAAGTTTTTGGCGATTTGTTCAAATGACGCCTCTGAGAATTCAGAGGACAGCTTTGAGGGGTTAAAAAAACGTTGGCAGGATAAGCATTATCCATTCCCCTATCTTCATGACCTTAACCAAGCCGTTGCCAAGGCTTTCGGCGCGGTTTGCACACCAGATTTCTTTTTATATGACTCAGACCTAAAGCTTTTTTACCGCGGGCGCCTCGATGACTCTTGGAAGAATCCACAAAAGGTCAACCGCCGTGAGCTCGAAGCCGCGATTGAAGTTTGTCTTAAAAAAGGTGTTCTGGTGCCGGAGCAAATCCCCTCTATGGGTTGCTCCATCAAATGGACCGGGATATGAAAATTATTCTATAGCGAGTGGTTGCTTGCCATTTGCTGCCAGCTTAAAGTCCCCGCCCAGTATGCCGAAATATTTGACGTCATTAATTTCATTATTCCTAACGCTTTTTTCTGTTGCGTCTTTCGCGCGCCCTCCAGCGCACAATTGTTCAGTAAGCATCGCCATTCGCGGCGCCTCCACAAGTTTCTATCTTTGGGGCAAAGACACTTGGGAAGGGGACGGCCTGATTGAGTGTCACAAAAAGGACCCTACCCGTTGGAATAGTGGCCGTGGAGATGTGGTCACCGCTCCGGTATTTGCTAAGTACGAGGGTTGGGGCCCTGGATATGGCGCGACGGGAACTTCGGAAGTGATTTTGTCGTTAGAAGGATTTGATCTCGCAGATATTCAACAGATTTATGGCTCGTATCGGACACTCGGTGGAACCGCGCAATTCGCTGGTCTTGGCGGGGAGTTTATCTTGCTGACGCAAAACGCGAGCCTAAAGTTGGTTTGGTCGCTTATGCCACAGACTCGCGCCGTAAACCCCTCGGCCTTTCTCCAGTTTGGTCAGCTTATACTCTCGCCCTCCAAAAATAGAGTGGAGTAAAAGTGCTTAAGCTCTGGCGATTAATCGCTCTCCCCGTGCTTCTCGGATTTTTACTTTTAGGCATTTACCTGTACGTCCATCTTGGTGCTGGCAAAGAGGTTGTGGTCGATAAACTCGAGTGGCCGCAAATGATGCTTGTATTAAAAAATCATCGCGGGGCTTACCACAAAATCAACGCCGTCATTGTTGAAGTCGAGGAGTGGGCGAAGAAAAACAGTATTGCGTGCCCTAGAACTTTTGGGGAATACCTCGACGACCCACGCCAAGTTGCTGAAGAGCGATTAAACAGTCAGGCCGGTTGCATCATTGAATCCGCTCTCGACCCAAAAAGCTTGCCGCAAGGGTTTGAGTTAAAAATCACTAAGCCAACTGTTTACATTCATGCCGTATTTACGGGCTCTCCTGCTATAGGCCCTTGGCGAGTTTACCCGAAGCTTAAGGAATTTGCTGAAACCACCAAGCTGCGCACTGCGACTTCCACCATTGAAATCTACACCGTCCTGCCCGATGGCGACATGAAGACGGACTACTTGGTTCCTGTTCTTGACCCAGCCCAAGTGAAATGACTTTAATAGCCCGGGGGGATTTATGCTGCTTAAGTTCACAAAATTTTTGGCCGTCGCTTGTACCCTCGCACTGGGTGTTCATTGCTCCCATAAATCCGTAAAAGACACCGGCCAAGCGGAAAAGTTAGGCTCACCTGTTTTGACAAAGGCGGAAGCTGAAGCGCGGGCGAAGACAATCAATCAAGTCGACTACTCTCTAGATTTCGACTTTTCCCAACCCGGTGACAAGTACACTGGGCGCGTCGTGATTCAATTTCAAGTGATCGCATCAGGCCGCGATCTACGAATTGATTTCGCGGATGGTGAGGTTTCGCGAATGGCCTTAAACGGCAAATCACTTAGCGTTAATTATAATAAGCGAGTGATATCAATTCCCGGGAAGGTCCTTAAGCAAGGCTTACAGCGTCTAGAGATCGATTTTGCAGTTGAGTACAGCCGAAACGGCCGAGGCCTGGCGAAATTCGTCGATCCCGTCGATAAGAATGTTTATCTGTATTCTGATTTTGAACCCTACGACGCGAATCGCGCATTTCCTTGTTTCGATCAGCCGGATCTAAAGGCGACTTATAGTGTTAAGGTCACCGCTCCCAAAAAATGGGAAGTCATTACTTCTGTTCGTGAATCTAGCGTGAGAGATCAGGGCGAAGTTAAAGTTTGGGACTTCCCCCGAAGTGCTCGCTACAGCACCTATATTTTTCCTCTTCATGCCGGCAATTACGCCAAATGGGAAGATAAGAACTTTCGTTACCCACTACGTTTGTTCGCGCGCCAGTCGCTTGCGAAATACGTAAAGCCCGCGGAATGGTTTCCTATTTCCCGCCACGGATTTGATTTCTTTGAATCGTTCTTTGGTTATCTTTACCCTTACAAAAAATATGACCAGATCATTGTTCCTGAATTCAATGCCGGCGCCATGGAGAACGTCGCCGCAGTGACATTCACTGAGCGCTTTATTTCCCGTGGACCTAAGGCAAACACTCAAGTCAGGGGCCAAGCCAATACTATTTTGCATGAGATGGCTCACATGTGGTTCGGTAACTTGGTGACCATGCGCTGGTGGGGTGATTTGTGGTTGAATGAAGCTTTCGCCACCTACACCTCGTTTGTCGCTCAGGCCGCTTATCCAGAATTTAAAGATACGTGGCAGGCTTTCTTCGGCAATAAAACTTGGGCGTACTGGGAAGATCAGATGATCACGACTCATCCCATCGTAGCGCAAGTGAAAGACACCAACGAAGCGTTCACTTCCTTCGACGGTATAACTTATGGCAAGGGCTCAGCAGTTCTAAAGCAGCTGTCTTATTATCTCGGCGAAGAGTCTTTTAAAAAGGGCCTTAAAATTTATTTCGAGCGCTACGCCGAAAAAAATACGGAATACAAAGACTTCATGGGCGCCATGGCAGAAGCGTCGGGGAAACAACTCGAGGATTGGCAAAAAGCTTGGTTTGAAACGGCAGGTTTAAATGCCCTGTCCTCCCAGTTTGAGTGCAAAGATGGTCGCATCAGCCAATTCGTGATTCAGCAAACTACCGCAAGCGGAGAGAAACTAGTCCGTCCCCACGCGACGCAAATCGCGTTGATGAATCGGATGAACGGAAAAGTGGAAGTAGTTGAAGTTTTGAGTATCAGCGTAACGGCTCCTACCACGTACGTGCCAGCTGCAATCGGCAAAACCTGCCCACACATTGTTTATTTGAATCATGAAGATTACGGCTACGTTAAAAGCAAACTCGACACCAATTCGGCAAATTTCCTGAAAACTTCGCTCTATGAAATCCAAGACCCCTTGCTTCGCCAAGAACTTTGGTACGCGCTCTGGGATAAAGTCCGCGATGCGGAACTGCCGATCACGACTTATGCGGATATGATCACCCAAGAAGCTTTGCCAAAAGAACAAAATGAATTGATTCTGCGCCAACTTCTAAACACCGTGAGTTCCGTCTCGAGTTACTACAATCACTCACCAAAATTATTGAAGCGAGAGTTCCCTGCTTTTAGCGAAAACGTGGATAAACAAATCTGGGCGCGCTTTAAGAAGGCGAAAGCTGGGAGCAACGAGCAACTCATATGGTTAGATTCATTGCCAAAACTTATGACTTCAAGCTGGGGCATGCAAAAGCTAGTTCACCTCTTAAATGGAAGTGAGCGTGCGGCCGGTATGAATATCGACCAAGACCGCCGATGGGAAATGGTCAACAATCTGGCGCGGCACAATGATCCTGAAGCGCCCAAGTGGATTCAACACGAAACCAAACGCGACAATTCAAGCATGGGCGTAGAGAAAAAAATCGGCGCGACCGCGGCCCTCCCGCCGTATGAAGAAAAGACGAAATGGATCGACGAGCTAAAAAAAGACAAGTCCGAATATAGCTTTGCCCAGCTGCGCTCAGCGATCGGCAACCTTTTCCCATATAACCAAATTGATAAACGCGAACTCTTCTCCAGCCAATTCTTTAAAGATATGCTTTGGGTGAATGTGAATCGCGAACACTTCGTAGCAGGATTGTTCTCTGACTTAGCCCCAGCGGAATGCTCACCCGATTTGGCCGACCGCCTAAACCGCTTTGTGAACGACAACAAAAACCTTCAACCCGTCGTCGTCAAAGACCTAAAAATCACAAGCCAAGAAGGCGAACGCTGCCGAAAGATAATCACGCTTGGTGAGTCTAACGACCGTTAATCAGCGCCGAAGCCGCAGTAACCTCGGCGCCGGTGCAGGTCCCGGCCTAAAATTTGTGCTATCTAATTGCGCGACCGGAGGTGCCTGTTTTGCCGCTGGGATCTAAGGCTTGCTTCTTGATGCCGTAACGACTGGCGCACTCATCATCAGGAGGTTGAACTCCGTCACCGCTACAGCATGCCGCAGCTTCGACAACCATAGGCCGCACGTTCATTTTATATCTCTTCTCAAACGGATTATATTTATAGTGGGCGGTCGTAGTTTTTTTGCCCCACGGCACTGTCTCTGTGGCGTGAGCTAGCTTTCCATCGCTTCCCATTACTCCAGCATCCATTTTAACGAGGGTGCCTTCTTCTACTCCGAATCGGTTGTACGTCATTTCGATTGGCTCAGCGCTTTCCTTTAACTTGTATATCAATTTATCTTTCGAGTAAGTCACGGAAAGACCGTCAGTGTAGGTCGCTTGAAGCGGAGGACCGCATGCCACCTTGGTCGTGCTCGAGTAATAGGTTCGGTAGTTGCTTTCAATCATCTCAAGAATTTCGGGATTGTCTTTTGCGAGTCTGCAAAGTTCTTCAGATTCCAGTTCCGCAAGCTTTTGGTTCACTGGGTTGGCAAAGCTCATGTCCACTTTGCACGTTTCCAGGTCACGCTTATAAAACTTTTCAGGACCCATCGAAGCACAATTCACCGAGCCGCTATAAAGAGCAAGTTCTCCAGCAGACGCAACCCCCGCAAAAACGGCTCCCGCAGCGACTGTGGCGCCCTTGATCATGGATCTGCGAACCTGACTCGCGTAAGGCGTTACCTGCCGCAGGAAGTTAGCTATCCCGGCATTCTTATGGGGAGATGGAGTGATTTCACCCATGAATTTTGCTGCATTTTGAATGTCCCAAATCCCCTTCCGAATGGCCGCGTGACTTGGATCCTTTAAAATCTCCTTTGGCATGACATCGCCGAGAAGTTCTGCGACGGCCTTAACTTCCGCTTTTGACATCGGCATAACCGCACCCTGGCGTAGTTTTGCTAGATCGTCACCGCGCCTTACAAGATTCTTTGCCAATGCCTGGGTTTCAACTAAAGCCTTTCTCGCCGCGGCGAGATCCTCCTGACTCGGTCCAGTGGTGGTTACCTTTGGCGGCTTAAAATTTTCCACCGCCTCGCGTGCGCCCTGCACTTTAAGCTGGGACTCCTTCACTCTAGGGTCATTGTGCAACGCCTTTGAGTAGTTTTTGGCACGGCTACGCTCCTCTTCGGCTCGGCCTGCCCGTTCAAGCATATCGGAAAGTTGGTCAGCTCTTTCCGCGCCCACACCATCGGCAAGAAGTTTCTTTCGTAAGTCCGCTGAAATTCCTCCCACCTCTGCATACACTCGGTGCTGGGGCGCATGGCGGTTAAGTTCCATGGAAAGATTTTGCCAAGTGGAAGTAGCATCATACATCGCACGGGCTTCGCGAGCGTTGATATCCCGACTCCCAAGACTTTGCATGAGCGTATTATGTTCTGCAGTAACTTGTTCGGCTGCATTAGCCAAACTGGCTTTAGCTGCTTTGACCTGCTCTTCGAATAGTGCCGCTCGAACCTTAGGATCTGACGTAGCCTCCAGGGCGTTAAGAGCTTGTTGTTTTTGCTCCGCCACTTGATTGACGCCAGCAAGAATTCGTTTGTGCTCCTCAATCATAAGGTCGGCGGTATTTCTAATGCGGCGTTGATTAATAAAGTCAGGATGAGTGCATACGCCTGGAGAGGCCCACGCTTTGCTCACAATTAAATCAAAGTAGTTGAGACTAGCGATCTGGCAAACGCGAAAATTTTTATCGCGAATTCTTTGACCGGCTTCCTTCATCATGGTGCCGCCAAGACCGCCGGCCGCGAGATACTGAGCCGCTTTCCCGAGCCCCATGTTTGCTTCACACTCTTCTAGTGTGGCCGCGATTTCACACGAATACGCTCGCTGCGACGCCCGAAGTTGTTCCATTTTTTGATTCCATTTCGGCATGCACTCTTCCGCAGCAAACGCGGAGCCCGAAACTGTGGCAGCAAACAGGCAAAAAACTACTTTCGTACGGCGCATTCGGAATTCTCCCTGAATTTAGACGAGTGGTCTTTGCTGTACTCGGTGCCCAGGCACTCGCCCAATTTTTCTTGTATGATTTCATCTTCGCCGAGGAGGCTGACCTCTTTGGGAACCTCCACGCCTTTCAGGCAACGGGCCATGCCACTTTCAAATGTAGCCTTGCATTCGGATGCGTTAATCTTATAGCACTTGCTCATTCCACGGTCCGAGCAAAACGTTTTTAGACCTTCTTGCTTCATTTGCTGGATAAAACTTTCCCGGCGCATGACTGTCGGGTCATTGGCGTGCGCGGGCTGGAGAAAAATGAAAAGCAAAGACCAAAGCATAAAAGTGCCCTCACTGGATGATTCTCTCTCAGGATAATATTGAGAGGATGAGTCATACAATCCAGGACTAGCCAAAGGCCCTAGGGAAACGCGGCTTTTGCCCGGGAGCGGAACTCCTGCAAAGGATCTTGTTTGTCTATAATCGTCGACCACTGTTCTTTTAGCCAGTCGAAATCGACGGCGACAAATGGGATGGGGAAGATTCCTTTTATGGGTCCAAG
>JAYSTF010000035.1:0-5312 GCA_043720065.1 Pseudobdellovibrionaceae bacterium | reverse complement strand
ATCGAGATTTAAGAGAAATCGATTTCGTGGTTATGAAAAATAAAAAGCCCCTGTTTGCTGTTGAATGCAAAAGCGGCGACAAGTCGTTATCGTCACATATACAATATTTCAGAGAGCGAACAGACATCCCTGAGTTTTTTCAAGTGCACAAGGGTGAAAGAGACTTTGGTAACCCCAAAACATCGGGTCGTTGTTTGCCTTTTTGGACCTTCTGTCGCGAAAAAAACTTAGTGTAAAAATAATCCTGCGTTATCAACCGCTGTGTGCGTCGGGCCCTGCGAGTACCGCGCTCCGGCTGTGGGCTCTTACTCACAAACTGTTACTACACTTCCGTACTCTGTGTTTTCTTCTGCCCCTGTAATTGATATGTCGCTTCCACCCCATGGGTCGCTTCATATAATCCTAGTTTTAGTAACACGGCATATGGTGAGCAAATTGTTTTATCATCGACAGTAATAGTGAATTACAACGGCTGGGTGAGAGTGACTGTGCCAGCGCCAGCGCCACCACCAGTGGCTGTGAACGGACTTTGCGGGGTTGATTCATGTAGTGCCAGTATCACGCCATTAGGTGATTGTTCCTATAGATACAGGCCCTGTGCGACTTGTGAAATTAATGATATGACCGTGCCCGCGGCGACAGTGGTTAATTTTACGCCAATCTTACTTGCGGCTCCGCTTGACTCGTCGTGGACAGCTATCGGTGGCGGAAGTTACCAGTGTCTTGCTGTCATCGGCGCCTGTGGCACGGCCAATGGCACGACTGTGGCCACAGCGCCATCTTCGGGTCCTTGCTCAGCAGGCACAGAGACCGTAGTAACTGGTAGTTCTGGCGGATCCTCCGCCAGCTGTAGTGCGCCATTATCTAGCCTGCTTACCGTGGGCAGCTGTGGACCAACCACTCCAAACGGCGGGTTTATCAAAATGCCGGGAGCGTTTCATACCGAGGTCGTTCCGGTTGGACAAAACAAGCTAAAGGTTTTTCTCCTCGACATGAATTGGAAAAATCCTTCCATATTAAATTCGAATCTTAGTGTAACGCATAAGGCGAGCGGGACAACGACGGCCATGAGGGACACTGATAAATTAAGGTTTTCGCCGCCGGCATGTCGAGCGGCGGCGAACATCGATACCACAATGATCATCGAACCCGAAGGTACCCACAACTGGTTCGAAGAATCGCCCGTGCGCATATTAAATTAGTTTAATAGGTTTTAAGCGAGTCTCCCTTAGGAACTTGTGACTGTTCTTAGGGCCCACCAGTTGCGCATGCCTTCAATTGCCGGAAGAGTGTTGGCGAACATCACTGGTGATATTCAGGCCTGTATTACGCAAGCTTTTGCGGTGGATTGGGGGGCTTGGAGTGCCGGTGCGACGTACAAGTCTGCACGCCTTTAGCGTGCGGGGGTCGCCTGTGGAAGTGCGAACAACACGACCGGTGCAGTAGCTCCGACCACAAACCTATGCGCTGACGCCTCAGTTCCTACGGTCACTGCTGGTGCGATATTGTAGCCCGGCCAATCCGCCAACTCAGGGATCAGATTTGTTGCCACAACTTGATAAAATCTGGTCTCGATCCTCCCGTGACCAACATCAGGCGTCGTTACCGACTCAAGAGTCGATGACTGCACAAAGAAATCGCCAGGGTTACTGACGAAATACTCGATAACCAGCGAGGACATGGTTAACTTCTTTGAGTCACTACCCATGCTGCCAAACAAACTTCGTTGCGACAATAGCCCAAAAATGGTGTCTCGCAAATTTATGGACTGGGCGTACAAGAACAATATTGCGATAGAATACATTCAACCGGGCAAGCCGATTAAAAACGCGTTCGTTGAATCTTTCAACTCACGTTTTAGAGACGAATGCCTGAATGAACCGCTGTTTCATGATCCGGCTGACGCAAAGAAGAGGATCGAAAAGGAATTTGAGAGTTCACTAACGCGGAAAGAGTCAAGATCCCTCCGGTCCAATTTCGGGGGTAACCTCAGACTCATAATGAGATTGGTGATATCCGGCATTTTCTGAAGATTCGACTTATGTACTGTCCCTATAACTATATATTTTACTGAATTATTTTGTTTTTCAGTTAAAAATGCCACATAATATATAGTATGAAATCGATTATAGCGGGAATAGGCAAAAAGGAACGGATGCAGCTCTCCCTAATTCTCAAGGCTGGTCGACCTATAATTACGCCAAAAGAGACTGCCATCGTTTTAAAACTTGATCAGAGCCAGGCAGCGCAACTCTTAGCTCGTTGGAGTAAGAAAGGCTGGCTTTCAAGAGTAAAGCGCGGCGTCTATATTCCAGTCTCTCTTCAATCCTCCACCACTGAAGTTATGATAGATGAGCCCTGGGCCGCTGCGAGCAGCCTTTTCCCTCCTTGCTATATTGGCGGGTGGAGCGCAGCCGAACACTGGGACTTTACCGAGCAGATTTTTAATTCAGCAATGATTTTCACATCAAAAAAAGTTGATTCGCGCGAAATGAATCTCAACGGCGCGAGATTCACAATTAAAACAATTCGGCCTGAGCGCCTCTTCGGATTAAATACGATTTGGCTCCAAAATCATAAAGTCGAAATTTCCGATCCCACTCGAACGATTGTTGACGCCTATAATGATCCCGCGACAGTCGGCGGAATTCGCATGGCGGTTGACATACTTGATCGGTACATGAATTCAGAGCATAAGAATCTCAATCTACTTTTTGAATATGCTTTGAAAATGAAAAATACTGCTATTTTTAAAAGACTTGGATTTGTCATGGATCAGCATTGGCCAAAAGAAAAAAAGTTTGTCGAGAACGCTCGAAAATCAATCAAGTCTGGGTATTCGCAACTTGATCCTGCTGCACCAGGAAAAACCCTCGTAACGCTTTGGGGGCTTTGGTTGCCCCAAGGATGGCAGAAGGGCGGCAAAAAGTGATTACTCTTGAAGAAATTCGCGCTCACGCCGCGAAGGTTCTCCTCAGCAATATCGTGGTTGAAAAGGATTATGCACTTGGCTGGCTTCTCTGGGGTATCAACCAACACGCAGTCGCAAAAAATGATTGGGTCTTTAAGGGCGGCACTTGTCTTAAAAAATGTTACTTTGAAACTTACCGTTTTTCGGAAGATCTGGATTTTAGCTTTCGTGGAGCGAGACAACCAACTGTAGAGGAACTAGCTGCTGTATTGTCCGACGTGTCAGATTCGGTCCTAGAGGCTTCAGGTATCGAATTTCCAAAGCAGTCCATACAGTTTGAGATTTTTCAGAACCCACGAGGTTCACTGTCGATCCATGGAGGAATAAAGTATCGAGGTCCCGTTAGACCCCAAGTTGGCCTTTCACAAATGCAACGAATCAAGATCGACTTAACGCTTGATGAGCCATTGATACTTTCTCCGGTCACGCGCCAAGTGGATCACCCATACTCAGACAAACCCGAAGGCGGCATTTTAGCTCTAGCCTATGACTACGAAGAAGTCTTTGCAGAAAAAGTTCGAGCTCTTGCGCAACGACTCAGACCAAGAGATCTCTATGATGTTATTCACCTGCACCGGCGCATGGATCTAAATCCAGATAGAGAAAAAGTACGGTCAACTCTGGAAAGCAAATGTCAACTTCGCGGAATTCAGGTGCCCACATTTGCAATTATCGAATCTCATGACAATCGCACCCTCCTAGAATCAGAATGGGAAAATCAACTCAAGCACCAAATTCCTGTTCTTCCGTCCTTCCAAAGCTTTCTCACAGAACTCCCCCAAGTTCTTGAATGGCTTGCCGGCGAAGAAGTTGAGGAGCTTGCAGTCATTGGTATCAGCGATAGAGGAGAACAAGAAACTCGGGTTGCGTCTGAGCGTGTTGATTCCCTTACTCTACCTGGAGTAGCTGCTTCGTATATGGACAGCGTACGATTTGCGGCTGCGAATCGACTTCTCGTCCGTCTAGGATATGGCAACGACTTCCGCCTTATCGAACCCTATTCGCTGGCACGTAGTTCAGAGGGGAATCTTCTTTTAAGGGCAGTCCGCTCCGACAACCGCGAGACACGTAGCTATCGTTGGGATCGCA
Source organism: Pseudobdellovibrionaceae bacterium (assembly GCA_043720065.1). Classification (GTDB taxonomy): domain Bacteria; phylum Bdellovibrionota; class Bdellovibrionia; order Bdellovibrionales; family UBA1609; genus JAIBAM01. The sequence goes on along the minus strand of JAYSTF010000035.1, from coordinate 1,252 downwards.
TTGAGTCGGTTGCCGTAACCGGAACGACATTTGCCCCCACTTATGCAGTAGAGATCACATCTGCAGGACATTTACCTATTCACCAGCTTGAAAAATCAAGCTCTTCGCGGTCTGGACGAAATTAGTCTGGACCAACTTGTGTCCATTCGTGCAGTTATTGTGGAAAGAAATTCCGCCGCAAAACTCGGTCGTCAACTCTTAATGCTCATAAAGACAAAGACGGAGATCGGTGCTCGGGAAGATCTGCAGTTTATGAAGACACCAAATGCTAGCCAGGACAGCACATAACGCGGAAAGACTCGAGATCCCTCCGGCTGAATACCTGAAATTTAACAAGGACGGCCCTCAATCGCCGACCCTCATGACATTTCACTTGAAATCTAAATGTAACTGAGTTACATTGTCTGATGTGATTAGACCCGCAAAAGCTAAAAACATTATGAATCTAACGGGAATGGCGGTTCGAGCTGGACGCTTGCTTTATTAGCGACATGCGAATGAGCGCTTGAATCCAACATGGCACTTGGGATTATGCCATTAGGGGTAAAACACTTGATGGTCGGAATTTGAGAATCGTGATCACTTTTGTTGAACCGAATGTATTGATAGTAACGGCGATTGATTTAGAAAAGGAGTAATTGAGATGAAGACAAAAATTCAAAAGGTTTTTCATGATCATGGATTTGGATTTCCAGTTACTCTCCTTAATGTACCGCTGATCGAGATGCGAGGAGAATGGGTTCCTAACGTAAATCAAAGAAAGTTGCAAGAGCGTGTTGTTGAAGCTCTTGTTTTGAAACCCAGTCGGTTGACTGGAAGTGAAATTCGTTTTCTGCGGGTGTTTTTAGAAATGACCTTGGTGCAATTCGCTGAGCGCTTTGACGTCACCCATCCTGCGGTTCTTAAGTGGGAACGCTCTGAAAATCAAGCCACTGGCATGAGTTGGACAACAGAAAAAGACATCCGCCTATTTGCACTAAGCAAGCGTGCTCCTCGCGCTCAAGAGTTTGTCGTCGCGTATGAACAGCTTACTGAAGTTGCATCAGAAAAAGAACAGCCAATCAAAATCGACTTGGAGAAAAAGTCAGCCTAATGGAATCCGTGTTTTAAGATAGAGGTCAAGAAAGCCACCGAACAATGAGTTTGCAAAAACGGATTTTGGCCGAGTTCCTTGGAACCGCAGTCCAAGCGCCACTTCCTGCTCGCACCAAACATCAGGTTTACGCGCGAGATCAGGGGCGTTGTACTTATA